>NC_003030.1:1651001-1978127 GCF_000008765.1 Clostridium acetobutylicum ATCC 824
TTTAAGATTAAAAGGGGAAAGTACGATGTTAGTTACAATTTAACTAAAGAAGAATTGGATGTGTTTATAAATACATACTTGAGCGATTTTAAGGATCAAAAGGTTTATATAGATGTTATTGATGAAAAGGGAAACAGTGTTTTTAATGACTTGTCTAACAAATTACCTAAAAAAAGACCTGAGCTTGATTTAAACAAGAATCAATTAAAGTACATATTGCGTGATATAAACGGAAAAACATACTTATTTATAGTATCAAAACTTAAACTAGACAATAGTTACTATAAATTTAGTTATATTAAAGATGTATCAAAGATTTATGACAATAGAAAATACCTATTGAATGTTCTTTTAAAATTAAATATATTCATAATAATAATTTTGATTATAGTAATGTTAATATTAAGTAAATTTATAGTAAAACCAATAAATGTAATGATAAAATCAACTCAAAAAATAGCAGAAGGAAATTTTAATGAAAGAGTTAGTGGAGTTAGAAATGATGAAATAGGACAATTGTCCAAGAATTTTAATTATATGGCGGATGTTATTGAAGATAAAATAAAGGAGCTTAAAACTTCTTCAGAGGATAAGCAGAGATTTATAGATGACTTAACCCATGAAATAAGAACACCCTTAACCTCTATAATAGGTTATGCTGATTTTTTGAGAACTGCAAAGTATGATGAAAAAACGCTTTTTAGTTCATTAAACTACATTTATGATGAAGGAAAAAGGCTTCAAAAATTATCATCAAAGCTTATGCAGTTAACTATTTTAAGAAAAGAAAAATTTGAAATGCGAGAGGAAAGTATAGAAACTCTTGTGTTTAGGGTTAAGAGGGCCATGCTTCATAAGCTTAAAGATAAAAATATTAAGCTTAAAATTTCAGCAGATAAATTTACACATTTAATGGATATAGAGCTTATTACAATTCTTGTTACTAATTTAATTGATAATGCTATTAAGGCATCCAAAAGTGGAGATGAAATATGTTTCAATGCTTATAAAAGTAGTGCTTCAAATTTGATACTTGAGGTCAGAGATACAGGTTTTGGTATACCAAAGGAGGATGTACAAAAAGTGATTGAACCATTTTATATGGTTGACAAATCTAGAGAAAGAGCAAATAACGGGGCAGGAATTGGACTTGCACTGTGTAATGAGATTGCTGTGCTTCATAAGGGAAAGCTGTATATAGATAGTGAGCCTAAAAGAGGTACAAATGTTAGAGTGATAATTTAAAAAACTAACTAAAAGCCGTGGCAAAATAGCTGCGGCTTTACTTCTTTCATAGGAGTTAACACATAACAATAATTTTATAAGGAATAGTTTGAGCTGGTATGCTTTTAGTAGAGGGACCATAAATCACAATTAAATAGCGGTTTCTAAGATTTCCTGTAAATAATTGATCATTTTCTAAAATTATTTCTGTGCTCAAAGAAAGGTTAAGTTTTAAAGTATTATCGCTGCTTATAAGTTCACTGTTAAAATAGTCTACCTTTACATTTTCGCCGGGCGCATCCATTGAAACAACAAGGGCTTTGTATTGAGGAGGAAATATTAAGATAGTGGGTGCATTGGCATCATAAAAGCCTGTTATCATATCGTAGGGATGTATTGTTACATGGTCTATAAAGTAAGTGTCTGGTGCTGCCACAAAATTAACTAAACTTCCAAAGCTGTTTGTTACGGACATAAGTTTGTAACAGCCTGTATCTTCATTATTAGTGGCTGAGTGAAAGTCGCTAATGTTTGTAACCATACCATGGAAGGAGTTGAAATTTTTCATTTATTATTACTTCCTATATAAATTTCTATTATGTATTTTATGCATTTATCAGTTAAGATAATATAAAATTTCAAATTCATGTAATGAAATATAAAGTTAAGCGTATTAACATGTGAAAATACTTAGCTAAGTAAAAAGAAGGAAGGCTTATAAAAATATGGAACAGTCTATATTAAGTAATTTAGATAAAATGGAGGATAGAGAAAGAGCGTTTTCTTATATTTTTGAAACTTACTCTAAGAGAGTCTATAACTATATATACTACAGGGTTAATTGTCAGTATACTGCAGAGGACTTAATGAGTAAGATTTTTGAAAAAGTTATGTTAAAAATTGATTCTTATTCCGAGAAAAAGTCTTCCTTTGAGGTATGGCTTTTTACCATTGCTAGAAATGTGTTAAATGATTATTTTAGAGGGCTAAAAAGACATACTTTATTTTCACTTGACGTTTTTAAAGAATTGCTATCCAATGAGCCTAATCCGGAAGAGGCCATTTTAAAAGAAGAGGCTAATTACAAGCTTTTAAAAGCACTAAAGATTTTAAGTAAAAAAGAAAGACATATTATAGCCCTTAAATTTGGTGCAAACTTAAAAAACAAAGAAATATCGGAGCTACTAGGCATTAAGAGCAACAATGTTGGGATAATTTTGTTTCGAACAATAAAGAAATTAAAAAGCCAAATGGAAAGAGAGGGATATATAGATGAATAAAAAAGATATAGAAAATAAGTTTTCATCAGATATTGAGGACTATATTGATGGCTTAGAGAAAATTGATAATTATAAAGATGAAGAGTACGATGAACTTTTTAAGTTTGGTAAAATTTTAGCTAATAAAGATTTCAGTAAGAAGATAAATAAAGATTATATATATGAAAAGTGTTTGAAAAATATCAATAAGAAAAAAGGAGAAAATAATATGAAAAAATCAGATATATTAATGAAGGTAGCAGCTGCATCTGTAGCTTTTGTGGTAGCTGGAGCAGCTTTTATGCAAACCTCTTTTGCAAAGGATTTATCAGATAAAATATTAAAACAAATATCAATTGGCAGAATAAACGCAGTTAAGGTTCAAGTTGGAAAAGGTAATAAAAGTAAAGAAGTGCCAGAGAATTTAAAAGGGAAAATTTTCGATAAAAATGGTAAGGTTGTAACTAAAATTACAAAAGAAAATTGCAAAGACCTCTATACAAAGAATGGAGAAAAAATTTCTGATTTTACTAATGGAAAAATAGTAACAGTTAAGGAGAGAGAGGCACAAACGTATACAATTACTAATGTAAATGATGTAAATAAATACACTTGTTTTAAGGTTATACTTCCGTCATATTTACCTTCGGGCTATAAATTTGATTATGCAAAACTATATAAAGACAAAAATGGAAACTTTAATAACAATAAGTACATTACAATGTATTTTAAAAATCCTAAAAATCCAAATGTAATGTTTCTTCAAGAACGTTTGTCTTGTGAAGAAACCAAATATACAATGGGAGGTGAGGACGATATTAAAAAAATAAAAATAAATAATGTTGATGCGGTGCTTTCTGGTAATGAATCTATTGATTGGGAGTATAATAAATCTCTTTATAGCTTGATATTAAAGGGGATATCCGTAAATGAGCTTGAAAAAATAGCAGAATCTATTAAGTAAATATTTTAATATAAAAGCCTATATTCTATTGAATATGGGCTTTAAATTTTTTTATTATAATGTTAAATTGTAATAAGTTAATATTTTAATAGAAACAAAAGGAGTCTAGTATGGAGTTAAAAGAGGCATTTAAAGAAGTTGAGGTTCTTCAAAATGTAAGTTTAGATACATTAAAGCTTTTGGAGAATTACGGAAGCCTTAAGAGGATAAAAAAAGGGGAGCATATTTTTAGAGATAAGGATCAGGTATCAGTTATATACATTGTAATTGAGGGATTGGCTGCATTATATAAAATTAATAGCGTAGGAGAAAAAAAGGTTATATTCGTATTTGGTAAAGGAAAAATGCTCAATGAAGTTATATTTCAAGAGATGTTTGCCTCTGTGAATTGTGAAGTACTTGAGGATGCTTTGATATTATGCTTTTCAAAGAATAAACTTATAAAGGTTATGGAGAAAGATTTTGAGTTAACAAAAGCGGTTATGAATTCTATGGCGATTAAAATTAGAAGGTTGTATCGTCAGCTTAAAAATACCACCAATTCAATAAGAGGAGATAAAAAAATTGCAGCTAAACTATGGAAGCTATCAGGAGATTATGGTATTAAAGTAAAAGAAGGAACTAAAATTAATATGGAACTTAGCATTACATACTTAGCAGATATGTTAGGATCTAAAAGAGAAACTGTATCTAGACAGCTGAAGCTTTTAACAGAAAAAAATTTGGTTATTCTAAAGAAAAATGAATTTATCATACCAAATCGTGAAAAAATCAAGAATTATTTTAAAGCGCCGTGATAAAAATCACGGTAACTTTTTTTATTTTTTGTTATATTTTTAACAAGAAATGAAAAAAGGGGGTTTTAAAGTGTTCGAAGATGATTTTCAAACAGTATCTAAGGCTGCAAAAGCTAAAACTAGTTTTTTGCAGAAAAATTTTATTGGATATTTTTTAGCATCTATGCTGGCAGGAATGTATGTAGGCTTTGGAGTTTTATTAATTTTTACAATTGGCGGTATGCTTAAAGGAATGGCTTTTAGTAAGATTGTCATGGGTGCTTCATTTGGAATTGCATTGAGCTTAGTTATACTAGCAGGTTCAGAACTTTTTACAGGAAATAATATGGTTATGACAGCAGGAATGTTATCAAAAACTATTAAGCTTTCTAAAGCAATAAAATTATGGATTGTTTGTTTTATTGGAAATTGGATAGGGGCTATTTTATTAGCTGTGATGTTTTATGCCTCAGGATTGTTAAATGGATCCACAAGTAAATTTATCGCAGCGGCTGCGGCATCTAAAATGAATACTGCTATACTTCCTTTATTTTTTAGAGGAATACTATGTAATATTTTAGTTTGTTTGGCAGTATGGTGTGGCTTTAAGTGTAAATCTGAAAGTGGCAAACTCATAATGATTTTTTGGTGTCTATTTGCATTTATTACCTGTGGATTTGAACATAGTGTAGCAAATATGACGCTGCTAACATTGGGACTACTAGCTCCTCACAAAGCAGCTGTTAGCTTGGGAGGATACTTTTATAATATAAGTATTGTTAGTCTAGGAAATATGGTTGGAGGTATTTTATTTGTAGCACTTCCGTATTTTATTATTTCAAGGCAGAAGAAAGGAGTATAATTATGGGTTATCGTTTGACGAGAGAAAATTTAAATACTTTGTTCCATAAGTTAAAGGAAGATTATCTTATATATGCACCCAAACGTTTAATAGGTAAAGGTGCCTTTTCTGATACAGATAGGGTTAGATATGACAAAATAAATAATGTAGAGGAAATAGAGTTTGATGTAAAGTCTGATTTTTCATTCAAAGAAATATTATTACCTATTTCGGAAACTTTATTTTTCTTTACTGAGGATAGTGTAAAAGAAGCAGAAGGACCTAAGAAGGGAGCAATTATCTTTTTAAGAAGTTGCGATATTAATGCAGTAAAGCGCTTAGATCAGATATATTTAAAAAATGGCTTTGAAGATCATTACTATAAGCGCATACGTGAAAAGGTAAAGTTTGTTTTAATGCCATGTAAAACATCTTTTGAAAACTGTTTTTGTGTTTCTATGGGGACTAATCAAGCTGATATGTATGATGCGAGTGTGGAACTAAGGGAAGAACATTTTTATATAGATAATAAGGAAGAAAAATGGAAAGAGTTTTTAAAAGAAGTAAGTTTAGAGGAGCTTGAAGTTAAACCGTCCTTTGTAATGGAAAATAAAACAAAGGTAAAAGTACCAGAGGGAATTACTACTAAAATATTTAAATCCAAGATGTGGGATGAATATGACAGCCGATGTATTAACTGTGGACGCTGTAATTTTGTCTGTCCAACTTGTACATGCTTTTCAATGCAGGATATTTTTTATACTGATAATGGAAAGGCTGGAGAGAGAAGAAGAGTTTGGGCATCTTGCATGGTAGATGGCTTTACAAATGTTGCAGGTGGAGGAAGCTATCGAAGCAAAAATGGACAAAGAATGAGATTTAAAGTAATGCATAAGGTTTATGACTATAAGAAGAGAAATGGATACCATATGTGTGTAGGCTGTGGAAGATGTGATGATATTTGTCCTGAATATATTTCATTTTCTAATTGCATCAACAAGTTAAAAGGTGCTATTAAGGAGGTAGAGGACAATGAGTAAAAATGAATATGTACCTTTTCTTTCAGAAATTAAGGAAGTAATAAAGCATACCAATATAGAATATACTTTTCGCATGAGCTATGATGGGGTTGTTAAGCCAGGACAGTTTTTTGAAGTTTCTATACCTAAATATGGTGAAGCTCCTATTTCAGTAAGCGGGGTTGGAGAAAATACAGTGGATCTTACTATAAGACGTGTTGGTAAGGTTACAAATGAGGTTTTTGAACGTTACGTTGGAGACAAACTGTTTTTAAGAGGACCTTACGGGAATGGGTTTGATGTAGAAAATTATAAAGACAAAGAAATAGTGATAGTGGCAGGAGGTACTGGTGTTTCTCCAGTAAGAGGTGTCGTGGAGTATTTCGCTAAAAATAGTAAAGAAGCCAAGAGTGTAACTCTTATAGCAGGCTTTAAAACTCCAAAGGATATCCTATTTTCAGAGGATTTTAAAGAATGGAAGAATAATATCAACATTATTTTAACTGTTGATTCAGCTGAAGGCGATTCTAATTTTAAAGAAGGATTAGTTACTAAATATATTCCAGAGTTAAAATTACAGAATGTAAAGGAAGCATCTGCTATAGTTGTTGGACCTCCAGCAATGATGAGATTTAGTACTCAAGGTCTTTTAGATGTAGGCTTCAAAGAAGAAAATATGTGGATTTCACAGGAAAGAAAGATGTGCTGTGGAATAGGAAAATGTGGTCATTGTAAGATTGATGATGTATATGTTTGTTTAGATGGGCCTGTGTTTAATTTCACAAAGGGCAAAAATTTAATTGATTAGGAGGAAGAGCAATGGATATTAACACAAAGAATTTAAAGAAGAATGCCTTCCGTGTTACCAAAAGAAGAGGTATTACAGCTTCTAGAATACGTGTGCCAGGAGGACATTTAGAAGCTAAATTTCTTTCTATGATTCAAAATATAGCAGAGAATTATGGAGACGGTTCTGTTCATATAACTAGCCGTCAAGGCTTTGAAATTCCGGGAATTAAGTTTGAAGACATGCCTAAGGTAAATGAACTTTTGCAGCCAATTATAGAGGGACTAAATATCAATCAAGAAACTGCACTTCAAGGTTATAGTGCTTCAGGAACAAGAAACATTACAGCCTGTGTGGGAAATCGTGTATGCCCATATGGATGTTATGATACCACTTCTTTTGCACAAAGGATAGAGAAAGCTGTATTTCCCCATGATTTACATTTCAAAATTGCATTAACGGGATGTCCTAATGACTGCGCAAAGGTTAGAATGCATGATTTTGGCATTATGGGTATGACTGAACCACACTATGAAAGTGATACATGTGTTAGCTGTGGAGCTTGTGTTAAGGTATGTAAAAAGAAATCTGTAGGAGCGTTAAGTGCGGTTAACTATAAAGTAGTTAGAAGAGGTGAAAAATGTATTGGGTGTGGAGAATGCGTTTTAAAATGCCCTACAGGAGCATGGACTAGAAGTGAAAAGACATATTATAGGTTAACTCTTCTTGGAAGAACAGGAAAGAAAAATCCTCGTTTAGGAGAAGATTTTATAAAGTGGGTAGACGAAGACAGCATTATAAAAATTATTCTAAATACCTATGATTATGTAACTAAGTACATTGATCCTAACGCTCCAGGAGGAAAAGAGCACATAGGCTATATAGTAGATCGTACTGGTTTTGAGGAATTTAAAAAGTGGGCACTTAAGGATGTTAAGCTGCCTAGCATAGCAGAGGTTTATACACCAATTTATTGGAACGGTATAAAGTACTAATTATATATAAGAACATAAGAGTTAGAAAAGGCTTTTATGTTCTTTTATTTATTTATGATACAATTATGATTAGAGGTGTGTAAAATGTACAGTATAATGATAATTGAAGATGATAAAAAGCTAAATGAACTTATAAAAAATCATCTTGAAAGATATGGATATAGGACATTTTCTATAAAAGATTTTTCTAATGTAAGAAGCGAGTTTGTATTAGAGAAGCCTGAGCTTATTTTGATGGATGTAAATTTACCAGTGTATGATGGTTTTTATTGGTGCAGGGATATAAGAACAATCTCAAAGGTTCCAATAATATTCATATCTGCTAGAGATTCTGATATGGATCAAGTTATGGCTATAGAAAATGGTGCGGATGATTATATAACCAAGCCTTTCTCTTACGATGTGCTTATGGCAAAAATAAAAGGAGTTTTAAGAAGAGTTTATGGGAGCTATTCAAACAATGTGAATAATGAGGTTTTTGAGGCAAAAGGACTATTCTTATATATAAATCAAAGTATGATTGAGTATGAGGACAAAAAGATAGAGCTCAGCAAAAAAGAGTTTCAACTTTTGTATTCTCTTATAAAAAACGCAGATAAGATTGTTTCGAGGGAAACTTTGCTTGATATTTTATGGAATGATGTGGATTTTGTTGATGATAATACCTTGTCGGTTAACATGACTAGAGTTAGAAAAAGATTAGAAAGCATAGGAATTTACAATGCCATTGAGACTAAAAGAGGGCAAGGATATAAAATAAATGTAAATTGGTAAAAGAGGTGAAAAAATGAATTTTAGAGCCTTTGTTAAGGATAGGATGGCGTATATAGTAGTCTATGGTTTAAGTACTGTTCTAGCTATTCTAATAATGAATTTAACTTCCATAATAAATAGAGTTTACATTTCAGGTATTAATATACTTTATGCTTTTCTTATTTCTGCGATTTTTCTCATAGTGTTTTTAATGTATGATTACTACAAGAATAAGAAATTTTACAATCAGTTAGATTTAATATTAAAATCAGAGGAAGATTTAGATTATATGTTAAATATAGAAAGAGGCAGTACATTAGAACAAGAAATGTTTAGGAAAATTTTGCTTAAGTTGTATAGGCTTTCTGAAAACAAGACAGTAAAGTATGAAAAACGGCATAAAGAATACATATATTTTGTGAATCAATGGGTACACCAGATGAAAACTCCTGTGTCAGTTATTAATCTTACACTTCAAGATGAAATTAATGAGGATAATAGGGCTGTGTTTGAAAGCATATCCGAAGAAAATGAGAAGCTTCAGCATGGAATAGATATGATGCTTTACAATGCTAGGTTAAATGAATTTAATTTTGATTTTAGTGTGGAAGAACTTAGTATAGCTTCAGTCTTAAGGCAGGTTATTAATAACAACAAAAAATCGCTTATAAGACATCATATATTTCCTAGGATAATTGAAAAAGAAAATGTTGTAGTTGAAACAGATAGAAAATGGATTAAGTTTGTTATAAATCAAATAGTTATAAATGCTATAAAATATTCAAAAGAAGAAAAAGGAGATAAGCATATAACCTTTGAGATAAAAGAAGAGGCTTCAAGAAGTACATTGAAAATAGCAGACGAAGGTATAGGAATACCTAAAGAGGATTTAACAAGGGTTTTTAATGCCTTTTTTACTGGAAAGAACGGAAGGAAGACGGATGAATCTACAGGTATGGGAATGTATCTTTCAAAGAAAATATGTGATGCTCTCGGACACCAGATTTTTGCCGAAACAAATGAAATAAAGGGAGCTTCATTTTCTATTGTGTTTTATAAGGGTAAAAATATATTTAAGTTGTAAGCTTTCAATATTGTAAGTTTAAATTTATATTTGAAAGGGAAATCGATACATTGATTTCTCTATTTTTTTTATAATGTATATGTAAAGTTTGTACTTAGAAAGGAAGGATAACATGTCTGTATTAAAGGCTGAAAATATAACTAAGGTTTATGGAGATAAGAGAGGAGGACTTAAGGTAAGGGCACTGGATAAGTTTAGTATAAAGGTTGAAAAAGGTGAGTTTGTAGGAGTGATGGGACCGTCGGGTAGTGGAAAGAGTACTCTCTTAAATATTTTAGCCACAATAGATACGCCCTCTTCAGGAGAACTTTTTATAAATGGAGTTAATTTAGCAGAACTTGATGAAAAGAAAGCGGCTTTGTTTAGAAGAAAGGAGCTTGGATTTATATTTCAGGATTTTAATCTCTTAGATTCTTTATCAATAAAGGAAAATATAATACTTCCATTAGTGTTAGAAAGAACTAGGGTTAAGGAAATAGAAGAAAGACTTAACAGCATTTCAGAAATATTAAATATTAAAGGAATATTAGAAAAAAGGCCATATGAAACCTCAGGAGGACAGCAGCAAAGGGCGGCTTGTGCAAGGGCTTTAATTCACAATCCTACCCTAATATTGGCAGATGAGCCTACAGGAAATCTTGACTCAAAGGCATCTCAAGATGTGATGGAAGCTTTAGAAAATTTGAATAACGAAAAGAAGACCACAATTATGATGGTTACTCATGATCCTTTTGCAGCAAGCTTTTGTAAAAGAATTGTAATGATTAAAGATGGAAAACATTTTTTGGAGATTGTAAAAGGCAGCAATAGGGGAGTTTTCTTTAAAGAAATTATGGATGCACTTACTGTAATAGGGGGAAGACAAAATGACCTTATATAGCCTTGTTTTAAAAAATATAAAGGGAAATTTAAATAAGTTTATAATGTACTATTTAAGTAATGCCTTTGTAGTTATGGTGTTTTTCATATTTGCAAATTTTATTCTTAATCCTAATGTAAAGAGTATAAAAACTATGGGACAAATGGGAGCTGTTACTACAGAGATAATGTATGGCTGTGAAATTGTAATACTTATTTTTACTTTAGTTTTTACAAATTACTCTACTTCGAGTTTTTTGAAATCAAGAGAAAAAGAGTTTGGACTTTTATCTATGTTTGGTTTGACAAAAAGTGAAATAAGAAGATATGTTATGGCTGAAAATCTTATTGTAGCTATGCTTTCAATACTAACGGGAGTTTTACTTGGAATGTTGTTCTCAAAATTATTTTTTATGGCAGTTTCAGTAATTTTACTTTTAAATTCAGAGCTTCCAATAGTATTATCCTTTAAGGCAGTAGGAATTACTATTTTATGTTTTTTGATATTGTTTCAGGGAACTGAATTTTTTGTAAGCTATAAAATCAAGAGTAACAATATTATAGAGCTTTTAAAGGGAGAAAGAAAAGCTAAACCTGTACCTAAGTTCTCAAAAAAGAAAGCAATATTGGCCATAATTCTTATTTTATCGGGGTATGTTATGGCATTAGTGTCATATCAAATGATAATAGTTACTATGTTTATTATTTTAGGAGTTACAATAGCAGGAACTTATCTTCTTTATTCTCAATTTAGCGTGTACCTTACAAATAAACTTCAAAATAATAAAAGGGTTTTTTATAGAGGAACAAATATGATAACCTTAGCTCAAATAATATATAAATTAAGAGATAATGCAAAAATACTTTTTACGGTTTCAATACTTTCAGCTGTAACACTTACGGCATCAGCAAGTGTCTACTCTTTTCAGAAAACCATTGAAAAGGAAATGCTTTTAAATTATCCACAGGACATAGGCTTTATTGAAAATGGTCTGTCTTCTCATGAAATAATATCACCTGCCAAGGTTGAAAAGCAGTTAAAAAATAGTGGTAACAAGGTTGAAAACAAAAATAAAATTATTCTTATAAAGGCAAATAGTGATGATGTGTTTAAAACTGAGGTTTCACGCTACGGAAATAAAAATAAAAAAGATTTTTACATTATGAAAAACAGTGACTACAATAAGCTAGCAGGCGAGGAAAATAAAGATCTTATTGATGTTAAAACTAATGAAGCAGTGGTTCGTTCGTATAACTTTGATGGAAAAGAAAATGAAAAAACCTTTGAAGATAACAGCTTCTTAAGTTTAAAGATTTACGGCAAAAATATAAAATATAAACTTAAAAAGGAGATAGGGGGAGGAATAATAAATGAGGATTTATTAAGTACCAATACGATTATAATAAATGATGGGGACTTTAGAGCACTTAAGGATAAATTAAATAATGATAAACTCTGTGTATATTACGGTTACAACATAAAGGATTGGAGAAAATCTGAAAAAGTTATTAAAAGTTTGAAGGCACAAGTTCCTAAAGAAATGAGAGAAAGGTTCACAGAAAGGATAACAAATTTCTCTACAAGTATGAAAAGCATGGCTATTTTCTTTTTTATAGGAACGTTTATTTCAGTATTGTTTTTTATAGCAACAGGAAGTATACTTTATTTTAAAATGTTTAGCGAAATTCAGAAGGATAGAGGAGAATTTATAGCTCTTAAAAAGATGGGAGTGTCAATAGAAGAGGTAGGAAAAATTCTTAGTAGACAATGCTTTATAATGTTCTTTTTGCCTTTTATAATAGCATTCTTGCATACATTCTTTGCAATAAAGGCATTAAGTAATATTTTAGGAACAAGCCTTAACAATTACTTAATGCTTATAGTAGGGATTTATTTACTTCTTCAAATAATATATTTTAACTTTGCAAGGTATATGTATACTCGCCAAATAAACAGTTGGACATAAATATATATTTTAAAATAGGCAGGAAAATCGTTTTTATGATAGTCCTGCCTATATTAGTCTCTCTAGGATTACTTGCCTAGTTCGTCCCAGTGTTCATAGGCTTCATTTAATTCCATGAAAGAAGCTGATTTGTCTTTAGATAATATAGCTCCACGCAGGCGAGATAAATTTACGCTAAAGGCATTTATTTCATCTCTCTCAGAACTAAATTGAACTCTAGCTACTATCTTTTGCCATGTATTTGATAACTTTTCAGTTTCATTGTAAGCTTTTACCCATTTATTGGAGTTTATATCGCTTACAATGATTCCAATAGATTTTGGAATGCTGGTTTCTTTGCCAATTGGATTCTTAAGTAAATTTCCACTAAGCATAATAAATATAAACAAAAATAATAAGGCTGTGGGAATAAAGTATACAAAAAATCTTCTCATAAAAAATCCTCCTTAGTAAGGGCCTTTATAGTCACCGATATCAAGCACCTTTTTTATATGATCTTTATATAAATCTATATATAAACTGCCTCCAGGGTTTAAGGTTGCAAGGAATACTTCGGAAACGTTTTTTATTCCTCGGCTTTCAAGTACTTTAAAAAGCCAATCCTTAGTTTTATTAAGTTGTCTTAAGTTTTCTTCAATAAGAATTCCATCATAAATAAGTTCTGTGCTTATTCCCATTTCGTTTTTCGTAATGTTCATATCATTACAGGTCACTGGCTGAAGTTCTGGTTTTTTTAGTACAGAGAGCTTTCCGTTAGGTTCAATTATTGCAAAATCAACTTCGTTTAAATCAAATACATCTTTATCTCTTAATAATTCCATAATGTCTGTTGCTCTAAAGTTCATTTTTTTCATAGCATCTTCCATTATTTTACCTTTCATAATTACAATTGTAGGCTCACCTTCTAGATATTTTCCTGCATACCTCCATTTTGTACTAATATACTCCATAAGGTACCCAAGAAGAGCCCATGTTAATAGACCTACCCAATGAGGCCATGCTCTGCTGGATAAATCTGTAGTTAGAGTTGCAGCTATTGAACCTATGGTTATACCCAGTATGTAGTCAAAGAACGTAAGCTGACTTATTTGCTGTTTACCTAATATTTTAGCGAAAATAAGCATAGTAAAGAACCCTATTATAGAACGAACAATTACTACTAAACCTTCATTCAAGTTGTTTCCTCCTTAATACTTGTATAAATGAATTTTACAGTTTATTTGTTAGTCAAATGATATTTTGTTATTTCACTAGGATATCATTTGACTAAAAATAATAGATTTATAACACAAATTATTTATCAGACATCTTTTTTTCAACAGATTCAATCATTTTTTTTGTCATTAGACCACCAACAGGGCCTCCAATAAATCCGCTTAACTTTTCAGGACCAGCATTCTTTTTTTCAAAGCCAGCACCTATTTCTTCAGCATACTCTTCTCTTAATTTTTTTAAGCCTTCTTTTGCTTCTGGCACTAATGGACGTCTACTCATAGATTACACCTCCTAGTATAATAGAGTTCTTTATTAGTTTTGTATTTTTATATAAAGATATGCATGTAAATTTATTTAGAAGATCCTCAAGTCGTTTGTTTTGGTGTATATAATGTAAGTTTTATAGTATTCTTGTATATTGACACAGAAAGAATTACATGATAATTTAAGATGTGAAAAAAGTAACAATTTATGAAAGAAGGAATTGATATAATGATGTATGGAGCAATTGAGGCTGGTGGAACAAAATTTGTCTGTGCAGTAAGTGATGAAAATTTAAATATCATAGAAAGAGAAAGCATAAAGACAACGATTCCAGAAGAAACCATGACTTTGGTATTTAAGTTTTTTGATAAGTTTAAATTAGAAGCTATTGGTATAGGATCTTTTGGACCAATTGATGTAAATAAGAAATCAAAAACATATGGATATATAACTAATACTCCTAAACAGGGATGGGCTAATTATGATTTTGTTGGAGCTGTAAAAAATAGATACAATATTCCAATTGGTTGGACTACAGATGTAAATGCCGCAGCACTTGGAGAGCTAAAAAAAGGTGCAGCAGTTAATTTAGAAAGTTGTGTTTACTTAACTGTCGGAACAGGTATTGGAGGAGGAGCAGTAGTTAAGGGAAAGCTTCTTGAAGGATATGGACATCCAGAAATGGGTCATATTTTAGTTAGAAGACATGAAAAGGATACCTATGAAGGAAAATGCCCATTTCATAAGGATTGTTTGGAAGGTATGGCAGCAGGTCCAGCTATAGAAGCTAGATGGGGTAAGAAAGCATATGATTTAACAGATAAAAATGAGGTTTGGGAAATGGAAGCTTACTACATTGCGCAGGGACTTATGACATATACCTTGACATTAAGCCCAGAACGTATTGTGCTTGGTGGAGGAGTAATGAAACAACTTCAATTATTCCCTCTTATAAGAAAGCATCTAGAAAAACTTATGGCAAACTATGTTGCTATGCCAAATTTAGAGGAATATATAGTACCACCAGCTCTTAAGGATAATGCTGGAATTACAGGATGTTTATTATTGGCCATGGATAGTAAAAAGTTAGTATAATTTAAGCGGCTATAACATCATAATATTATAAAAGGATTTTATTCTATTCTAGAATAAAATCCTTTTGTTCTGCGTGTATTTAATTATTTGTGTAAAGTAATGAACATTGGTTGTCGAAAAAGATAATATAATGTAGAAATATATTGCGTATATGAGGAGGAAATGTGCTGTGAACAATAATGAATTTTTAATGGAGAATATAAGTGATGAGGAAATACTAAGGGCATTTGCAATAGTAATTCCTTACCTAAATAAAATCGTTAGAGATGATATGGCCTTTGGACTTACTGATGAGGAGAAGTATCTTGCATACGGACCTGCAAAGGGATTTGATTTGAATTTAAGAGTAGGTTCACCAGCAGTAGGACCTGCAAAGGAAGCAATCAAAACAGGTAAGACAGTAAGATCATCAATTCCAGCTGACGTTTTAGGGAAAGAAATCAAGGTATTGGTAGCTCCGATAAAGAATTCAAAGGGAAAAATTATAGGAACAATAGGTGATGGCATAGATATTGATGCCACTAAAACTCTAACAAATAATGTAAGAGATATACTTGATTCTACGTCAGAAGTAAAAGAAAGCATATCTAATATGGCACAATTATCAATGAAAAACGCTCAGGCAGGAAAGGATGCTATTGAAATAGTAAATGCAACCTTAAATACAGTAAAACAGACCTCTGAAATATTAGAGCTTATAAAGAATATAGCAGATCAAACAAACTTATTGGGACTTAATGCAGCAATAGAATCTTCAAGAGCGGGAGAGCATGGAAAAGGATTTTCAGTTGTAGCTTCTGAGGTTAGGAAACTTGCTAATCAAAGTAAAGAGTCAGCAGCTAATATTAAAAAAATTATAGATAATATGAATTCGTCAGTTGAGAGTATTTCTAGTGTGGTAAATAATACTGCTGAATTTAGTGAAGAACAAGCTGGATCAATGCAGAAACTTGATTCTAACATTGAAAATATAAATGAAAAAATTAGCAAGCTAAATGAATTTATTGATAGGTTTCAATAATATATACAAATGTGGAGATGTTCTTTCAACTAATAAATTTATAGAAGATGATGTGGAATAAAATTGAGGAGCTGTAATGAATGAACTTACAAGTGTATATAAGTTTCAACGGAAACTGCCGTAAAGCATTGGAATTTTACAGTAGGGTATTTGAAGCGAAAATAAATAAAACAGTAACCTATAAAGAATTGCCTTCTCATCCTAAAGTTGCCATTGAAAAAGATGTTGAAGAATTAATTGCTTATTCTAGTATCATCTTGAAAGGTAATTATCTTAATATGGTAGACGTTTTTCCAGGTATGCCGCTAACAAGAGGAAATAATGTAAGTTTAACAATTGTTAGTAATAAGTCTAACGAATTGGAAGTGCTATTTAATAAACTAAAAGAAGATGGAAATGTTAATATGGAACTTCAAAAAACATATTGGAGCAGATGTTATGGTTCTTTAACGGATAAATTTGGGATAGAGTGGCATTTTAATTGTGAAGAGTAGTGAAAAAATAAAAATATTTATATTAAGTGCAAATGCAGAACTGCACCTAAAAAATAAAGAAGGTTAAAAATTGGACAGCTACATAAACTCATCAAAGAATATTTTAAAATTATTACACTTTAATGGGTTATTTAATAATAAATTTTTATATTTATGTAAAGCTCGAATATATGAGAGGAACATTTATGATTTTACTCAGGTAAATTTATAAATGTTCTTTTTGCTTTATAAAAACAGGCGGTTTTGTTGAATACAAATAAATTTTGTACGAAATTTAAAAATATGCTATAATAAATTACAGTTAATAACAAAATATGACATTGTCAGTTTAAAGGAGTAACAAATGAAAAAGACATTAAAGATATTAGCAGGATTTGTAGCTGTTGTAATTATTATAGCATTAGGAATTTTTACTTCTCGAAAGTTGTACCAAAATCATGTGGATAAAATAAATCATATTGGTAAAGTTATGGATAGCTACAAAGGAGTAAAGGTATATTATAACGGGAAAAAATATGCTGAAAGCCATGGCAAAAACTATAGTAAGGATGGATATTACTATGGATATAAGTGGCAATGCGTTGAGTACATAAAAAGATTTTATTATGAAGCAAAAGGACACAGTATGCCAAACGGATTTGGCAATGCTAAAGATTTCTTTGACCCAAAGGTAGGGCAGGGAAAATTAAATAAGGATAGAGGTTTATTTCAATATAAAAATGGAGAAAATGAAAAGCCAAAGGCAGATGATATTTTGGTGTTTACGGACACAAAATATGGACATGTTGTAATAGTTACAAAAGTTACAGATGATACAGTTGAGGTTATTCAGCAGAATATGGGTAACAAAACTAGAGATCAGTTTAAATTGGAATATGAGAATGGAAAGTATTTTGTTTGTGGGAAAAGAAAACCGAAAGGATGGCTTAGAAAAGGTTGATGAAAAACCGGTAACTTAAATACAATAAAACGTATTATTGGTAAAGTACAGTTTAAAAAAGGTCTAGGAAAGGTTGGGAAGATGATTTCTATATTGAAGGGAGGTCATTTTCTTTAAGTTGTGGTAGTCAATATAAAAATCAACTTAGTTAATTAAAATTAGTCATACTATCTTGTAGGGTTAAGTTTTGAACGTTTTAGTTTTATAATGTAAATAACCAAAAGCATTGTAGGGTAAAAAGTGCAAAAGAACAAACAAAAATATCTTGCGTCAAATGGAAATAGCCACTGGTGATAAGCATAGTTTGGTTCAAAATATATAGAGAAAAATAGCATAAATACCCCGCAGAGCATCAATGTTAATTTGAAATGGTTTATTTTAAATACTGAATTTATAGTTAGTGCAATAGAGTTTAAATAAATGCATATTTTAAAAAATCCTCCTAAAATAAGAAAGGGTATGCCAAGAATATCAAGACGATTTAATACTTCAACTATATTAATTAATCTTAAGGTTTCAACTAAAGGTATAGTTGAAACAGAAGTGTATTTAGCGCCTAATTCTGATATTGTTACAGCAGTTGAAATACACAGAAGGAGTCCAGATGAAATAAGGGCTTTAAAGGTAGTTTTTCTTACGGATTTTTTGTCATTTAAGTAGTGCCAATATAGCAAAAGTACAAATACTTCTCCAAAAGGAAACCATATAACACCAGGTAAAGACTTAAGTACTGGTTTAATGCCATTACCCAAAATTGGCATTAGGTTTCTAATATGTGCAGAACTAAAAAAAATAATTATTATAAACATTGAAATTAAAAAAATTATTGTAGGAGGAACTATTAATTCAGATAAACGGCATAGAGTTTCAAAGCCTTTAAAAAGAGTGTATAAGGCAAGTAATATGTAGGATAATATTATAATCCATAAATGTATATGAGGTAGAGAAATTAACAATATTAATTCACTAAATTCCCTAAGATTACGTCCGCAGGCCCAAATAAAAACCATAGCATACACTATACAAAATGGTAATCCTAGTTTTTTTCCAAGTATTATATTGATTATTTCTATAAGATTTTTATCAGGAAATATGTAAAAAAGTTCTGTTGAAATCCATGCCATGAGAAGTCCAATTAATAATGCGAGAAGAATTACAATCCATGCATCCTGTTCAGCTTCAATACCAAGTGCAAACAATGGAGTACTTCCAATTTGAAAAATAAAGGTTAAAGTAAAAAGTTGATGTTTGCTTAAATGTATCATAATTATCCCATCCTATTATATAAAGATTTATTATAGTTTAACTCAAAATATTAAAATTATTATTTTAGTACATAAAAATATTTAATGAGTAATAGAATGAAGTTTAGTATATTGCAAAATATGAAAGTTAATAGCAGAGCGTATAGTAGTAGTAGTATGTCCTTATAGGTATTAATCGAGTCACTAGAGTGTACATTGTCATAATAAAATTTATACGTATAAATTAACAAATAAAACCATAAAGTAAACAGGAATAAAATACATGTAATTAGCGAATGCATTATATAATCCCTGTTTTTATGGTTTTCATGTGTTGAGAAAGATAAAATATGAAGGTATAATTATGATAATATGTACGTATATATTATCATAATTATACTAGTTTGTATTTATAAGAGGTGTTTTTAATGGAAAATGAAAAAATATTAAATCCTATTATTATTCAAAGAGCAGATCCAATGATTTATAAACACAATGATGGTTATTATTATTTTACAGCATCGGTACCTGAATATGATCGAATAGAAGTAAGGAAAGCTAAAACAATAGAAGGGCTTAGAAATGCAGAACCTGTTGATGTATGGAGAAGACACGAAAGTGGAGAAATGAGTAATTTAATTTGGGCACCAGAAATACATTTCATAAATGGAGCATGGTATATATATTTTGCGGCAGCTCCTGATAAGAATATAGAGGATGATACCTTTAACCACAGAATGTTTGTAATACAAAATGAAAATGAAAATCCTTTTACAGGAAATTGGGTAGAAAAGGGACGAATAAAAACGGCATGGGAATCTTTCTCTCTTGATGCAACTATTTTTGAACACAATGAAAAGCTTTACTATGTGTGGGCACAACAGGATATTAACATTAAAGGACATTCGAATATATATATAGCGGAAATGGAAAATCCATGGACATTGAAAACAAAACCCGTTATGCTTACAAAACCAGAATTGGAATGGGAGATAAAGGGGTTCTGGGTAAATGAAGGTCCTGCAGTGTTAAAAAAGAATGGAAAGATTTTTATAACTTATTCAGCTAGTGCTACAGATGTGAATTACTGCATCGGTATGCTTACGGCAGAGGAAAATAGCAATCTTCTTGATAAAAATTCTTGGACAAAATCACAAACTCCAGTATTTAAAACAAGTATGGAAAACCATCAATATGGACCAGGGCATAATAGTTTTACAGTTTCAGAGGATGGAAAACATGATGTGATAGTTTATCATGCAAGGAATTATACGGAAATCAAAGGGGATCCGCTTTATGACCCTAATAGGCATACAAGAGCTCAAATTATAAACTGGAGAGAAGATGGAACACCTGATTTTGGTGTACCAGAAGTTGATAGCTTAGAAATTGAAACTCCAGTAAAAGCATAAGAAAAAGGTGGGATATATTATATGAAAATTTTTAGAAAAGACTTTTTTAATTTTGGAGGATTGTTTTTCTTCTACTTTTTAATATGGGCAGTGGTCCTAACTTTTTTACCAATGTGGTTAACTGATGTTGCACATTTAGATGCAAGTAAAGCTGGTTTTGTGTTTTCTTCTATATCACTGGTTGCTCTTATATATCAGCCATTCTTTGGTGTTATTCAAGATAAGCTTGTGTTCAAAAAGTATTTGTTTGCTTTTGTTGCAATTTTGATGCTTTTTATGGGGCCATTTTTTAGCTATGCATATATACCTCTTCTCCATCTAAATATATATGTTGGAGCCATCATTGGAAGCGTATATTTAAGTGCATGTTTTTATGCAGGAGTAGGTGTTGTAGAAGCGTATATCGAAAAGGTTAGCAGAAATAACAAGTTTGAGTATGGACATGTAAGGTTATTTGGTTCAATTGCAGGTGCAACGGCTTCATTTGTTGGGGGAATACTGTATATAAAAAATCCTGTAAGTATATTTTGGTTTGCGTCGCTGTCAGCAGTAGCTCTTTGTATTTTACTCTATGTAGCTAAGGTTAACGATACTGGTGAAAGCAAAGAGATAAAAAATCAAAAAAGTCAAATCAATAAGGAAATTGTGTTTTCTATTCTTAAGATGAAAAAATTTTGGTTTTTGGCATTAATAATAATAGGAACAGCGTGTATATACGATGTTTTTGATCAACAATTCCCTAATTATTATGCTAGCTTTTTTTCAAGTAAAGCAGTTGGAACCAGTATATTTAGTAGGCTTGTTTCATTTCAAACGGGTTTAGAGGCAGTTCTTATGATTTTTGCTCCAGCACTTGTAAATAGAATAGGTGCTAAAAATGGATTACTTTTGTTTGGAACCTTAACCTTTATTCGTATTTTTGGAAGTGCTACCTTTACAAATACCATTGTGCTGTCAGGAATTAGATTAATAGCAGCTTTTGAGATGCCATTACTTCTTGTTTCAATAATGAAATATATAACACATGTATTTGATGTGCGCCTTTCAGCTACCGTATATCTTTTAGGGTTTAATTTTGCAAAACAATTAGCAGTTGTAATTTTTTCGTCAATAGCAGGGAATCTCTATTCAGCTATAGGTTTTAGATATACTTATTATTTCTTAAGTTTGGTTGTTTTAGTAGTTACACTTGTAAGCGTTATCACTTTGACTAATGATAAGAAAATAAAAGGATTATCTTCTAATACAGCTATGTAAAGGTTTAATGTTATAAGTATTTGCATAACTTAATTTCTCTAAGGCAAAACTAGTATAAAACTTATTTGCAAAAGGGGAATTGAAATGAGTGGAATAATTAATAACAGAGAATACAGACAAAAGGTATTAAAGGAGATAATTCTAGAGCTTCATAATGGTAAAAGTGTTGATGAAGTTAGAAAAAGGTTTCAGGAACTTATAAAGGGAGTTTCTACAAAAGAAATATCGGAGATGGAAGCACAGCTTATAAAGGAAGGAATGAAGGTAGAGGAGATACAAAGGCTTTGTGATGTTCATGCAGCGGTTTTTAAAGGATCAATAGATCAAATACACCATCCAGAAAAAGAAGAAGGGCATCCTGTGAGTGTTCTTAAAAAGGAAAATGAAGCTGTTAAAAACTATATTCAGTCTCATTTAACTCCTAACCTAGAGGAAATAAAAAAGTCAGATAGTCATTCTACAAGGTTGAAGTTAATGGAAAATATAAGCATGCTCTTTGATTTAGATAAGCATTATAGCAGAAAAGAGAATTTAATATTTCCTTATCTTGAGAAGTATGGAATAACAGCACCTCCTAAAGTTATGTGGGGAGTTGATGACGAGATTAGAGAGGCCTTAAAGGAATGTAAGGAAGTTATAAATAGTGCAAATAAAACGCCAAATGAAATAACGGAAAAAGTAGAAAGTACCCTAAAACGGATTGAGGAAATGATATTTAAAGAGGAAAGCATACTCCTTCCAATGTGTATCGATACCTTTAGTGAGGATGAATGGCTTGATATAGAAAGTGAAAGTGACGAAATAGGTTACTGCTTGATATCGCCGTCTGAAAAATGGAAACCAAAAAGAGAAAATGTAGAGGAAAAGGAAAAAAGTAAACTGGCAAATGAAAACTCTGAAGGTTATATAAAATTTGATACGGGAATACTTAGGGTAAATGAGCTAAGTGCAATTTTAGACACTCTCCCTTTGGATATAACCTTTGTTGATAAAGATGGAACGGTTAAATACTTCTCCGGTGGAAGTGAAAGAATATTTGCAAGAACTAGAGCAGTTATAGGAAGAAAGGTTCAAAATTGTCATCCACCAGCTAGCGTTCATATAGTAGAAAAGGTGGTTGAGGATTTAAAGAGCGGCAAAAAGGATCATGAGGACTTTTGGCTTCACATGGGAGAATTATATGTTTTTATAAGATATTACGCTGTTAAGGATAATAAAGGAGAATTTATTGGTGTGCTTGAAGTTACCCAAAATATAAAAGAAATTCAAGAGATAACTGGAGAAAAGAGACTTATTGAATGAATAAAATAAAGCCTAGTATGTTTTTAATGCATACTAGGCTTTTGGCTTTGAAGTCCGGTAATTTTATGTAAAAAGTGAATTGTCATAAAGGGGGCAATATATAAAGAAAGGTATGGATTATAATGTAAATGATGAGAGAAGTTTTTATTAAAGTTTATTACAGAGGATACTGTGACTAATTATAGTTTTGTAAAGTTGAGTATGATTTACATAAGAGAAATGCGGAGGTATTTGCAAAAAATAGGAATAAATTATAAAATATAATTATTAATCAATAATATTCAAGTTTAAGGGGGAAAATAAATGAAAAACAAAAAAATTGTAGGCTTTATAGCTGCTGCAGCAGTTGCTTTTGGATTGGGGCTTCCATCAAATAGCCATTTTAACGCAGATACTGAAATTGGTATATCTTATCAAGGGCATGTAGAGAATATAGGTTGGCAAGCTCCAAAGAAAGATGGAGAAGAGGCAGGAACAGATGGAAAGGGCTTAAGAGTTGAGGCATTAAAATTAAACTTAACTAATGCACCAGCAGGAGCACATATAGAATATCAAGGGCATGTAGAAAACATAGGCTGGCAGGATTGGAAGACAGATGGACAAGAAGCAGGAACAGATGGAAAAGGCTTAAGAGTTGAAGCCCTTAAAATAAAGCTTAAAAATATGCCGGGCTACAGCATTCAGTATAGAGCACATGTACAAAATGTAGGTTGGCAGGATTGGGTAAGTGATGGACAAGAAGCAGGAACGGATGGAAAGGGCTTAAGAGTTGAAGCTCTTGAGATTAAAATAGTTAAAGTAAGCGATAATTCAACAGTTGGTGTAAGCTATGTTGGGCATGTACAAAATGTAGGCTGGCAAGAGCCTAATGAAAATGGACAAATATCGGGAACAGAAGGACAAGGACTTAGAGTTGAAGCTCTAAAACTAAATCTTGTTAATGCTCCAGAGGGAGCTCACATAAAGTATCAGGGTCATGTAGAGAATATAGGTTGGCAAGATCCTGCAGAGGATGGACAAGAAACAGGAACAGATGGACAAGGACTTAGAGTTGAAGCAATAAAGATTGCACTAGAAAATATGCCGGGCTACAGTGTTCAGTATAGAGCACATGTTCAGAATGTAGGCTGGCAAAATTGGGTAAGTGATGGACAAGAATCCGGAACAGATGGAAAAGGTTTAAGAGTGGAAGCTATTGAGGTTAGAATAGTTAAAACACAAGATGGAAGTACACCTAAGCCGGTGGATTTTATACCAGTAAATAATACTCCAGCACCAACGGATGATGATTCAAACATACCAGAACCTAAGTATGAGAATAACAATATAAATACGGAGTGGGATTTATCGGATAAATTAAATGATGCTATGGGAAAAACTAAAAATCCAGTAGGAAGTTATGTATGGTATAATAATTCTCAAAAACGTATTAGTGATGTCTTTGGAGGACTTAATAGTGATAGCAATAAGGTGGAAATAGGCGATATGTCAACAGACGAAATGAAAGCGGATATAGAAGATAGCTATAAAGACAATGATGGTGGTTTGTATACATCTAATAATGGAATAGTTTATAAGGTGGCAGGTGTGTATAAGGAGATTAAATCCACTAAGTCGAATGATTTGACTACGCTTAAGGCCGCTGCACAAAAATTAAATACTCAATTTATAACTTCTGGTTATGATCCCTCCCAAACTTTTGATAGATTTTATGTCAATACAGATGGTTCAGGTACACATTGGGTAGTTAGAGTTTTAGCATATTTTACAAACAAATAAATTTAAAAACTTCTCATTTAAGTATGAGGAGTTTTTTTGAAACAATTTTTAGGAGGTGAACTTATGTATGATGATAAAAAAATTAGAATACAGAAAAAAAGCATTGTTTATAATTATTTTATCAATTTTTATTGTATCTACTATTGAATTTTATGTATTTGCAATGAATGGTGATGATTCTACATCTATACCTGAAATAGATGGATGGAAAAATGGAAGTACTTATGTTGGAGGGGCGGCTGTTGAATATAATGGTTTTCGCATTGGCAATACCGTTTGGTGTAAGCCTGGAGATGTACTTGGTGTAACGGCATGGGGAAAACAACTTTCCAATAGTAGTTGGGATAATTGTATAGAGCATACTTATATGAGCTTTAGTGGTGCAGATGTATTCAATAAGTACCTTGATGTTCACTATACAGATAAATTTTTGGATAACTCTTATACTGAATATGCAGCTTGCGATATAGCTTTAATTGGGTCTGAAAATGGAGAAACAAGCACTAATGCAAAAATGTTAGATTACTTACGTATTGGAACTATATTCTGGTGCCAATTTAAAGAAAACAACAAAACTTACAGTATAAGAACTAATGAATATTCTAAAAATGGAAATTGGCTTTATCCAGAAGTTAAAACGCCAGAAGAAGACAGTCAAAATAAATGGGCATACTCAATTGAAAATATTAGGACGGATGGAGATGCGCCCAGTGTAAGCATTTCTCCAAAATCACAAGTGTGGACAAATAAGCCCATAAATATTGGGATTGATATTAAAGACAGTGGTTCAGGTATACAAAAGTATAGATATTCAATATGTAAGGATGGTACTTGGCAGGATTACGACTGGATATACACTGAAAATCATTCTAATTTGGATAATTCCCCATTTGTTAGATTGTATCCAGCTTCCTGTCAGGGCTTAAATCATAAAATAGAAACTTCAGAGGATGTACCTAAAGAAATAACTAGTTCTGTAAATAGCATAAGTAACAGCATATATTTAGATCAGCAGGGTGTATACAAAGTTAGAATTGAGGCAGTAGATAATTTAGGAAATGACAGCGGGTGGCAGCAAAGCGATAATTATTGTATTGATACAACAGCACCAAATGGTGTTTTTACACCGGATACTCAAGGCTTAACAGATGGCGATGTGGTAGCTAGTTTTACTCCGAAAGATGAAGGCGGTTCTGGCGTAATGCTTTGGAGATATAGATTATCTAAAGACAATGGCAAAACCTTTGGAGATTGGAGCAGTACTATAGAAGGAAGTTCTAAAGAAGATATAAAGTTAGTTGGAGAAGGGCAGTGGAAAATACAAGCAGAAGTTACTGATAATGCGGGAAATGAAGGAGAGGTTTACGGCGGACCATATGAAATTGACAGCATAGTAACAGTTTCCGCAGCTGTAGCTCCAAATCCAGCAAAGCAGGGGCAAATGATAACATTGGATATAAATACTACAGGAAATGCAAAATATCTTTCAATATATATGCCTTTAGAAATAACTATGAACGATGAGAGAGGAACGCTGTTTCCTATAAATAAAGAAATAAAAGAAGAGGAAAATCATAATGAAAAGGTTCAATATATAATACCTTTAAAAACTCCTGAAACTATAAAGAACAAAATTAGAGTAAGAGAACCTTATAAAATAAATATAATAGCCAAAAAAGAAGATGGCAAAACTGCAAACTGTGAAGTGAATTTGGATGTTATGAGAAATGTACTTGATGGCATAAAAACAGAGATAATAGGAACAGGCTTTGACAAATAAGTCTGAGAAAAGAAGCCTTATCTTAAAAGCTTCTTTTCTTATGATTTATTCCTTTGTTGAGTTTAGAGCAGCTGCCATTGAAATTTTAGTTATCTTTTTTCTACTTAGTAAGTTTGATATTTCATAAGTTAAATAGATTACAATAAATCCTATAAGAATGTAGGTAAAATTGAGTTTGACCTTCAAGCTTAAATTCATAGTGGAGGTCATGGATTTAAACAAGGCATTTAAAGAACCTAATAGGAAAGGAATTCCAAGCAAATATCCAAGAATTACAATAAAAGAAGAACTATTTAATATTAAAGAGTAAACCTCTTTTTTTCTGTACCCAAGTACCTTCATAAGAGATATATTCTCTTTGTTTTCCTCTATAATAAGAGAGGTTACTACATATATTATTATAAGTCCGATTATAAAGGACATGAGAGAAATACTGCCCATAGAATATTGAAGCGGCTTTGTTGCTGTGCTTAAGGCTGTTTTAAAGTCATCTATATTAGAAGTGCTTATGAGTTTGTTTTCAGGTATATTTATTTTATTATCGCTCCACAATCCTATATAGCTTCCAGATGGATAATTTAACATAGTATTAAACCTTGAAAGAGGCATATATAAGCTTTGAGAGGAGTAAGTATCTGCAATGCTGTCAATCCTAATGGTGTATACCTTTGAGTTAAATCTATTTATAACTTTTATTTTATCATTCTCTTTTATATTAAGTTTATCTGATAGAGTCTTTGTTACTATAACTTTGTTTTTATCAAGGGAATTTCCTGACCTATCTTTTAATAAAAGGTATCTGGTGTTGGGATTTATTCCATAGGCTGTAATAATTGTTTTGTTATTAGACTTTAAACTAAAAGCAGTTTCTGAAAATTTTTCACCCCTTGAAGGAGAAGTTGTTTGAAGGCTATTAAAAATATATTGATATTTGTATTTATAAGTGCTAGTAATGGATTCCTGCATTAAAAAATCCATAGAGTTTTTAGTTGCAAAACCTAAAAGTAAAAGCATGGTTGAGGCTATGATTCCAAATAAAAGAAGAAGACTTCTAGGTATACTTCTTAATTGCTGTCTTATTTTAAATTTGGAATTGAATTTGAAATTATCAAGCTTTAAATGCCTTTCGAAAAAGTTAACTTTGCTATTTTCTATTCCTCCATGCATAAGGTCAACAGGAGAATGCTTAAGCTGTTTGTTTATAATAAAATAGCTTGATATAAAAAGAAAAATAATAGGTAAAAGTATGCTTATTACAACATATTTAATATCAAAGCTTAGGTAATTGGTTGGAACATTAAAATAAGAAACCATAAAAGTAACCATTGGTTTTAGAGCTAACCCGCCTAAGATAGTTCCAACAATACCTCCAATTACAGCTATAGATAGGGAGTATGTTAAATAATGCTTTCGTATTTCTCTTTTTCTATATCCAAGAGCATACAGTGTTCCTATAATTACAGCCTCCTTTTGCAGCATCCTAAGCATAATAATTCCAGTCATGCTGCAGGTTAAAAGTAGTATTGCAATTGGCATAGAGGAGCTTATGGATTTAGTGCTTTTAATTTTTGCAGTTACATAGGTTACTCTAGGATTTTCATCTATATTTGTCCAGCTTAATACGTTTATATTTTGAGACTTTAAGTAGCTTTTTAACTTTGAAATCTTACTATCTATATTCTCTGAATTGTTAAATTTAATATTGTAAAAGCTGCTGCCTAAATTTAAACTATCAAAGTTATTTTTAGTTATTACAGCTATCCCAAAGCTTTTAGGATTATTCATAATATCGCTTTCTGACTTTATGGCATATATATAATTAGGAAGTGACATTAAACCTGAAACATTTAGTTTTTTATTCCCAATTGTTATTTTATCTCCAACTTTTATATTGTTTGCCTTTGCATAGGAAGGATCTATTAAGATTCCATTTGTAGTTAATTTATTTCCTGAAATTACAGCAGGAATGTCAATTTTTCTATTTTCACTGAAAATTCTTAGTGTTTTGCCTTTTGAAATTTCGTAATCAAAACTGCCGCTTTTTTCTAGCTTCATGTTAAACTTCTCTTCAAGTTTCTTTGGATTATTAATGGTTTTATCTACTATAAAGCTCGCATCATCTTGAACGTAGTTTCTTTCAAAGGAAGAAGTCATTTTATCCATATTGACTGCAAGTTGATTAAACATGGTGTAAAGCATACAGCTTATAATAATAAGTGCTAATGAACCTATATACTGCGACTTATTTTGGAGCATAGTTCTCTTGATTTTTTTATTGATTACCATCACCACTCAATCCTTTCTGCTGGCAGGATATTTTCATTGATTTCGTGTTCTACAATTTTTCCGCTTCTTACTTTATAAATTCTATTTGCCATGCTTTTTATAGCATTATTATGAGTTATCATTAGTATTGTGGTTTTAAAATCCTTATTTATCCTTTGAAGAAGCTTTAAAATTTCCTTAGAGGTTGCATAGTCTAAAGCCCCGGTTGGTTCGTCGCATAATAGAAGTTTTGGATTTTTAACTACAGCTCTTGCTATAGAGATTCTTTGCTGCTCTCCTCCACTTAATTCTTTTGGAAATCTATATTTTTTATTAAGCATACCAACAGCATCTAAAACCTCGTCTATGTTCAAAGGAGATTTGCTTATATTTGAAACTACCTCAATGTTTTCCTTTGCAGTGAGGTTAGAAATCAAATTATAGAACTGGAATATGAAGCCAATATTGTCTCTCCTGTAATCGGTTAATTTGTCATCGCTAAACTTTGAAATATCAGTTTCATTAATTAGTACTTTTCCTGAATCGCATCTGTCTATTCCTCCAATTATATTCAGTAGGGTTGATTTACCTGAACCTGATGGACCAAGAATAACACCAACTTCACCGCTATAAAGTTCCATATCTATATCCTTAAGTACCTCTGTTTTTACATTGCCCGAGGTATATGATTTTTTTAAGTTTTCAATTTTTAAAAACATTCATTTTGCCCCCATTCCATTTTTAAGTAGCTCAATCATTGCTTTGCTGTGCTTTTTATATTCTTCATATTCCTCATCAAGAATATTCATTCCTAAAGCATTATTTTTTTTAAATAAGTACTCTTTTATTTTTAGAGAAGCACCTGTCATAAACATTAAGATCAAATCGTCGTCTATATCATCTCTTATATAGCCTTGCTTTTTTCCATCCTTGATGAGATTTAGGGTGTAGTTGTTTGAAACTTCTATCATGTTTTTAGTTGCTTCTTCTGTAATTGAACCATATTTTCCAATAAAGGTATTTTGAATGAAAATTATAAGTTCTCTTTCTTCTTTTAATTGAAACCAAGTAGCCTCTGCGCTTTCATATATATAGTCAAATAAATTCATTTTTTTTTCTTTAAAGCCCGAAAAATTTCCGTATTTTTTTAAAAGTATTTTCGAGGCCCAGCTAATACAGAATAAAAACAGTTCCTTTTTATTTTCAAAATATTGATATATACTTCCTTTTGCAATACCTGCATTTTTAGCAATACTTCCTATATTCCCCTTTTGGTAACCCTTGTTTAGAAATTCATCTATAGCAGTTCGCATTATTTTTTCTTGCTTTTCTATAGCAAGGTTATTAAAAGTTCCCTTTGGCAAAATATCATCTCCATTATTTCAAAGTGTGACTTCTGGGTCATATGACCTACAAGTCACATTATATTTTCCTTATTTATTTATGTCAATATATTATCTATAAAATTCAACTTAATTTACATACTTAAACTACAAGGTATATTTAATTGAAGAAGGAGTAACATAATAGGGACAAAAAATTATTTAGGAGGATGCTATGGCACATGAAATAGATTATAAAATTATTGGAAGTGAGATGCAGATTGTTGAAGTGGAACTTGATCCATATGAAAGTGTTGTTGCCGAAGCTGGAGCTATGATGTATATGGATAGTTCAATAGAAATGGAGACTATCTTTGGTGATGGATCTGACAAGGGAAGTTCTGGAGGACTTGTTTCAAAACTTATGGGAGCAGGAAAAAGGCTTGTAACGGGAGAAAGTCTTTTTATGACTATTTTTACCAATAGGGGAGTGGGAAAACAGAAGGTAGCTTTTGCAGCTCCATATCCGGGAAAAATTATTCCTATGGATTTGTCTAGCTTTAACAACTATATGATATGTCAAAAGGATTGTTTTTTATGCGCAGCAAAGGGTGTATCTATTGGAGTTGAGTTTACTAGAAAAATCGGTGTTGGCTTATTTGGCGGAGAAGGATTTATGCTTCAAAAATTAGAAGGAGATGGACTTACCTTTGTTCATTCAGGAGGTACTATAGTTCAAAGAGAACTACTTCCTAAAGAGGTGATTAAGGTTGACACAGGATGCCTTGTTGCATTTACTAGAGATGTAAATTATGATATAGAAATGGTAAAAGGAATAAAGTCTGCAATCTTTGGTGGAGAGGGACTTTTTTTAGCAACTCTTAAAGGACCAGGTACAGTATGGCTTCAGTCAATTCCTTTTAGCAGATTAGCAGGAAGGATTAATAGTACAGCAGCCACAGGAAAAGAAGAGGGATCTATTTTAGGGAATATAGGAAATTTCTTTGACGGAGATTAGATTTTGTGGGAAATAAGAGTGAAGGTACCTTATTTCCTTTTTTGCTTAAGGATTATATGTTGAAAAGGACTGTAGCACAGTATATAATTAGGATTTAGGAGCTTATAATATTGGAGGACATAAAATAATGAATGGAAAGCAAAAAATACTTCCTTACATAGCTGCAACTGTAAGTTCTACAATTTTTGGATTGAGCTTTTTATTTTCTAAAATGGCTCTAAAGGTTGCAGGACCACTTAGTTTAGTGGCATTACGATTTCTCCTAGCATTTATTATTATGACTATTTTAGTTTTATTTAGAGTTATAAAGGTAGATTATAGGAACAAACCAATTGGACAACTTGTTTTACTTGGATTGGCCGAGCCCGTAATATACTTTATATTTGAAACCTACGGTGTTAAAAATATTTCATCTTCAATGGCAGGGCTTATGCTAGCATTAATTCCAATAGTTGTAACCATTATGGGTTCATACTTTCTAAAAGAAGTACCGTCATTAAAAAGAACCAGCTTTATTGTGCTGTCAGTAAGTGGTGTTGCACTTATAGGAGTTATGGGAAGTTCAGGTGGAAGTGGTAATTCTCCTATAGGAATATTATTTTTATTAGGGGCCGTTACTTGTGCAGGAGCTTATAGTATAATTTCAAGAAAAACCTCTGTACACTTTAAACCTGTAGAGATAACTTACTTTATGATGTTTTTTGCTGCATTTTGTTTTAATATAATGGCAGCTATTCAGCTTTTAGCTGAGGGGAAAATAAATGAATATTTTTCTCCTTTAAAAAGCAGCACTTTTGTTATATCAATATTGTATTTAGGGATACTTTCATCAATTGTAGCCTATTTTTTAACTAACTTTACTTTATCTAAGATTCAAGCATCTAGATCTTCTGTTTTTTCCAATTTATCAACTATAGTATCTATAATTGCTGGCGTTATAATATTAAAAGAAAGTTTTCATTTATACCATCTTGTGGGCTCAGTACTTATACTTACAGGCGTATGGGGAACAAATAAATTTAAGTAGCTAGGTATAGTATATTTTAATTGTAAAAGTGAAGATAATCTTTATTTTAATGGGTTCATTGAAAATTTGGATTAACCATTAAATGATATAAAGTTTAAAAATATATTGTAAATTATAGGGTAGTGTGATATAATGATTTAGTATTAAAAACGGATAAGATTTTAATACTAAGATTTAATTAGATGAACAAACATATCCTCTTTTTAAAGGTTATTTTGGTAATCAGTTAGGATCTTAATCTTTGAAAAAGGAGGTATATGTAAATGGCAGATAAGACATTAGTTTGTAAAGATTGCGGAAAAGAATTCGTATTTACTGAAGGCGAGCAAGCTTTCTATAAAGAAAAAGGATTCGATAATGAACCACAAAGATGTACTGATTGTAGAAAAGCAAGAAAACAACAGAACAACAGAGGATTCAGAAGATAATAAGTCTTTTATAAACCCTATAAGTTAATTCTTATAGGGTTTTTTAATATACATTAATAAATCTATAGACATGATTATGTTAAAACTGGTTTGACAAAGTATTTTTGTTTTATTATTATAGGAACATAATAAAAGTTTTTAATAGACTACTATTAAAAACTTTTATCCATAGGCAATCTAATAGAGTGTATATATAAGTTAAATTAATACATCAAGGAGGAGTACTATGCATTGGAGTTTTCCTGAAATGATAAGACTCTTTTCAGATGAATATAGAAGCAGTATGTTGTCAGAAGGAAATTTTGGAGTAGAAAGGGAATCACAGAGAGTTAATTATTCTGGAGATTTAGCATTAACGCCTCATCCATCTGTATTTGGCGATAAGTTTGAAAACCCACGTATAACAACAGATTTTTCGGAAAGTCAAATAGAGATGATAACACCACCGCTTAAATCAGCTGAGGAAGTCTACAAAGCATTAAATGATATAAATAATGAAGTTAAAAATGCTCTTAAAGGTGAACTATTATGGCCTTTAAGTATGCCGCCAAGACTTCCAAAGGAAGAGGATATACCAGTTGCACAATTTCCGGATACTGAAGACGGTAGACAAAAACAGATTTATAGAAATGGACTTGCACTTCGTTACGGTAAGAAGATGCAAATGATATCGGGTATTCATTATAATTTTTCTTTTAGCGACAAGATGATCGATTTTATATATAGGCAATTGAGAATAGAAAAAACTAAAAGACAATTCATTGATGAGATGTATTTTTCGCTGACTAGAAATTTTTTAAGATATCATTGGATACTTATATATTTGTTTGGAGCATCACCAATATGTGATTCGACATACAATTCTGTTATATTTAAAGAGCTTGAAAAAATAGAAAAATGCTGCCCTCATTGTGCTGGAAAAATAAAGAATTTTAATAGATATGCTACTTCACTTCGTGTAAGTAGGTTTGGTTATTCTGATACAGATGAAAAGAAGTATACTGTGTATTTTAATAGTCTTAGAGAATATGAAACCAAAATTAAGAAAATGATGGAAACTGAAAGTAACAAATATTCTAAACTTGGAATATATAAAGATGGAGTTCAGATTCAGTTAAATGGAAATCTGCTTCAAAGTGAAAGTGAATTTTATGCTCCTATACGTTTTAAAAGAAATATAAAAAAAGGAGAAACACAGCTTACAGCCCTAGTAAATCGTGGAGTAGAGTATATAGAGATAAGAATTTTAGATGTGAATCCTTTTGATAAAGTTGGCATTAGTGTTGAACAGATGAATTTTCTTCAAGTTTTTAATGTGTTTTGTCTGTTTGAAGAAAGCAAGTCAATAGATGAGGAGCAGATGGAAAGGATAAATACAAATCATCAACTTGCAGCGTTACTTGGAAGAAATGAAGATTTAATGCTTTATAAGTATAATGATGATTCTAGAATACCGCTAAAGAATTTTGGCGATGAGATTTTTGAAAAACTAAGAATAGTTGCTAAATTGATGGACAAAGATAATGTAGAAAAGAAATACAGCGAAAGTGTTGAAAGTGAATATAAAAAACTTCATAATATAGAGCTGTTGCCATCAGAAAGAATATGCAGAGAAATGGATAATGATAATAGAAGCTATATTCAATTTGGCATGGAATATGCTGAAGCATAGGGAGCATAAGATTTAGCAATATTTTAATTAACAAACCCTGGATACTAAGGTATAATTATTTGTAAAAGAGGTGGTAAAACATGAATGAAGATTATACAAAACTTGAACTTTCAACTCAGATATTAATTAATGAAGCTTTAGATAGGAAAATACAAGTTGACATACTTGATATGGAAGACAACTTTATACGTTTAAAAAAAGGTGATAAAGTTGAATATGTGAAACAGGCAACTAAAACTTCATTGGATAATTATATAGCGCCTTTAATAATGGAAAATAAAGAAGTAACCAAAATAGTTTTAAAAGAGAATGGTATAAATGTTCCTGAAGGAGTTACTCTTAAAGAAGCAAGTGAAGCGAAAGAAAAGTTCAGTTTATTTTATGGCAAAGATACAGTAGTTAAGCCAAAGTCAACGAACTTTGGAAAAGGAGTAATTATACTAAAACAGCTTAGATCAATTGAAGATTTTGAGAATGCTGTAAATCAGGCTTTTGAATATGATAATTCCGTTATGGTTGAAGAATTTATAGCCGGTAAGGAATACAGATTCTTGGTTATAGGTGATGAAACTATTGCAGTTCTTCATAGGGTTCCAGCAAATGTTATAGGGGACGGAGTTCACAGTATTAAAGAACTTGTAGATGAAAAAAACAAGGATCCACGTAGAGGGCAAGGATACGTAAAGCCACTTGAGAAAATTGTTCTTGGAACTATTGAAAAAGAGTATTTATCATTTTCAAATAGGGATTTTGATTATGTTCCAGACAAGAATGAAATAGTTTATTTGAGAGAGAACTCTAATGTAAGTACTGGCGGAGATAGTATAGATTTTACAGATGAGATTCTTGAGGGATACAAAAAAATTGCAGTTAGAGCAGCTAATGCAGTGGGAGCAAAGATTTGTGGTGCGGATATAATAATAAACGATATAAATGAAGAGCCTAATGCTAAAAACCACAGCATTATAGAATTAAATTTTAATCCAGCAATTCATATGCATGATTTCCCTTACAGAGGTGAAAATAGGCATGTTGAGAGAAAAATTTTAGATTTACTTGGATACTAAAATTATGTATAAAGAACCGTTTTAAAATGATTAGAACATTTTAAAACGGTTTTTTATCATTTAGTTTGGCTTTTTTTATATATATTAATGAAATTATATAACATAATACTTCTAAATAATTGTATTATAGTAAATAAAAGTTAAATACATATAATATTAATACGATAAATATAATATATGGAAATAGATGCCTTTAGGCATTTTAATTAGAGGTGGTGTAAATGTCAAAGACCGAAATTATAATGTTGTTTACTATTATAGGAATAATCTTAGGTGTACTTATCACTATGCTTTCAATATTTCCGCTTTTAAAGAAAAATGGAATAAAGGTAAGTGATATATTAGAAGAGACTCAAAAAGTAGTAGATGCTTCAGACAAGGTTCTTGGTGTGGCATCAGAAGTATTTCCTAAAAGTGGAACAGTAAATATTTTAGAAATTATTGATAAATGGGCAAAAATAGCTGTAGGGAGTGCTGAGCAATTATCTCATGCAGGAGATATAAGTAAAGATGAGAGAGCAGAAGTTGCAGAAAATGTTGTTCTAGATGTGCTTAAGGAGTTGAATATAAATGTTGATGATAATAAGAAAGCACTTATAGATGCTGCTATAAAAAATGCAGTAAATGACCTTGGACACAGTAGTTCTTCAAAGGTCGTAGTAAATAGTACAAGTAAATAGAATATTTAAAAAATCAAATGGATATATTTCGTTTGATTTTTTATTATGAATAGTTAAAAACAAGTTTTGTGTTAAAAGTATGTGAAAAATAGCTACAGTTGAAAACAAAATGTAAATTCTATTAAAATATGTTTTTTATAAATAATTAGGTGGTATACTATAATAGGCTCATAATTTATGAGCTTTGAAAAAGGATTTATTTTATTATAGCTTTAAGGCGGAATGGAGAAAGGTTATGGAAAATGTAGAAACAAAGTCAAAACAATCTAAGGCCTCTATAATTTTATATGTAGCAGCTGCAGTTGTTGCAATTATAGGAATTGCACTTTTAGTAGATAATATTATTGTTTATAGAAAGGCACTTAGCCAGTATGTAGCGCAAGGTTATAAGGCAGCTACAGTTAATTCACAGCTAGTTCCACAACAGCTATTACCTGAAATATTTAATGCTGTTGGTATTTATGGAGGAATAGCTTTTGTTTTATTTGGTGCAGGAATTATAAATAATAAAATTTCAAAATTGTTATCATTACATAATGATTAAGAAAAAACTTCTATAAAAGAAGTTGAATAAAATATAAAAGAGTGGTTAATAGTAAAGTTTAAACTTATGTGTACTGAAATGATAGTCATTAAGCTATTTCAGTGCATATAAGTTTTTTGAAAATAATGGACTAAATTTATAGTAAAAGGTACAGATTTTATTAAAGTCTGTATTTTTTTACATAAAAATAAAGAATATTGTATAAATCAATTTAAATAAAGGAATTTTCAGTGATATAATAAGATTAAATAGAATTTTTATCCAACAACATGAAGCTATAGAAACATGCATTAGAAAGGATGTTTAAATGTGAAAATTTTAGTATATAATCATAGAGCTGATGAAACTGAATATTTTCAAAAGTTTAAAGAAAAATACAATGTTGATTTAATGCTTACAGACAAGACACCGACCATTGAAACTGCTGATTTTGCAAAAGGATTTGACTGCATAAGTATTATTACAACTCCAATTAATGCAGCGCTTATTAAAAAGTTTAACGACGTTGGAGTTAAATTTATATCCACTAGAACTATAGGGTATGACCACATAGATATTAAAAAAGCTAAAGAGCTCAGAATTGGTGTAGGAAACGTAACATATTCACCAAGAAGCGTAGCTGATTATACTGTAATGATGATTTTAATGGCAACAAGAAAAGTAAAAGCAATTATGCAGAATAGCTATGTTCAAGATTATTCTCTAGAAGGTATTCAGGGAAAAGAATTACATAATTTAACCGTAGGAGTTATAGGAACAGGGAAGATTGGGAGAACAGTAATTAAAAATTTAAAGGGTTTTGAATGCAACATTATAGCCTATGATATCAATGAAAATGAAGAAGTTAAAGCCCATGCTAAATATGTGAAATTAGAAGAACTTTTAATGAGTAGTGATGTTATCACAGTGCATGTTCCAGGAGCGGAAGATAACTACCATCTAATAAATAAAAATTCCATATCAAAAATGAAAGATGGGGTATTTATTATAAATACAGCAAGAGGGTCAATTATAAACACATATGATTTTATTGACGCTGTTGAAAAAGGGAAAATTGGTGGAGCAGCATTAGATGTAATAGAAAATGAAACAAATCTCTACTATAAAAATCTTAAAGGAGAAGTGTTAGGAAATAGAGAATTAGCTGTTTTAAAGTCTTATCCTAATGTGATTATTACACCTCATACAGCATTCTATACAGATCAAGCAGTTAGCGATATGGTTGAGAATTCTATACTAAGTTGTATAGCTTTTTATGAGGGAAAAGAAAATCCTTGGAAAGTGTTATAATTGAAACAAAATATTTTTCTGTTATGTATAGGCTAAAAGGTGAGTATTAATTAAAATTAGCAAAATGTATTTTGCTTTAAAAATAGTATTAACTTTACAAATATTCAAAAAGCATTTATGATGAAAATATATTAAATATTGAGAGGGGACTTAAGATTTAGCTATGGATTATAGTGAGTTAGTTTATAAAGCTTTAGAGGCTAGAAAAAAGGCTTATGCACCTTATTCCAAATTCAAAGTTGGAGCAGCTGTGATAGCTGACAATGGAGAAATATATACAGGATGTAATATAGAAAATGCATCCTATGGTGCAACAAATTGTGCAGAAAGAACAGCTATTTTTAAAGCAGTATCAGAAGGGCACACAAAGCTTAATGCTATTGCTATAGTGGGAGTAGAAAAGGATTATACATATCCATGTGGAATATGCAGACAGGTAATTGCTGAGTTTGCGTCAGAGGATATGAAAATAGTTTTGGGAAAAAATAGTGGAGAATATATAGTTAAGACATTGGAAGAAATTCTACCAGGAGCTTTTACTAAAGAGGATTTAAAAAAGTAGTTTAAATAAAGTGTAAGATAAAACTATTGTTATTGGTCGAAGTTATAAAATGAGAGGAAGATTTTTAATATGAATATTGCTAAAATTATAGATCATACAGCATTAAAGCCAGATACAACAAAGGAGCAGATACTAAAACTAATAGAAGAAGCTAAACAAAATAACTTTGCATCAGTTTGTGTAAATCCAAAGTGGGTTAAAGAGGCAAGCTGTGCATTAAAGGACAGCAGTGTTAAAGTGTGTACTGTAATAGGGTTTCCTCTTGGAGCTAATACAACTGCTACAAAAGTATTTGAAACACAAGATGCTATTAAAAATGGTGCAGAAGAAGTAGATATGGTTGTTTCTATAGGAGAATTAAAAGATAAAAATGATGATTATGTAGAAAAAGATATAGAAGAAGTTGTTAAGGCAGCTAGTGGAAAGGCCTTAGTTAAAGTAATTATTGAAACTTGTCTTCTTACCGAAGAAGAGAAGATAAGAGCGTGTAAACTAGCTAAAAAAGCAGGTGCAGATTTTGTTAAAACATCAACAGGGTTTTCAACAGGAGGGGCTAAGGCAGAAGATATTAAATTAATGAGAAAAACAGTTGGAGCTGGTATGGGAGTTAAGGCCTCAGGTGGTATTCATACAAGAGAAGAAGCAATTAAACTTATAGAAGCTGGAGCTACACGTATTGGAGCTAGTGCAAGTATAGATATAATTTCAGAAAATTAAATGAATAACGCTTTTTAGAAAATAAATGCAAGAGGTGGAAAGAGCATGAGAATGGTAGATATAATCTCAAAAAAAAGAGATGGAGGAGAACTTACAAAAGATGAAATTTATTTTTTTGTAAATGGATATACGAATGGAACGATTCCTGATTATCAGGTAAGTGCACTTACAATGGCTATTTATTTTAAGGACATGACTGAAAGGGAAAGAGCAGATTTAACAATGGCCATGGTGAAATCTGGAGAAACTGTTGACCTATCGCAAATTGAAGGGATAAAAGTAGATAAGCACTCGACAGGCGGAGTTGGAGATACTACAACACTTGTACTGGCACCTCTTGTTGCAGCTTTAGGAGTACCAGTTGCTAAAATGTCAGGAAGAGGGTTAGGTCATACAGGAGGAACTATTGATAAACTAGAGTCTATTAGTGGCTTTAATGTAGCACTTACAAAGGAAAAGTTCGTAGAATTAGTTAATCGTAATAAGGTTGCAGTTGTTGGTCAAACAGGCAATTTAACTCCAGCAGATAAAAAGCTATATGCACTTCGTGATGTAACTGGAAGTGTAGAATCAATTCCACTAATTGCTAGTTCTATTATGAGTAAAAAGATTGCAGCAGGAGCAGATGCAATAGTATTGGATGTAAAGACTGGTGCAGGTGCATTTATGAAGACGGAGAAGGATGCGGAAGAACTGGCACATGCTATGGTTAAAATAGGGAATAACGTTGGTAGAAAAACTATGGCAGTAATATCAGATATGTCTCAGCCTTTGGGTTTTGCCGTAGGGAATGCACTTGAGGTAAAGGAAGCTATTGATACATTAAAGGGGCAAGGACCAGAGGATTTAACAGAACTTGTTCTAACTCTTGGAAGTCAAATGGTTATGCTAGCTAAGAAGGCAAATACATTGGAAGAAGCAAAAGAAAAGCTTGTAGAGGTAATAAAAAGCGGTAAAGCTTTAGAAAAATTTAAGCTGTTTCTTGAAAGCCAAGGGGGAGATTCATCAATTGTAGATAATCCTGAAAAGTTACCGCAGTCAAAATATAAGATTGATGTTTTAGCAAAAGAAAGCGGCTTTGTTTCCAATATTGTAGCGGATGAAATTGGAATTGCAGCAATGCTTTTAGGTGCAGGAAGAGCTACAAAGGAAGATACAGTGGATTTAGCTGTTGGGCTTGTACTTAACAAAAAAGTAGGCGATAAAGTGCAAAAAGATGAACCAATTGTAACTATTTATTCAAATAGAGAAGATGTAGAAGAGGTAAAAAACAAAATTTATAAGAGTATAGCAATTTCAAAAAAAGCTGTAAGACCAGTGCTTATTCATAAAATTATTACAGAATAAATTTTCGTCATTAAAAAGCCCTATATTCCTAGAGGTTCAACTTAGGAATGATAGGGCTTTTTTTATTTTTGTAGAATAAGTAGCATAATTTTCAAAAATAAGTATTGACACAACTTAAATTTAATATTATAATTCAATTACACTCAATTAGATTGCGCACAATTAAATTTTAAAATGTTATATGGGAGGCAATGAAATGATACAAGAGATTAATGATAAAAGTTTTGTAAATGTTATTTCCAATTCAAAAAAGGTTGTAGTAGTTGATTTTTGGGCTACTTGGTGCGAACCCTGTAAAATGATAGCTCCTATACTTGAAGAAATTGCAGGAGAATTAAAAGAAAGTTTAGAGATTATAAAAATAAATGATGATAAAAATCGTGAGGCTGTAGATAAGTATGGAATCTCAAATATACCAACTATGTTAATATTTAAAAATGGTGAATTACAAGAAAGTCTTACAGGATTTAATCCTAAAAATAAGCTTAAAGAGGTATTTTCCAAATATATTTAAGGAGTGGATTTCTATGGACAGATATGATATAGCGATAATAGGAAGTGGACCTGCTGGATTGTCAGCGGCAATAAACGCAGTCATAAGGAATAAAAAGGTTATATTATTTGGAAGTGATAACTTAAGCAATAAGCTTTTGAAGGCACCTAAAATAAATAACTATCTTGGAATATACGATGTTTCGGGAAAAGAGCTTAAGGAAAAGTTTTTGGAACATCTAAAATATATGAATATAGAAATAAAAAATGAAAAAGTGAATTCAGTATATTCCATGGGAGATTATTTTGCACTTTCATTAAATCAAAAGATGTATGAAGCAACTTCCATAATAATAGCTTCAGGAGTAGAATTTTCAAAACCTTTAAATGGGGAAGACGAATTACTTGGTAAAGGAGTAGGTTATTGTGCCACTTGTGATGCTCCGCTATATAAAGGTAAGACTGTAGCAATAGTAGGGTATACTAAAGAGGCAGAGGAAGAAGCTAATTATGTAAGTGAACTTGCAGGAAAACTTTATTATATACCTATGTATAAGGATAAAGTAAGTTTAAAAGAAGTTATAGAGGTTGTGGAAGACAAACCAATTAGTATATTAGGTAAGGACAAGGTAAGTGGCTTACAAATGTCAAAAGGTGAAATTAATACTGATGCTGTATTTATAATAAAAGATAGTGTATCACCTGGTAAGCTTGTTCCAGGACTTTTAATGAATGGAGAACACATAGCAGTTGATATAGATATGAAAACTAATATAGAAGGATGTTTTGCAGCAGGAGATTGTGCCGGAAGACCCTACCAATACATAAAATCTGCAGGGCAGGGGCAAATAGCAGCACTTAGTGCAGTAAGCTACATAGATAAAATTAAGCTAAATAAAAAAATAATATAAAACAAAAATGAAGGGAGGAAGATTAGATTCTGTATAATAAATATCTAGAATCTAATTGAATAATTATGTCAGTATATGATTTTAAAGCAAAAACAATAGAAGGAAAAGAGGTATCTTTAGATACTTATAAGGGAAAGGTTTTAATAATAGCAAATACTGCAAGTAAATGCGGATTTACACCACAATATGAGGGACTTGAAAAGCTGTATAAAGAATACAAAGATAAGGGGCTCGAAATATTAGGCTTCCCAAGTAATCAATTTGCAGAACAGGAACCAGGAGATAATAATGAAGTAAAGAATTTTTGCAAACTTAATTATGGAGTAACCTTTCAACTATTTGAAAAAACAGATGTAAGAGATGAAAATGCACATCCTTTATTTAACTACTTAACTGAGAATGCTCCATTTAAGGGATTTGATTTAAATCATCCAACAGGAAAAATGCTTTCAGAGGTTTTAGAGAAGAATTTTCCAAAGTTCTTAGAAGGAAATTCAGTAAAATGGAACTTTACAAAGTTTTTAATAGATAGAGATGGAAATGTTGTAAAAAGATTTGAACCAACTTCTGAACCAAGTGATATGGTTAAAGATATAGAAAAGTTATTATAAAATTTGAAGAAGGGCAATAGCAGAATACTTTATGCTATTACTCTTCTTTTTTATTAAATAATTTTAGATATTCACCATACCCCTCTTCTTCTAAGGCTTCTTTTGGAATGAATTTTAAAGAAGCGCTATTTATACAGTATCTTAAACCGCCTTTATCTTTAGGACCGTCATCAAAGACATGACCAAGGTGAGAATCGCTATCTTTACTTCTGATTTCTATCCTTTTCATGTTATAGCTAAAGTCTGTATTAGCTTTTATATTTTCTTTGACAATTGGTTTAGTAAAGCTGGGCCACCCGCAGCCTGAATCAAATTTATCTAAGGATGTAAACAAAGGTTTTCCAGAAATTATATCTACGTAAATTCCTTCAGATTTATTATCCCAATACTCATTATTAAAAGGGGGTTCTGTAGCATTATTTTGAGTAACCTCATATTGTAATGGAGTTAATTTTTTAGATAAATCATCTTTTTTCATTCTACTCTCTCCTTTTGTTTTATAGAAATAGTATATGCATATAAATTATCTGTAAACTTTATTTTTTATTTTAAATGATTCAGTAATTTTATGGTAAAATAAGTATATCATATATGCAGGGAGGTATGTAAAATGGATATAATAAATAATAGAAGAAGTATAAGAAATTACAAAGGAAAAAAAGTTGAAAAAGAAAAAATAGAAAAGCTTTTAAGAGCAGCAATGCAAGCGCCATCAGCAGGGAATCAACAGCCATGGGAATTTATAGTGCTTGAGGATAGAGAAAACATAGATAAACTCTCTAATTTTAGTAAATATGCGAACTCTCTAAAAACTGCACCACTAGCAATTGTACTTTTAGCAGATGAAGAAAAAATGAAAATTTCAGAAATGTGGGAGCAAGATATGGCAGCAGCAGCTGAAAATATTTTGCTTGAGGCTGCTTACCTAGATTTGGGAGCAGTATGGCTTGGAGCTCAGCCTATTGAAGAAAGAGTAAAAAATTTAAAAGAAATGTTTAATTTAAAATCAAATATAAAGCCTTTTTGTGTAATAAGTGTTGGATATCCAGAAAATAGTGAAAATAAATTTATAGACAGATTCGATGCAAAGAGGATTCACATAGAAAAGTATTAAAAGTAGATAATATTTTTAAGGTTATTTGAAAAAGATTATTGTTACACAAGATCATTACTTATAGGAGCGCAATTTGTAGTTGGGCTCCTTTTAAATCTTCATAAAAACTACAAAAAAAGCTATTATAATAGGTAAGGTATTAAAATACTTAGGAGTGAATTTTATGAAAAACATATTGGTAGTAGAGGATGAGGAGAATGTACTTGAAATTGTAAGAGCTTATCTTGAAAAAGAGGGCTACAATGTATATTGCACTACACAAGGACTTGATGGAATAGAATTATTTAAAAAAGTAAAGTTTCAATTAGTTATTTTGGATTTAATGCTTCCAGATATTGATGGGGAAGAGGTATGCAGAATATTAAGAAGAATTTCAGATGTGTACATATTTATTTTAACAGCTAAAGTAGCTCTAAAGGACAGAATAGAAGGATTAAACATGGGAGCAGATGAGTATTTGCTAAAGCCTTGCAGTCCAAGAGAACTTACAGCAAGGGTTAACGCTCTTTTCAGACGAGTTTTTAAGGATGAGAATAATACTGATTTTGATGATGGAAATTTGCAAATATGTAGTGATAAAAGAATCGTAAGAATTAAGGATCAGCAAATAAGTTTAACCCCCAATGAATTTGATATACTATATGCTTTAGTTTTAAATAAGGGGAGGGTTTTAAGTAGAGAACAGTTAATTGAGAGGGTATTTGGTTTAGACTTCGATGGATTCGATAGAACAATAGATGTTCACATAAAAAATATAAGAAAAAAAATAGAAGAGGATACGAAAAAACCGAAATATATTATAACTGTAACTAAACTTGGTTATAAATTTGGTGGTGATATAAAATGAGGAGTATAAGAAGAGAAGTTAGCATTATATTGATATTATGTACAATATCTGGAGTGATTCTATCAGCACTTTTTGTAAATATAGCCATGAATGCTACTTTTAATAAATATATGGTTAATATTCAAAAGCAAAGGAATAGCAGAATTGTAAGTTATTTTGAGGAAATTTATAAGAGAGACAAAAGGTGGACACAAAACTCTGGAGCAGAAATGATGCATGAAGCCTACATGAGTGATTATTGCCTAACGTTAATGGATAATTCTAAAAAAGTTATTTGGGGTATGAATCCTAATGATATTAGAAACAGCAATCACTGGATTATGAAAACTGAAGGTAAAGGTGTATACAGTTCCAAAACCTTTCCGATAAAGGTTGACGGAAAGGTAGAAGGCTATGTTATGGTAGGGCAATATCATGCAGTCATATTATCCGAGGCGGATATCAACTTTAAGAATTCCATAAATCAAGGTATTGGTTTAAGTGCTCTTGTTGCTATTATTATTGTTGCATTATTAAGTTTAATTGTATCAAAAGGATTTTCACGTCCAATTAAAAAGGTTTCAGAGACCTCAGTCCAACTATCTAAGGGAAATTACGAGTTTAGGTCTGAAATAAAAAGCAATATAAATGAAATAAATGATTTAATAAAAAGTATTAATATGCTTGGAGGAACTTTAAAGCACCAAAATCTTCTTAGAAGAAGGCTTATATCTGATATATCCCATGAAATAAGAACTCCGCTTAATGTGCTACAAAATAATCTAGAAGCTATGATAGATGGAATAATACCTGTTACAGAAGATAGGTTAGTTAAATTAAATGAAGAAGTTATAAGGTTTGGTGAGCTTTTAAATAATTTAGATTTACTTAAAAGATTTGAGACTGAGGAGAGTTCAGTGAGTATGAAGAAAATACCCTTAGATAAGATTATAAGGGGAATTTGCAAAGAATTTCTCAATGTTGCAAAAGAAAATAATATAGAAATTCATACAAATATACCTGAGGGCTACTATATGATTTTAGGTGATGAGAATAAGTTAAAGCAAGTATTTATAAATTTATTATCCAATTCAGTTAAGTTTAATAATAAAAAGGGTGATATATGGATTTCTCTTGATGAAGAAGACAAGGAAATAGTAGCAAGGATAAAGGACAATGGTATTGGTATAAAAAAAGAGGATTTGCCATATGTGTTTGAAAGATTATATAGGGGAGATAAAAGTAGACATAAGGCTATTGGAAACGGAATAGGTTTATCTATTGTAAAGACTGTACTTGATATTCATTTAGCACGCATTGAAGTTAAAAGTGAAGAAGGAATTGGATCTGAGTTTACAATATATTTTCCTAAAGATAAAAGGAATAATTAAAAAATTATTCCTTTTATCTAAATTACCTGCCTAAGTATTTTGTTCTTATTTGTTCTAAATCTGAAGTATTTAAATCGTCTACTACTTCTAATGCTTCTATCATGTTATTGTCTTTAACAATTCCATAACTACCGCTAGTATCTATTTTAAAATCTACTTCCACGATGCCTTTCTTTCCATTAAAGGTAGTTACAGTTTGGCGTGTATTTAAATCTATAATAGAATATTCTCCATTAGGGTTATCAAAACCGTTTAAATCTACACTTAATTTTGTCTCTACTCCTTTATTTAAAACAGATATAAGAGGTTGAAATTCGTAGCCCTTTCCCGTAAGTGTTAGAGACTGAGAATTTCCATTTAAGTTAGCCTTATTAACCAAGTTAGCTGTAGGAACCTTTGATATATCACTGCCATAAATACTTGAAGCTTGGGAGCTAGAAGAGGCAGAGCTTCCACCAGTACAACAACTCATTCCACTGCTTGGTTTTGGAATTGAAGAATCTTTTTTTGAGGTATCAACTGAAGCTACATTGTCAACAACCTTTATTACTCCTCTAATCATGCCCATAGAACAACTGAAAGAAATGTCCTTGCCCTTTGGAGTAAACTCAATTACATTCTCACCTGATTTTAAAGTGATCTCTTTGTTTAAATCAGGAATAACAATTGTTCCATTGCAGGAATTTAAGGACTTCCCATCGATAATCCACTTAACAGGTTTGTTTTTTTCAACATACAATCCATTTGGGGTATAGCCATTTTCATCAGCTGTCATTTTAATTACCTGTACTCCATTAACAATTTTTGCTTTAGAAGCTGAGTTGTTAGTGTCTTTTGAAGGTGAAGCCAGAACGGAGTTCTTTATGCTACTAACAGTAGGAACATTAACACCAGCAAGAGCTAATCCACGTCCACCCATTATTATACCTAGAACCATCACAAGAATTCCGCTGAATTTTAATAAAACTTTAGTACTTCCTTTGCTTATAAAACCTGACAAAACACCAAAGGTCATCATTAAAGGAATTGTACCTAGGGAAAATACAAATAGGGATAGTGCACCCTTTATAGGACTTCCCGTACTTAACGCATAAAGCTGCATAGTTTGCAGAGGGCCACAAGGCATTAAACCATTTAACATACCAATAAAGAATGGTGTCTTTGGAGCTTTTTTAAATATGCGTCTTGGAAAAGGTAATTTTAGTTGTATTTTTCTAAAAAGACTAAAACCGCTCATATTTAGTCCCATAATAATCATAAATGCGGCTGCGAATATCTGTAAGAAAGATTTTAAGCCCAGTGAAAGATTAAATACAGAACCAAGAGCACCAACTATTCCTCCTAGTATAGTATAGGATAAAACTCTTCCACTATTATAAAGTATAGCTGATTTTATTGAAGAGCTTTTGTTTCCTTCTTTGGTAATACTTTGAGAAAGCAGTATACCGCCGCACATACCAACACAATGAATAGAAGTTAGTACTCCAACAATAAATATTATGAAGTATGTAGCTCCTTTTAGCTTTGAGGTTATATCAAAGCCAGAAGTAGAGGTGCTCATAAAAACCATAAATAGGGCAATTAAAGCAAATCCAGCTATTTTGTAAATATTTTTAGCTTCTGTTCTGTAACCAGCACTATTTATTTCACTTTTGATTTTTTGTATTGTGCAAATTGTATCATCATATTCTATAGTAACAATTTGTTTAACGAAACTGGCTTTAACAGATATAACACCAGGGAGAGTTTTTAGTGCTTTTTCAATCTTTTTTTCACAAGAGGTGCAGGTCATATCATATACCTTTATACTATCTTTTTTTATACTCATTTCAAACCTCCATAATTTAATTATAGCAATCAATTTCATATGCTAATTGTATTAAATAGTTGTGTAGATTTTATGAAGAAATATTATATTTTAGGATTTTTTAGTAAAATATAGTATAAAGTTATATTTCTTATATGTATTTAAGACATTTGTAATAGTTTTAAAACTTGTTTAGGTTCCTGTAGTGCTTGTGCCATTAGAATATCAGATGCCTTACTTAATATGCTGTACTTAAAATATTCCATAGTTTCCTCTGCCATATCAACATCGGTAATTCGTGAATAAGAACTTGTTAGATTGCATTCTTCATTTTCTAAATTGTTAATTCTAAAATCAATTCTATTTTCATATGAACCTATCTCAGCTCTAGATCTTGAAACCGAATTGATGGCTTGTTGAATAACAGAAATAGATGATTTAGCATTTTGAGGAGTATCTACATTTATTTTAGTTCCATTTATTATATCTGCAAGAGATCTGCCTATATTAAAATAGGACATATCGATATTTAGAAAATCACATGGAGATGAATTAGGTCCTCCTTGTATTGTTACATGTGAAGATGCTGATAGTAAGTCTATACCATTAAAATTTATGGAGACTGATATGTGCTTGACTTCATCTTCTAATTGTTTTAATTCATCTTTTATGGAGTTTCTATCTAAGCTACAGTTTGTGCCATTAGCAGCTTGCACTGCAAGTTCATTCATTCTTTGAAGTATATTTTCAGCTTCATTTAATCCACCTTCAGCAGTTTGAAGCATGGAAAAGCCATCTTCTAAGTTGCGTTTTGAAGCATTTAACCCCCTTATTTGAGCTTTCATTCTTTCAGAAATACCAAGACCTGCAGGATCATCCTTTGCAGAGTTTATTCTCAATCCAGAACTTAATTTAAGGGAAGCTTCATTAAAATATTTTTCATTTATATTTGAATAGTAAAGAATTTTAGCAGCATTCAAATTATGAGCAATTATCATGTTATTACCCCTTTTTAAATATTTATTAGCTACAATATAATTATCGTATTTACATGGGATAATATTACACTTAATAAAAAAATTAGGTGCCATGAAATAGGCTGCAGAAAAAGTTGCTGCAGCCATAAAATATTACCTATTAAATTTTGTTCTAATACTTGTCCAATAATCGCTATTTTCAAGTCCAAGTCTCCATATAGCAACTCCTGATAAATTGTAGGAATTAATAAGATCAAGTTTATAATTAAGGCTTTGTCCATTTTCAAACCATACACTATGATTAATTCCAGACGAATCTACATAATAGAAGTAAGGAGATTGTGATGTTAAATCCCAGTTTATAGTAGCATTATAAGTTGATGCTAAATTATATGTTCCGGAAATGCCATAGGCTTTAGTAGGATTAGAAGACCAATCGTAGCCATAGGCAGCAGCTCCAAGCATAATCTTTGTAGTAGGAATAACTGTTATAGCATATTTAATTACATTTTCAACCCAACCGATTGAAGCTATAGGTCCAGGAGAGCCTCCTCCGTAATGTTCGTCATAAGTCATTAATATAACTTGATCTGCTGCTTTAGCAAGGGCAGCATAATCAAAAGCACCGTTCCAAGCAGCTGTAGGGCTGTCACTAGTTTTTGCAGGAACGCAAATAGTTACGTAAAAACCTTGTGGGTTAAGTGTACTATAAAGTTCATTCATAAAAGTTGTTAAATAGCTTCTGTCATAATAGTAAACCCCTTCTAAATCTATATTAACTCCTTTATAACCATTTGCCTTTAAAGAGGTTAATATATTGTTTATTAGATTTTGTCTGTTTGTACTGTTTTCAAGTAAAGTTTGTGCTACAGCTCCATCAAAATTGTTTTCAATTGTAGCAAGTGTTTTGATACCATTATTATTTGCATAAGTTACTTGGTTTGTTGGAACTAATCCTGAAATATTTCCAACACCATCTGTTGTATAAGTATGAGTTGCAATCTCATCAATTGTACTTGTGTTTGCAGCTATTGAATTATAAGAAGATGTATCTCCTGAATAATAATAAGTTGTAAATCCAAGTACTAGTTTTTTAGAAGCTGGTTGTGTAGTTAAAGCTGTAGTTGTAACGCTTATGTGTGTAGAGTCAGCTGAAATACCATAGGAATTATAAGCTCTTACAAAGTACCAATATTTTGTGCCGGAACTTAAAGAAGTATTTTTGTATGTATTGGTAGACACTGTGGCTAGCAAACTATAATTTGAATCGGAAGATATTGCTCTGTATATCCTATAGCCAGAAGCACCTGAAACTGTTTGCCAGCTTAAGGATATGTCACTAGAGGTTACAGAAGTAGCAGTTAGGCCTGTAGGCGCTGGCGGAGCAGTTTTTGCTGTGGTTTTTGTGAGAGGCTTTGCAAATGCAAGTGTGCCGTTGAAAATGATTACAAGCATAACGGCCAAGAATGTTAAAAGTTTTTTACGAGTACTCAAGGTATATTCCCCCTTCTTAATTTTATAATAATACTTCTATATCGAATAAAAATACAATGAGTTCACAAGTAATTTATAGCGATTATACCAAGTTTTCTAGTGAGTTACATTAAAAAGGTACATAAGGTATATTAATAATTTATTCAAAAAACTGTAATGCGGTATACGGAAGTTATTGCAAGCCTTACATAAAAGGAATAAAATTATATAATGAAAGTGTACAGTACAGAGATTAGGAGAAAATTATGAAAAGATTTATTATTAAATCGGATAGAATTGGTTTTTCTATTTGGGAGGAGACGGATTTAAAGGAAGCTTTGGAGCTTTGGGGAAACAGCAATGTTACAAAATATATTACTGCAGATGGTAAAATGTCAATAGAGGATGTAAAAACAAGGCTTAAAGTAGAAATAGAGTTTTATGAAAAATATAAAGTTCAATATTGGCCAATTTTTTTAAATGAGACAAGTGAAAACCTAGGTGTTTGTGGATTGCATCCTTATAATATTAAAGATAGTGTTTTTGAATTAGGAGTACACCTTAGAGAAAAATATTGGGGGATAGGAGTTGCTGAAAAAGCATGCAATTTAGTTATGAGATATGCATTTGAAAATTTACAAGCCAAGGCAATTTTTGTTGGACATAATCCTAATAATAAGGCATCTAAAAAATTGATCAAAAAACTTGGCTTTACATATACACATGATGAGTTTTATGAACCTACAGGATTGTATCATCCTTCTTACTTAATTACATGTAATGAGTTTATTGAAGTAAAGAATAAGCTTAAAGGGGGAAAGATAATTGGGAAAAATAAGTAGTCTTTTCAAGTTAAGACCATTCGTTAAAAAGTATCGTGGCATTTTTGTACTTGGTATTTTAGGAATGATTATAAGTTCTATAGTACAAACCCCTGTTCCGTACATAATAGGTTATTTGATGGATAAGGTGCTTTTAAATAAGAGAAGTTATAATAAGTTATATATGTATATTCTCATAATAGCAGTACTTTATATATTACGGTACATAATTTCGTATCTTTCCAAAGGTGTATTCGTAAAGGTGAGTAATCTAGTTGTAAATGAGATGAGATGCAGCGTTATGGATAAGGTAATGAACTTACCCATGAGTTATTTATCTAAAACAGAAAAGGGCTATGTTCAAAGCCGAATAAATGAATGTAACTCTATAGGAAATATATTTTCACCATCTATTATAAGTGTTTTTTTAAGTATTATAGATGCTACTTTGGCTATGATAACTATGTTTTTAGTAAATTATAAATTAGCGTTTATTGCTCTTTTATTGGCACCAGTTTTTTTCTTTTTGTCAAAATTATCGGCTGAAAAATTTATGAAAAATACAAGGGCGATGATGGAATCAAGTGCATTTTTAAATGGGGAATCTTTTGAGATAATGAATGGAATAGAAGATATTAAGATTTTAAATGGTAAGAAGGATAAGCTTAATAAATTCAAAGAAAAGTTAGAGGAACTTATAAATGTTAGTATAAAACAGAGTAAGTCTATAGTTCTCTTTATAGAAAATACACAAGTAGTAAGTAACTTTGGTTCCCTCATAATTTTACTTATTGCTGGAATTTTAATTTTAAATGGACAATTCACAATTGGTCTTTATACTTCGTTTTCTATGTATATAGGCAAAGTTTTTTCAAGTGCTGGAGCTATTGCTACAATGGGAACAACAATAAAACCTGTATGTCTTAACATAGAAAGGCTTTATGAGCTTTTAGAAATGAAGGATGAGAATTATGGAAGAGATAAGTTCATAGATAAAAAAATAAAAGATATTAAATTAGAAAATGTGAGTTTTAAGTATGATGAAAATAAGACTGTACTAAAATCATTAAGTTTTAGGATAAAAGATGGAGAAAAGGTTCTTATCAAAGGAGAAAATGGAGCAGGAAAATCAACGCTTATTAAACTCTTATTAGGACTTTATAGTACAACTTCAGGTAAATTATTATATAATAATGTAGATATAAATGAAATAAATACTGAAAGTTTAAGAAAAAGAATAGGCATAGTATCTCAAAATATATTTTTATTCAAGGGAACAGTACTTTCTAATATATTATATGGACAAACTGGTAAAAGTATAAAAGATGTAGAAGAGATAATAAAAAAACTAAGCTTAGAGGAGTATGTAAATAAAATGCCTAAAGGTCTCAATACTGAAATAACTCAAAATACTTCAGGAGTTTCAGGTGGGCAAGCTCAGATAATAGCATTTATAAGAGCAATGCTTGGAGAAAAGGATATAATTATTTTAGATGAGCCTATTTCCAATGTGGATGCGAGTACTCGAGAAGTAGTTATGAATATATTAAGTAGGAAAAGCTTTGGCGGAATACTTATAGTAGTATCTCATTTAATTGAAGGAATGGATTTTATAAATAGAGTAATTGAAATATAGATAAATAAAAAATACAATCAGCGAGAAAAAGTCTTTAAACGAAAGATTTCTCGCTGATTTTTTATGAATAAAAATAAATCCGTATAAACTATAAAATCGTGTTATCATACAACTTTTGATTTGTTTTTGAAATATTGCTGGGTTATTAAATTGAATTTTACTTTTGGAATTGATAATATGCTTTCATAATTTTATTATATTTTAATAAAAAACATAATAAAAATTCGAAATTGCAAAAATGTGTAAAATAAAATGAAAAAAAACAGAAAAATAATAAAAACATATAAATATGTAAAATATTGAGTCGAAAAATAGTAAGAGAATTGAATTTTTATATAAAAAATAGTAAGCTTGCTATTTTTTAAACTTTATTTGTTTTTCAAAAAAGAAATAGTAAGCTTATTATACTTCATGTTTATAAAATCTGTAATATCTTCCTTGACGGAATCAGGCAATTGACGAAACTTTACTATTAAATTTGATTCTTCTGGTTTTAGAGTTAAGTTGTTTGAATTTTTTTTATCTGTAGATAAGATATAATCTGCATCAACGTTATAAATTTCACATAATCGAATCAAAGTTTCAAGGTCAACACGTGTACGGCCGGTTTCAAAGCTGCTTATTTTTTGGAAGGTAGATCCAATTATTTTGGCTACATCTGATTGTTTTAAATTTGCGTTTTCGCGTGCTGCCTTTAATTTACGACCTATTTCATGCTTAAACATTTAAATATCACCTCCATTCCATTATTTTAATCTACTCAAATATGCACTGTCAACATAAAATTCAACAAAATAACGAAAAAATATTGAAAAACAACAAATTTTAGAGTATTATATTATTGTATTCAACAAAATAGAGAAAGGAGGAACAGAATATGACATTTGACGAGCAATTTAAGATAGAACTGAAAAGATATATGCAAGATAATTTTATTAACCCAAACATACTTGCAAGTAAAGCTGGAATAAATAAACATGTTTTTACTGAAATACTTAATAATACGTCTCGCAAAGTATATGGAGATGAAGTTGCTGGAATATGCAATGCTACGGGATTAACCCTTAAAGAAATACTAAAATTAAATAAGAAGGACAACCCATATGTAAGTATGAACAAAAGCAGTGCTGTTCACAGAACTTAAAAATCAATTTGCTCAATTAAAAATTGTTGAATAAAAAAATAAAAATAAATATTATATATATCACGATTTAAATATTAATACCTAGATTAAAGATAAGAATAATAAAGATTGTTGAAAATACTATGAAATATTAACATAATTAAAATTTGCTCTTACATTATATGGGGGTCTAACTTAACTGTTTATTATGTGGGATTATAAATGAGGAATTAAGTTAAGGTTAGTTCCCTTATATAAGGTTTTTAAATTAATTTTTGAAATTTTAATATGTATTAGTTTGAATGTTCTACATTATTAAATATGTATGAATGGAGCTTTTATTAAAAACCATAGAGCAATGAAATGAAAGGTGGGAACTTTTGGTTTTTAGATATTACTGATACATGTAAACTGAAAACTAGAGTGAATTATGAAATTAAAGAAGCATAAAAGTAATGAAAAACTTTTAATTTGCTGCACGGTAATTTTTACCATAATTTACCTCGTATGGAGAATTACATGCACATTACCTTTAGGAGGTACAATAGTATCTCTTGTGGCAGCAATTATACTTTTAGTTGTTGAAATAATGGGTGTGTTTGAGGCGGCAGTTCACTTTTATAATATGTCTAATATAGAGCAACCTGAAAGACCGAAGGTTTCAGAGGATTTATTTCCAGATGTTGATGTTTTTATTGCAACTTACAATGAACCTAGAGAATTATTGTATAAGACAATAAATGGTTGCATTAACATGGATTATCCTGATAAGAAGAAAGTACATATTTATTTGTGTGATGATGGCAATAGAGACGAAATGAAAGAACTCGCTGATTATATGGGCATAAACTATATAACGAGAATTGAAAGAAAGGGTTCAAAAGCAGGAAACTTAAATAATGCCATGGCACATTCCAAATCACCACTTATAGCAACCTTTGATGCTGATATGATTCCTATGCATGATTTTTTAATGGCATGTGTTCCATATTTTCTTACAGAAGAGAAGGTTGGATTTATTCAAACCCCTCAAAGTTTTTACAATCCAGATTTGTTCCAATATAACTTGTTTTCAGAAAATAGAATACCTAATGAACAAGATTATTTTTACAGAGATATTCAAGTTGCAAGAAATAAAACAAACTCCGTAATTTATGGGGGAACAAATACTTTAATATCTAGAAAAGCACTAAATGATGTTGGTGGATTCTATACAGATGCAATAACTGAGGACTTTGCAACAGGAATATATATTGAAAGCAAAGGATACCATTGCTATGCAATAGATGAAATACATGCATCAGGTCTTGCACCAGAGGATTTAAAAGGCCTTGTAAAACAGCGTGAAAGATGGGCAAGAGGCTGTATACAGACTGGAAAGCGTTTGAATATACTTGGTATAAAAGGTCTGAACTTAAAACAAAAACTAAATTATTTGTCATCTATTTCATATTGGTTTTCTGGAATAAAGAGATTTGTTTATATTCTTTCACCAATATTATTTTCTGTATTTGGAGTAATAGTAGTAAAATGTAATCTTCCACAGGTTCTAATTTTTTGGCTTCCTATGTATTTATTGACAAATGCATCACTTAAAAGGCTATCGAAAAATATAAGAACAAATAAATGGACAAGTATATATGATACTATTTTATTTCCATCACTTATTATTCCAGTAATTTTAGAGACTATAGGTATATCACAAAATAAATTTGCTGTAACTAGAAAAGGTGGAGCTGTCAGTGATAAGTCATATCAAAGGAAGAAGGCTATTCCGCACATTATACTTGCAGTTTTATCTGTTATAGGAATAATAAATTGCTTTAGGCTAATATTTGCAAAGAATACACTAGCTTACGCAGTGGTATTATTCTGGTTAGTAGCTAATTTATATAATATATTAATGTCGGTATTCTTTATGCTAGGTAGAACACCTCACAGAAAATCAGAAAGAGCTTCTGTAAGCATAGATTGCAGTATTAATAAGAATGGAAAAGAAGTAAAAGGCGTAACAAAAGATATTTCTGAAGGTGGAGTTTCTGTTGTTTTAGATGAGCCAATAGATTTATATGAAGATAATTCAGTTGGAATACAGTTGTTAACAGATAGATACTCATGTAATTTTGAAGCGGAAGTTGTTCACGTGGACAAGGTTCAAGATAAATGGAAATATGCCTTTAAGACAACTGGAATTGAAGAAAATGATTTTAGACAACTTCTTTATATAATATATGATAGAGTACCTGTACTTCCTAAGCACATAAGCAAGAGTAACAGTATTTTTGATGATATACGATTGAATGTACTTACAAGAGGAAAAAAGGTTAATCAATTTAATAGAAAACATCCAAGACTTGAAATAAGAAAGAAGCTTCAGTCTGAAGAATGTGGAGAAGTGGAAATTATCAATTTCAATTATGAATATGCACTTGTAAAAACAGATTCTGAATACAACAATATAAAGCATATCAATATTTCTATTTTGCCAGAAGTTACAATTAAGTGTTCACTTGATAAGAAAATGGATTATGAAACAAATAAAAAGAAAAAAAATAAACCAGTTGAGCAGTCTATTCAGCTTTATAGAATTGATAATTACAGTGAAATTTCTGAAATTACAGAACTTCAAACGACATTAAATAAATGGGCAAATGAGTATGAGGCTATAAAGAAAATAGAAAATAAGAAGAAAAAGAAGGCAGGTCCTTCTGATGAGCTCAACGAAATGGCATATTTATAAAATGGAGGTATAACATGGCTTTTAATAAAGTATTCAGAAAATTATTAGTTTCTTTTTCTGTGATATTTTTTATTACTGGAAGCAGCACATTTGCAAGACAAACACACGCAGCTAATATTCCTCTAGAGGATACTAGAATTGCAGGTAATGCAAATACAAAAATTACGCCTAGTAAGACAGGTGACTCAATAGATGTTAGTGCAAATTCAGATAATTTGAAAAAGGGATATTATTCATCAGTTATATACAAGGTTACAGATGAGAATTGGTCTAATAGTGGAGAGTTTTCATTTAGCATTAAAAATAAATCTAAAGATGCTATGCTGATGAATTTTGTTTCACAGTTAAAAGATGGTACAAAGGTTGCTGTTTCAAACAGTGGTTTTGTAATGTTAAAACAAGATGGAACTAACTTAGTAAAAAGAGTTAGAACATCTTACGGAGAATTTGAAATTCCAAAGGGATTCACAGGAAAGGTATATATACCTCTAGACGGGTTAGAGAAAGATGGTGACGTTAAAAATAAAACAGATTACGATCTTTCTAGTGTAGTGTCTTGGGCATTAGTAGCAACTATGCAGGAGAATGAAGAAAAGAATTTTGAGGTAAGTTCAGTAGGCTTGCTTGGAAAATCAGGGGAAATATATAATGATGGTAAAGTTAATTTTGTATTATCAGGAGATTCAGATGTTCAGGTACCTGTTCTAGGAGAATCTATATCATTATATAAAGCTACATCTCCAGGATTAGATCCTAAAACAATAAAGTATAAAATTGAAAATCCAATAGATGGTATTAGAATAACAGATGAAGGTAGACTTATAATATCAAAAAGAATAAAACCTCAGAATATAAGCATCCTTGTTTTTATAAATAATAACTTGGCTGAAACAAAAACAGTTAGACTTTATAATTCGTGGACTTTAAGTATTAAAGGAAAAAGTCTACCAGATCCTTCTACAGTACCAAGCTTAATGACCGGATTTTATAAATTTATTTTAAATGGATACACAATGAACACTATAAGAGTTCTTTTTGTTGCAATAGCTGCAGCATTTGGTGGTTTGTTTATGTTTTGGAGGAAGAGATTCGCTGATAACGAGTAATCCATAAATTTAAGGAAAAATTTCGTTATGAAAAAAGATTTTATTAGTAATATTACTTTTAATTTTCATAATATGCGATATATCTTTAAAAAATATGAGTGAAATAGCGAAGATTTCAAAGGAAAATAGTATTCATCTAAAAGAAGAGATATCAGAAGTAGATTCAAGAAATGTATAAAGGTAGAAAGTTAATTGGAAGCGCAAATGATATTAAATGGGATACTGAAGTTGAGAATTACTACTTTAATCTCATAAGAAGGTTGGATTTATAATGTAAGGGTTTCTAATTATACTAAAGATTTTTATAAATTATATTCTTGATGAAAGCTTTATGAATAAAGTAGATGAATATATTAAATATACTTTGAAGGATAATCTAATTGTGGTACTAGACTTTCACCATTTTGAGAAGATAATGGAGAATCCGGAAAAGTATAAACAATGTTTTTTAAGTGTATGGAGACAACTCTCAAAAGGGTATGAGAACTACCATAATAAACTTATGTTACAAGTTTTTTTAAAGGAAGAGTTGTGAAATCAGTATTATGAACCAAATTCATTCACATTTCAGGCAAATGAGTACTTAGTGTTTCAAAATATGAAAATGTAAGATGAGCGGGTACTAAAAATGAAGTTGACAATATAAAAAAGAAATTTGATATGGTTCAAAAATTGGCTAAGAAAAAACAAAGTCAAAGTATTCATGGGAGAGTTTGATGATAACAAATTGGCTCCGTCGAATGATAGACTATTGTTGGACACAGGCCGTAAGAAAGCAAGCTGAAAATCACGGATCTACTTGAGGAATTGAGGGCTTTGTTCTCAATTTATAATATAAGACTCAAGTGCACGAAAATGGGATTACGACATGCTTCATACACTTATACCTAAAAAGAATAAGGAGAGATAGATAGTGTTATTTTCAAGTATTGTTTTTTTATTTTACTTTTTCCCAGCAGTCTTGCTTTTATACTATATTTGTTCTTTTTCAAGAAGATTACAAAATGTAGTTCTACTTTTTGCAAGCTTGGTTTTTTACGCATGGGGTGATTTTAGTTTCTTAGGAATTATGATTGTATCCATAATTATAAATTATATTTTGGGTCTCCTGGTGGGCAAATTTAGAGAAAAGAAGCTTCTTGCTAAATTCTTTATTTTTGTAACCTGTGCATATAATCTTGGCATGTTATTTGTATTTAAATATTTAGGATTTGTTGTAAAGAATATAGATAAAGTAGGAAATTATAAACTCAGTATTCCTAATATAGCTCTTCCTATTGGTATATCTTACTTTACATTTAAAGCTATATCTTATGTGGTAGATGTATATAAAAATAAGGTAGAAGCAGAAAAGAATCCTTTAAATATTGGATTATATATAGCGTTTTTCCCTGAAGTTATTTCAGGACCTATTTCACGTTATGTTAAAGTTGGAGAACAAATAAAAAATAGAGAACATAGTTGGCAGAAATTTTCTGTAGGAGCTTGCAGATTTATTACCGGATTAGGTAAAAAAGTTTTAATATCAAACAGTGTGTCAATTATAGCTGATAAAGTTTTTACAATGAACACAAATGGTCCTGTACCAGTTACTTTGGCTTGGTTAGGTTCTATTGCATATACAATTCAAATATTTTTTGACTTCTCAGGTTATTCTGATATGGTTATAGGTCTTGGACTTATGTTCGGATTTAAAATCGACGAAAACTTTAATTATCCTTACATATCAAAATCGATAACAGAATTTTGGAGAAGATGGCATATATCCTTGAGTTCATGGTTTAGAGATTACATCTATATTCCATTAGGTGGTTCAAGAGTTGACAACAAGGATAAGCTAATAAGAAACTTATTCATAGTTTGGGTTAGTACAGGAGTATGGCATGGTGCTGAGTGGACTTTTATAATGTGGGGATTTTTAAATTTCGTATTCATTGCGTTAGAAAAAGTATTCTCATTTGATGACCTTAAAATAAATCCTGTTATCAAACATATATATGCTCTTTTTATAATAAACCTTGGATGGGTTCTATTTAGATCAGAGAACTTAATTCAGGCTGGTAAATATGTTGCCTGCATGTTTGGCTTAAGAGGTAATGCTTTTTGGAGTAATTACACTTTTATGTTTGTAAAGGAGAATGCAGTCATATTTATAGCGGCAGTTATACTTTCAATGCCTATTGCTAAGAAAGTTAACAAGCTTGTTTATGATAAAGTGCCGGGATATAAAATATTAAATGGAGTATATCCAATTGCTGTATTAGGAGTATTCTTTGTATGCATTTCCTATTTGATAAAGGGAACTTACAATCCATTTATATATCTTAAATTTTAAAAAGAGGAGTAATGAAATACAATGAAAACAAATATGAAGAGGAGCAAGGAAAAGAGTACAAGTGGAATTTTTGGTAAGAAGTTTATAACATCTATCATATTCATTATTTTCCTCATTTCATTTTCAGCAGAGAATTTAATTGTTTCCTATAAACCGTTAATTGAAGCTTATAATAATCAGAAAAAAGCTTCCGCTTCGGTTAAAGATACCATAAGTTCCGTTCAATATGCTATGGAAGATAATGTGTGGATGAAATATAAATTTGTAGATACATATAGCTATGTTCAAAGATTGATGTTTAAAAACGAGGAATCAAATTTTGAAGTCGTTAAAGATAAAGATGGAATTCTTCATTATACTTATTTTGCCGATCAAGCTAATCCTGTATATGAATTAGCAAGAAGAACTGAGGCATTTAAAAATGGAATTAAAGGTAAAAATGTAAAATTCGCATATATTATGCCTCCAGATAAGTACATTGCAGGAAAAACACAATTTCCAACTGGAATTCCTTATAATTATGTAAATGAAACTACGGATAAATTTCTTGATATTCTTAAAGAAAAAAATATAGATACAATTGATCTTCGCAAAAACTTAGATAAAAGTGGTATACCAGCAGATAAGCTTTTTTATAGAACTGATCACCATTGGCAAATACCAACTGTTTTCTGGGAATTTGGACAACTTGTAAATACGTTTGATAAGAAATATTCTTTAAATCTTGATCCTAATAATTTTTACACAGATAAGAATAATTATAATTTTATAACTTATAAAGATGCTTTTGCTGGATCAATGGCAAGAAAAACGGGAATAACATATTCGGGAGATGACGATTTTATACTTGCATATCCTAAGTTCAAAACCTCGTATAATTACTATAGTAAAACAGGAAAATTAATTTTTAATATGAACGGAAGATTTGAAGAGGTACTTTTAACAACATCACCTTTCAGTAGTAAGTACAAGGAATATGATACAGAAGGGGATAAGTATTCTATGTACCTTTTAGGTAATCAGGGAATTACACATATAACTAATAAAAATAACCCTAATGGACCTAAAATGTTATTTGTTAAGGACTCATTAACAGTACCTCTTGCAGCATTTTTATCGACTGTGTGTTCCGATGTTTATTTAGTGGATCCTAGATATTACAGTGGCAGCATTCCTAAGTTTGTAAATAGCGTTAAGGTAAATTATGTATTTATATCATATTCACCACAGGATTTAAGTACTGATTTCTTTAATTTTTATGAGAAAAAATAATAATATTAACAAAGATAAGGATAGGTAGTTTTATGATTTTATTAACAAAAATTACTTTGCTTTTGTTTTCAAGTATTTTCTTTAGTTATATATTATATATGAAATCTCATAGCTTTAAAAAGATAGAACCACGAAAATGCAGCTTAAATCTCATGATTATAGGAATGGCATTTATTGTTGTGGGAGAATTTTTGAATTTTATATCAAGCTTTGTAAAATACAGAGTTGATATATATGTTTCGTTTTGTTTTATTTTAGGAGCTATTCTCTTTGTTATATTTGCTATAATTTTTTTAAACTCTGTAGATAATACCCTTAAGTGTCTCTACGGTTGTGTATATGAGGATGCAATGACAGGAGTTTATAATAGAAACGGGATTAAAAAGATTTTTAAAGATACTATTAATAAGGAAGATAACTTTTTTGTTATGAGTTTTGATCTTGATGAAACTAAAATAATTAATGATAATTTTGGTCATTTAGTCGGCGATGAGTATATAATAAGTGCGGCTAGAGCTATAAAGGAAGTCTTAGGTGCCAAAGGGGTTGTAGGACGAACTGGTGGAGATGAATTTGCTGCCATATATATTTCTACAGACCAAGAGGAACTTAAAAAAGTTAAAACTCATATAAATAAAAGGGCTTCGGAAATTTTTAATGGGTCAAATATAAATATTAGTATGGGGTTTTCAACCTATAAAAAAGATGGAAAGAATATGAAGGAACTTTTTGATTTAGCTGATAAAAGGATGTACCAGGACAAGAAAAACAAAAGAAAAGCAGATCAAAGGTTTTAAACAAAGTGCCTGAAATTAATTAATTTTAGGCACTTTTAATAGATTTTAAGAGATAGTAAATATCACCGTAAAATAGGGAGTTTTAGCTTTAATTAATTATTTGTTGTTATATAGAGAGAGTTTCTTGTTAATAATATAATAGATAAATTTTTAGTATATGAAGCTGAAAAAGTAGAAAATAATCTGGTAAGTGGAGGAATTGTTATGGGAAATATTATTGTTAATACAGTTAAGAGATGCAAAGTAAAAGTTAATGGCAGTGCTTTTAGTTTACTAGCTGGAGCTTGCGATTTAGATAAAGAAAACCTTGGATTTTGTAAACCAAAGCCAAGTCCACCATGGAAGGCAAAATTATACGAGATGGCATAAACTATTATGATAGGTTTAATGGTATTTAATGGGTAAATGGCTTGTAAAAGACATCTAAATCTTATACATATAGTTAATAATAAAATAAAACTGAAGAAAATCTTCAGTTTTATTTTGTATTATGTTGAATTTAGTGTAAAATATATATTAAAGTTAATTAATGGACTTATAGGCTAAAACATGTAAGAACATAAATTAAATGTATTTAATATATGGTTATAATGAGATTTATGAAGGTGAATTTATAAAAAAAGGACAGATGAATACCATGGTTGAACTAAGAAAGCTTATTGTATTTTTACTTTCATTTACTTTTCTTTTATATTTATTATATGTAGGAATCAATATTTCAAAAAAACTGAGGATAAGAAGGTCACCTTTCTTTTTAATGATATCTGGTGTTGGTCTTATTACTTTAGGTACTTTTTTAGATGCTATTGACAAATTTATAGATGTAGGAATAAAAAATGTTATAGCCGCATGTTTTACTTTTGGAGCAATACTGTTTGTTGTATTTATAATATTTTTATCAAACAACTTTGTGTGTACAGTATCTTTATTATATGAGGATGCAAATATGGACAAAATGACAGGTGCTTATAATAGGAAGGGAATTAATGAAATATTTCAAAGAAGTATTGCTAAGCAGAATAGCTTTTATCTTATGTTATTTGATTTAGATGAAACAAAGAGACTAAATGATAAATATGGACATGCAGTTGGAGATAAATACATAATAGGAGCTTCAGCAATTATAAAGGATACTATAGGCAACAAAGGATTTGTAGGCAGAATTGGAGGAGATGAGTTCATAGCGCTTTTAAAGCTTGAAAATGAAGTTGATGTAGAGAAAATTAAAAAGCTTATAAAAGATCAATTTTGTGAAAGCTTTAAGCAATATGGAGCCAACATAAGTATAGGATATTCGAGGTTTAAAGAAGATGGACAAGAGTTTGAAGAGATTTTTCAAATAGCAGACAAGAATATGTATGATGATAAAAAGAGTAATAAAAAGAATAAGGCTTGTTTTTAACGTTAATTCTTATTTATTATAATTTATTGTTTTATATTAAACTATATAATTAAATAAACGGATGGATATATAAAGCGTTGGCAAAACTTACTGTGCCAACGCTTTATTGTTATGATAAATTTTTTAATAACAAATCTATATCAGTTTTTATTCTTTTCAAGGTTTCAATATCTGTATTTGTTGATTTTAAAACACAACTAGGAATTTCCAAAGCATCTTTTTTTAATTCCTCGCCTTTTTCTGTTATGTTAACTGAAAGTAATCGTTCATCTAGAGAAGATCTTTTCCTTACAATTAAATTAAGCCCTTCTAGCCTTTTTAAAAGTGGCGTTAGTGTACCAGAATCAAGGTATAGTTTATTTCCAAGATCTTTTAGTGTTATAGACTTTTCTTCCCACAATACAAGCATAACTAAATACTGTGGATATGTTAAACCTAGTTTATTTAAAAAAGGTTTATATACTTTTGTTATAGCTCTTGAAGAGGCATATATAGAAAAGCATAGTTGATATTTTAGTTTGAGTTGCTCACCATCTTGCATAATAGTTCCTCCTCCGTATAGGTTTATAGCAAATTAAGCATTATATACTATTATAAATGAAAAATTCGATTTTGTTAATAAATTTTTTAATATATAATTGTGCAAAATTTAATTGCATAAAATTAAAAATATGATATAATAAATTTATAATGAGATTTTGGGAGGTACGATTATGTCAGTATATGATTTTAAAGCTAAAGATATAAGTGGAGAGGAAATATCCCTTAGTAAATATGAAGGAAAGGTTCTTCTAATAGTAAATACAGCTAGTAAGTGTGGATTTACACCACAGTATAAAGAGTTAGAGGATATATATAAGAAGCTTGGAAATGAAAAATTTGAGATATTAGGATTTCCATGTAACCAATTTGCAAATCAGGAGCCAGGAGGCAGTGGTGATATAAAAAACTTTTGTGAAATAAACTATGGGGTTACTTTCCCTTTATTTGAGAAAATAGATGTAAAAGGAGAAAATGCCCATCCGCTATTTAAGTATTTGGCTTCTCAAGCAGGTGGTATTTTAGGTAAAGAGATAAAGTGGAATTTTACAAAATTTTTAATAGATAAAAAGGGTGATGTTGTAGATAGATTCGCACCAGTTACTAAACCAAGTAAAATTAAGGATAAAATAGTTAAATTAATGGAGGAATAGAAATATGTCAATATATGATTTTAAGGTTAAGGATATAAATGGAGAAGATATAAGCATGGAAGAGTATAGGGGAAAGGCTCTTCTAATAGTAAACACAGCTAGTAAATGTGGATTTACACCTCAATATGAGGATTTGGAAGCCTTATATAAAAAATTCAAGGGTGAAAATTTTGAGGTTTTAGGATTTCCGTGTAACCAATTTGAAAATCAGGAGCCTGGAACTAATAATGATATAAAGAAGTTTTGTCAAATAAACTACGGAGTTACCTTTAAAATATTCGATAAGGTAGATGTAAACGGAGAAAATGAAGCTCCATTATATAGGTATCTAAAGGAACAAGCTCCATTTAAGGAACTTGATGAAAGTACACCTACAGCTAAGATAATAGCTGCATTTTTAAGAGAAAAGCTTCCTGAAACACTTATTGGCGATTCTATAAAGTGGAATTTTACAAAGTTTTTAATTGATAAAAATGGTAGAGTAGTTAATAGATTTGAATCTGGGGTAGAACCAATGGAGATAGAAAGTTATATTAAGGCTCTTATATAAAACACAATGATTTTAGCAAAAATATATGGAGATAAAAATATGTACTATGGTTATTTTATAGTACATATTTTTGTTTATCAAATTGTATTGTTTCGATAAATAACCTTGAAAATGGCTATAAAGTTAAATTTGTTGACGGTAAAAGCATAATAATATAAAATACCATTAAGACGACAAACGACACACTGTATACGGAGGGTTAAAATTATTATGCTATTAGAAAGTAACACCAAAAACGAAGAAATTAAGGACAATTTAAAGTACTTAGTTCTTCTTTCGAAACAGTACCCAACAATTAACGAAGCAGCTACGGAAATAATCAATCTACAGGCTATTTTAAACCTACCTAAAGGAACGGAACACTTTTTATCAGATGTTCATGGGGAATATGAACAATTCATACATGTACTTAAGAACGCCTCTGGAGTAATAAAAAGAAAAATAGACGATATTTTCGGAAATAGACTTATGCAGAGTGAAAAGAAAAGTCTTGCTACGTTGATTTATTATCCGGAGCAGAAGCTGGATATAATATTAAAGCAGGAAAAAAATATTGATGACTGGTATAAAATAACACTGTATAGGCTTATAGAGGTTTGCAGGAATGTCTCCTCAAAGTATACTCGTTCTAAAGTAAGAAAAGCTCTTCCTAAAGAATTTTCGTATATAATTGAGGAGCTTTTGCATGAACAACCCAAGGGAGTAGATAAGCAGGAATATTATGACGAGATAATAAAGACTATTATAAGCATAGATAGGGCTAAGGAGTTTATAACTGCAATATCAAAGCTTATACAGAGGCTTGTAGTAGATAGACTTCACATAATAGGTGATATCTTTGATAGAGGTCCAAGGGCGGATATTATAATGGATAAGCTTGAAGAGTATCATGCGGTAGATATTCAATGGGGAAATCATGATATTTTATGGATGGGAGCTGCATCCGGTTCTTCAGTATGCATGGCAAATGTAATAAGAATTTCTGCAAGATATGCAAATCTGTCAACTATAGAAGATGGTTACGGAATTAATTTGTTGCCATTAGCCACTTTTGCTATGGACTTTTACGGAAACGATAAGTGCAAGAATTTTGAACCTAAGATAGAATCTGATAAAAGTTATACAGTCAAGGAAATTGAACTTATAGGTAAAATGCATAAGGCTATTGCGATAATACAGTTTAAGCTTGAAGGAGAAGCTATAAAAAGACATCCTGAGTTTAAGATGGAACATAGGATGCTTCTAAACAAAATCAACTTTGAAGACAGTACCATAGAATTGGATGGTAAAAAGTATAAATTAAATGATACAAGCTTTCCAACTATAGATAAAAATGATCCATATAAACTTATAGATGAGGAGAGGGAGGTAGTTGAAAAATTAAGATCTTCATTTGTAAATAGTGAGAAACTAAACAGGCATGTAAGGTTTTTATTTTCTCATGGAAATCTGTACCTAAAATTTAACTCTAATTTGTTATACCATGGCTGTATACCTTTAAATGAGGACGGAACCTTTAAAGAGGTGTTAATAGGAAGTCATAAGTATAAGGGAAAGGCACTTTTAGATAAACTTGATGTTTTAGCTAGAAAAAGCTTTTTTTATGAAGAAAATTCTAAAAACAGTAAGTATGAGAATGATATGATATGGTATCTTTGGTCAGGCCCTTTTTCGCCACTTTTTGGTAAAGAAAAAATGACAACATTTGAAAGATATTTTATTGACGATAAGAAGACACATTATGAAAAGAAAGACCCATATTATCATTACAGAGATGATGAAGATATATGTATCAATATTTTAAGGGAATTTGGACTTGATTCTGAGCAAGCTCATATTATAAATGGGCATGTTCCTGTAGAAAGTAAAAATGGAGAAAATCCAATAAAGGCAAATGGGAAATTAATAGTTATTGATGGAGGGTTTTCAAAGGCATATCAAAGTAAAACTGGAATCGCTGGATATACCTTAATATATAACTCTTTTGGACTTCAACTTGTATCACATGAACTGTTTGAAACAACTGAAAAAGCAATAAAAGAAGAAACAGATATAATATCTTCTACTGTTATATTTGAAAAATCGGTAAGAAGAAAAAGAGTAGGAGATACTGATATAGGGAAAGATTTGAAAAAGCAGCTCTATGAGTTGAACCTATTGCTTTTAGCTTATAAGAAGGGGCTTATTAAGGAATTTGTAAAAAGTTAAGATTATGTACAAAAAAAGAGAGAATTTTATGTCCTCTCTTTTTAGTTATAACATATAACGTGGATTTGCCTTATTTTGTCTTGACATAAAATTTAAACTTATTTAAAATTTTATAAGAAGATAAAAACACAGTTTGGTTGGTAGTCCAAACGCATTTATATTCATATAAAATAAATGTCAGTAACCTGCCCTCGCGGGTTGTCCACTCTTCTTAAAAACTTAAATAAGCGAGGGAATAAAATGAATATATCTTTAACAGTATTTTTTGAAGAACCATTTTGGGTAGGAATATTTGAAAGAACAAATAATGGAGAGTATGAAGTTTCCAGAATTGTTTTTGGTGCGGAGCCTAAGGATTATGAAGTGTATAAATTTGTGCTAAATAATTTCAGAAGATTACACTTTACTAAACCTCTAAAAGATGAAAAGGTTACTAAAAGAAGAATAAATCCTAAGAGACTTCAAAGAAAAATTAAAAAGGAAGTAGTAATTGGAATTGGTACAAAGGCACAAAATGCAATAAAGTTGGATTTAGAAGCAAGAAAAGAAGAAAGAAGAATTTTTATTAAGTCTAAAAAGAAGGAATATGAAGAAAATAAATTCAGGTTAAAACAGGAAAAGAAGAAAAAGAAAAAGAGAGGTCATTAGAACATTTGTATGATCTATATAAGTACAAGCATAATTCTTTGTAGGTTTATTACATTGTGGTATTAAGGTTATTGTAGTAATATAGAACAAATGTCATTGTTAGTTAAGGAGATATAACATGAAATTATTAAGTTTGGTACCAGAAATATATGAGTTCAATGATTTTTCTAAGTTCGCAGAAGAATTTAAATTGGGTAAAGGTGATTTTGTTTTAACTGATGAGTCCCTGTATAAGTCATCTATAGAAAATCTTAATCTTAAGAGTAAATTTGTATTTCGTAAAAGCTATGGCATAGGAGAACCATCAGATGATATGATAGATGCAATAGTAAGTGATATGGAAAAAGAAGATATAAATAGAATCATAGGAATTGGTGGAGGCACTATTTTAGATATATGTAAGCTTTTGGCTTTAAAGCCTACTAAAAAGTCAATAGATTTGTTTGAAAAAAAGGTGCCAATAGTTAAAGAAAAGGAATTGATTTTGATTCCAACCACATGTGGTACCGGAAGTGAAGTTACAAATGTATCAATAGCTGAAATAAAATCAAAGCATACGAAGATGGGACTTGCCTGTGATGAGCTTTATGCTGATTATGCAGTATTTATTCCTGAATTTGTTAAAACATTACCATTTAAGTTTTTTGTAACAAGTTCAATTGATGCACTTATACATGCTGTAGAATCCTATGTTTCACCTAAAGCCAATCATTTTACTAAAATGTTTAGTGTTGAAGCTATAAAATTGATAATAAATGGTTATAAGGAAGTAATTAAGAACGGCGAAGAATATAAAAATAATATTATTAATGATTTTATAATTGGTAGTAATTATGCAGGAATAGCATTTGGAAATGCTGGAGTTGGAGCGGTACATGCGCTATCTTATCCTCTTGGTGGAGTATATCATATTCCTCATGGAGAAGCTAACTATCAATTTTTTATAGAGGTTTTTAGTACATATAATGGATTAAAGCCTGATGGAAGCATAAAAGCTTTAAATAAAATTTTACAGGATGCATTGGAGTGTGATTCCACTTCGGTTTATGATAGTTTGTCTAATCTTTTAGATAAGCTTCTTTCAAGAAAACCACTTAAGGATTATGGGATGAATGAAGAGGAAATCGACAAATTTACAGATAGCGTTATAGAAGGACAACAAAGACTTCTTTTAAACAACTATGTCCCTTTATCAAGAGATGAAATTAAGGGCATATATAAAAGACTATTTTAATATTATAGGTATAATCATCTTGCTGCTAAGGTTTTGGCAGTGAGATGATTATTTTTTTAAAGCTTTATATTTGCTTTAAATGTATTAAAATTTTTATTTTCAAATATACTAATATTCAATGCAGGAATCTACTCTCGTCTTTGTATGTAAATTCATATTGTCCTATTTTCAATTTATAAAACTCTTTTTATATATCAGTACTATAAATAAATTTAATATGAATAATTAACAATCAAAAGGAAAACATAAGGGAGAACAAACAATGCGTTTATGGCATCAATCTTTGATTACAAAATTACCAAGGCAACAGCTTTTAGGTCAGCATAGAGAATGTTGTGCACTTAGAGGAAATGCGTGGGGGAAAAAACATAGTGTAGTTGATTATGTTTTTTGTCATCCTATGGAATATCTTGTTGCTTATCATCTTCTTGTAATGGAGGAGATGGCAACAAGAAATTATAATGTGTCAGATCAGTGGATGGACTATAATTACAGAGGCAAGAACTGTGAAAAGGCGAATTTGAACTTTGAATTAATAGAAGAAATTAAGGCATCAAAAAACATTTATAAAGAGCATGATGATGAATATCTTAATGAATGTTTAGCAAATTTAAGAAATAAGGGAATTGAACTTTTTTAGGAGGTCTTTATATGAATTTTCCAAATACTTTTCCAAAGCAGCATCAAAATCATCAACCAGGTTACGAGTATGAAATGAATCCAGCTCCTATATATTATGATGAAAAGTATAATAAATCAAGGGGACTCTTAAAAGGAAAGACCGCAATTATCACAGGAGGAGACAGTGGAATAGGAAGAGCGGTTTCTGTGGCATATGCACATGAAGGTGCAGATGTTGTTATAATATACTATGATGAGCACCAAGATGCTGACGAGACGAAAAAAATAATAGATGGCTTAGGAAGAAAATGTACACTTATGCCTGGAGATATAGGAGATACTAATTTTTGTAACTATGCAATAGAAAACACAATAAGAGCATATGATAAGATAGATATATTAGTAAACAATGCTGCAATGCAGTATCCTCAAAACAGCATAGCTGATATATCAAATGAACAATTTGATAGAACCTTCAAAACAAATGTATATGGAACTTTTTATATGACAAGAGCAGCAATAAGTAAAATGAAGGCTGGTTCAAGCATAATAAATACAACATCTGTTGTGGCTTTTAAGGGAAATGAAACACTTATTGATTACTCCATGACAAAGGGAGCAATCTTAGCATTTACAAAATCCTTATCAACTTCTTTAGTTAAATCAGGTATAAGAGTAAATGCTGTAGCGCCAGGACCAATTTGGACTCCACTTATTTCAGCATCTTTTGATGAAAATAAGGTTTCGGAATTTGGCTCAAATGTACCTCTTGAAAGACCAGGTCAGCCAGTAGAATGTGCAGGTGCATATGTATTTTTAGCATCAGAAATGTCTTCGTATATAACTGGTCAAACAATCCATGTAAATGGTGGAGAAATAGTAATGTAGGCTGAAAAATCATGCACAGAAGTTTTGTGCATGATTTTTTTCTATGAAAATTAATTTATGACTTTTAAATATTTATTTATTGTTATAAAATTATTGTTATAATAAAATGAATAAATTACTTTAAAGGATTGATAAAATGATGAAGGTAAATTATCAGAAAAAGCTTGACGAAACAATTGAAGAAATTTTAAAAGAGAATAAAGTGCCATCGCTTCTTCTTCACAGTTGTTGTGCTCCATGCAGTACTTATGTAGTTGAATACTTATCCAATTACTTTAATATAACAGTTTTTTATTATAACCCTAATATATATCCTGAAGATGAGTATAGAAGAAGGGTTCAAGAAGAAAAGGATTTTATTTCTGAATTTAATACTAAATATAAGGTTAACTTTATTGAGGGAGATTATGAAACTAAGAGATTTTATGAATGCATACAAGGGTTTGAGAAGGAAAGAGAAGGCGGAGAAAGATGTTTCAAATGCTATGAGTTAAGACTTCTAGAAGCAGCCAAACTAGCTAAAAATGAAAACTATGATTATTTCACAACTACTTTATCCATAAGTCCATATAAGAATGCTCAGAAATTAAACGAAATAGGAGAGAGACTTTCAAAAGAATATAAGGTTAAATATCTATATTCTGATTTTAAGAAGAAAAATGGATATAAACGCTCCATTGAACTTTCTAATATATATAAATTATATAGACAAGATTATTGTGGATGTATATTCTCTAAAAATGAAAGAAATGAAGAAAAATAAGCACCGAAAATGGTGCTTATTTTTTTTCGAAATTCACAATTAATTTTATCATACTTGATATCAATTTTATTTTTTCTGGAGGGCATGTTTTGAGCATGTCGGTTATTTCATTTTTTTGATAATTCTCAGAATCGGTAGTCGACCCTGTTAGAATATATGATGGTGTGATGTTTAGAAATTTGCAGATTTTCATTAATGTTTCTAAGTTGATTTTTGTTTTTCCACATTCAATTTTACTTACATAAACAGTGGAAACGTCCAAATATTCGGCTAAATTTTCTTGAGTATAATTTTTTGACTTTCTAGAATTTCTTATTCTATCTCCTATTATGGAATAATCTATGTACATAATTATCACCCTTATAAATATATCATTTATAAAATAATTTTAATATAAACTCTAGAGTTAAAATAAACTCATAAGTTTACAAAAGTTAGAGAATATTGTAGAATTATATTGGTATAAAATCAAAGGAGGAATTTATGTGAGTTTCATTAAAAATTTAAAGGTGAGAACAAAGTTAGCAGCATGCTTCTTTGTAGTTACACTATTTATAATAATAATAGGTAGTATTTCAACTTATTCATTAGAAATGCTTTCCCAAAATTCTTATAATATTCATAATAGTGCACAGGTGGTGGCAAATCAAGTAAAGATAATTATTATTTTTACTGTAGTGGGAGCAATTTTAGGTGCAATCTTTGCAATAATTATATCAATAGATATAGATTCTCAGTTAAAAGGAGTAATGAATTTTGCACGGGCAATTTCAAATTTCGACTTATCTAAAAATTACACTGTAGATAGAACTGATGAGTTTGGAGAGGTAAGAGGGGCACTCATAAAATCACAAGAAAATCTTAAAGGTATAGTAAAGGATATAATTAAGGAGTCTGAAATTGTTAGTTCTGCTAGTGAGGAGCTTGCAGCAACGGTAGAAGAAATTACATCTAAGTCAGAAACTATAGATGAAGCTACAAATGAAATAGTTTCAAGTGTGAATGATACTAGTGCAGCAAGTGAGGAAATAACAGCATCAGTACAAGAAGTTAATTCTAGTATAAACGAATTATCAAATAAATCAATCGAAGGCAGTGACAATGCTGATAAATCGAAACAAAAGGCAGAGCAAATTAGAAAAGAAAGTAAAGAAGCTATAGAAAAAGCGAATTTATTATATAAAGAAAAAGAGAAGGAGCTTTTAGAGGTTATAGAGAAGGGGAAGGTTGTTAATAATATAAAATTAATGGCAGATACTATTTCTAGTATTGCAGAGCAGACTAATCTTTTGGCATTAAATGCATCCATAGAAGCTGCAAGAGCAGGAGAAATGGGTAAAGGGTTTGCTGTGGTTGCTGATGAAATTAGAGAGCTTTCAGAGAAATCTTCACAGTCTGTAGAAAATATAAAGTCTATGATATCTAAAGTAAATGATGCTTTTAGAGCTGCATCATCAACAAGCAAGGATATGCTTCAGTTTATAGAAAAGAATGTATCTCCCCAACTTGAAAATTTTGGAAAAATGGCAGACGAATATTATAATGATTCTAAATTTGTAAGTGGTATGTCTGAGGAAGTAGCGTCTATGTCAGAAGAAATATCAGCTACAGTTGGACAAGTTAGTGATGCTACGCTGCATATGGCTGAAGGAGCGGAAATAACAGCTGAACATACAGGTAATATAAAGAGTGCTATAAGTGAAACAACCAAGGCAATTGAGCAGGTAGCAGAAGCTGCACAAAGTCAAGCTCAAAGTGCAGAAAAGCTAACTGAAATAATACAAAAATTCAATATATGATCTGCTATGAAAGTCATATATAACTATTGATTACATTTTTATTTCCTTTTGGTACACAATGTATGTTATAGAGACATATTCTTACGATATAGCTATTATAAATTTGTTGTATAGGAGGAAAAGATATGATAGCTGCTATTAGTTTTAGTCAATCATTTAGTCATTCTAGACACGATGGAAAAACTAAAACAAATATTAAAGAGAATTTGTGTGATAATATAAAGATTTATGGGCAAATGGATAAGGAAATTCAAGAGTTACAAAATCAAAAAGAAAAAGTTCAGCAAAATAGAGAAAAATTATTCAAAAAAGCTTTAGAAAGAGGAGAAAGTCAGCAGGATATACAAGTGGAGCTTCAGGGTGTGGATAAGCAGATTGAAGAAATTGATAAACAAATATCTGAAGTACAGATGCAAAAACAAAATGAGTCACTTGAAAAAAATAGTGAAAGTAAAGAAAACTCTAAAGTTAATGACAATGATAGTAAGGATGATGACTCCTCAAAAGAGTTAATACAAGATGGTTGTAGTTTAGATAAAGCCAAAACAATATTTTCGAGGAAAATAAAAAATACGGGAGAAGCCAATACACTAAAATACGAGGTAGAGGAAGATAAAGCCAGGAGAGTAAATACTAAATATAAAGAACAAAGAATAGATACTTTGGAATCTGCCGGTCAAAAGTTAGACAAAGATCTAAAAAATGAATTAGATAAAATAAAGAAAAATAAGAGCAATAGCAGGGCTTATAGGAAACATGCTTTAAAAAGTTATAAGAAAAATATTAAAGAGGATTATAATAAGCAGTTAATATGTAAGTCAGCGTAATTGACATAAAAGGTCTGTAAGAAGTACAGGCCTTTTGTGATATAATAATTTAAAGAGGTGACTTTATTTTATGCTTAAAATAGCTGTTTGTGATGATAACGATATTGAGAGGGAGGAAATAGTACATATAATTAATAAACATTTAAAATATAATCAAAAGGATTTTACAATATTGAAATTTGAGCAAGCTGAGCAAGTTCTAAAGTCTATAATAAAGTTTGATTTGTATTTTTTAGATATAAAAATGGAAAAAATGAACGGTATAGAATTAGCCAAAAATATAAGAAATATATCTAAGGATGCTGTTATAATATTTGTAACCTCGTACAGAGATTATGTTTTTGATGCCTTTGATGTAAGGGCCTTTAATTATATTATAAAGCCAATAGACCAAGAAAGAATAAAAAAAATATTGAATGAAGCATTAGCTGAATTTGAAAAGCAGGACAGGTTTATTATAACCAAAACCATAAGTAAGTCCACAAAGGTTTTTTTAAGAGATATAACCTATATAGAGGCAGAAAAGAGAAAAATAAAGATACATACTACATATGATGTAATTGAGTATTATAATAAGATATCTCAACTTGAAGAGGAGCTTAGGGAGTATAATTTCTTTAGATGTCACAAAAGTTACATAGTAAATTTGGGATATGTAAAAAGTTATGATAATACATCTATTACATTAGAAAATAACGATAAAATTTATATATCAAAGTATAGGTTGAATGATTTTTTAAAGACTTTTATGTACTATCTAAAAGGAGAAGCATAAAGATTATGAATGAGATTCAAATATACATAAATTCTTTTATAACTAATGCACTTCTTATAGCGATTAAATATTACTTTTATAGAGAGTTTTTAGGGTTTTCTAAAAAAAGAAAAATATATTTATTTTTTGTATTAGAGATTATTGTTTCGATAATTTCTAATACAGTTAGTGATAAATTAGGTTTTAAATCTATACTTATAATTATTTTAATTGAAATTATAATTATTTTTTTAACATGCAGAGGCAAATCTTTGGTTAAAATTTATTCAGTTATGCTAATAGAAAATATACTGATTTTGATAAGTCTTACGTTTTTAATAGTAGATTTTAAAATAGATCATGTTATGAGTAGAGCTTTTATAAATAAAGATTATTTAAAAATTTTCAATCTAATACTAATAAATTTTAGGGACATTTTAAATGAAATATTTTTATTTATGTTGTTAAAATGTATATGCTCAATACTTAAGATAAAAAATAGCGAATTAAATATATACAAGCAATTGTATTTAGTAATGCCGTGTATTTCGATTTATGGAATAAGCTTCTTGTTTTACAATGTACAATTAGTAGATACGGGAAAAGGTGAATATTATTTACCAGAGATCTTCTCAAGCATTTATTGTATGCTTCCTTTTATTGGATTGTTTTTAATCCTTTCAATTTTTATTGCAGCGTATACCTTTCAAAAAATGTTAGATGGGGAAGAGGAGAGAGAAAAAAGTATTCTTATGCAGCAGCAGCTTAATTTACAATTTGAACACAATAAAAATATTCAAAATCTTTATAAAAATACAAGAGGGGTAATGCATGACATTAATAAACACATAAACTGCTTAAGAAATCTAGCTTATTCTGATAATATTGATGTGTTAAAAAATTATCTAAATAATATCTCTGAAACAATAAAAAAACTAGACTTCATTATAAAAACTGGTAATGCAGTTGCAGATGCGGTTATAAATGAAAAATATACTATTGCTAAAAATGAAGGGATAGAGTTATATTGTGATTTTATAATGCCAGAAAAGGCAGGTATAGAACCTATCGATTTGAGTATTATTTTAAATAATTCACTTGATAATGCTATTGAGGCTTGCAGAAAAATAAAAAATTTAGAATTACATAAAAGAATATCTATTAAATCTATTGTTAAGAATTCTTTTTTAATAATAGAAATATCAAACAGTTGTGAAGAGGGAATTAAATACTGCAATAATAATATTATAAGTACTAAAAAAAGTGAGACCAATCACGGCATTGGTATTTCTAATATTAAGGAAGCTGTAAAAAAGTATAGTGGAACTTTTGATATAAAGGAAGAAAAAAACATGGTTATACTTAACATAATGGTTAGTATATAAGAAAAAGGTTTTATAGGATAATTCCTATAAAACCTTTTCTAATAATTTCTTAAGACCAGCTTCAAAGTCTTCATTAGATGAGTTATCTACAACAAAAAGTCCTTCTAAATCAGGAGTAGTATAGTTTTGTCCTTTTACGTACTCATCCCAGTTATTTAATTTCCATGTGTCTCTATCGGAGTTTCTTTTTATCATCCTTTTATGACACACATCTATATCACAGCTTACCCAAACAGGAATTAATTCAGCATTGTATTTTTTTAATTTGTTTTTTAGATTATTCATGTAGCCCTTGTCTCTAAACTCTTTAGAAAAAGGTGCATTAACAATTACACAATTGTTGTAATTAAGACTTTCAAAAGCTAAGTCAAATGTAACTATGTATTCAGCATCTCTAACGTATTCCTTGAAGAAATCAGAATCTCTATTATATGGCTGATTTGCAGCCTTAAAAACCATTTTTGATAGAGGAATTACAGTATCTTTATCAAGATATACTGGATTATTAAGTCTCTTTGCTAATTCTCCAGAAACATAAGTTTTACCACAAGCTGGTGGAGAACCTACTAATATTAAATATTTTTTCATAAAAAAACACTCCCTTTTGCATGTAGAAATTTTAACATAAACACGATTTTATTATACCATAAATTTTATTGTTGTGATTAAAAATTATTGAAATATAATAAAAAATAATAAAAAATAATAAATTTTTAGGTGTTGACTTTACAATGAACATTGCCAAGGGTATACTTTTATTAATTGTTATATTGATATTATGTAGGGATATTTAGGTATTTATACTGAAACTTAAAAAATTGTTTTGTGAAATTAGAAATAAAAAACTATCATATGGGAATTACATAAATATGATTTTTTCATTTTGGTAAAACTAATTTAAATATAAAAATTGATATAAGCTTGGAATTTTGGAAGGTGGGTGTTAATAAATATGTTAGATATTTGTCTTTTAGGGTGTGGAGGAAGTCTTCCCACTTCAGATAGAAATTTAACGTCTCTTTTAATATCGTACAATGGAAGAAAAATATTAATAGATTGTGGAGAGGGAACTCAGGTGTCCATGAAAGAAATTGCATGGGGTTTTAAAGATATAGATGTAATATGTTTTACTCATTATCATGCAGATCATGTTATGGGACTCACAGGACTTCTACTTACTATAGCAAACTCAGGAAGAATAGATCCTCTTACAATAATAGGACCTGAGGGTTTAAGGGAGGTTGTAAAAGGACTTACAGTGGTTGCTCCATTTTTTCCTTATGAAATAGAGTTAATAGAATTAGATTCTAAATGCAGTGACAACTTTTTAGATAAGGTTTTTAAAATTGAAGACGTGGAGATTTTTGCTCTTCCGGTGGATCACAGTATAGAGTGTCTTTCTTATTCTGTAAGGGTAAATAGAAAAAGAAAATTCGATGTAAATAAGGCAAAGGCAAATGAAGTTCCGTTAAAAATATGGAATGAGCTTCAGAGGGGAAAAGAAATTACATATGAAAATAAATTATATGTTCCTGATATGGTTCTTGGAGAAAGTAGGAAAGGTATAAAAATAACCTATTGTACAGACACAAGACCGGTTGATAGTTTACATAAGTTTGCATATAAATCTGATTTGTTTGTATGTGAAGGCATGTATGGAGAAGAGGAGAAAAAGGAGAAGGCAGTAGATAAAAAACATATGATATTTTCAGAGGCAGCAGGAATTGCTAAAGCGGCAGAAGTTAAAGAATTGTGGCTCACTCATTTTAGTCCTGCATTAAGTGAGCCTGAAAAGTATTTGGAAAATGCTAAAGAGATTTTTGAAAATACACATATAGGTTCGGATAGAAAAATTAAGATAATTAACTTTGAAAATAATTAGTCCTACGTAGAGTAGACATTAGATTCTTTTTCACTTTTTTCATAAGATGGTACTTTTTTTAGGATGATGCCTCCAATTAAAAATAGAACAAGTATGCTAAGCACGCCTTTGTTGGAGTTTCCAGTAACTTGAGATACTATCCCAACCATAAAAGGTCCTAGAATTGCTGAAAACTTACCGAATATGTTATAGAAGCCAAAAAACTCATTTGCTTTATTTTTAGGTACCAGCTTTCCCAAGTAGGATCTGCTTAATGCTTGTATTCCGCCTTGGGAAGTTCCTACAAGTATTGCTAATATCCAGAAGTCTAAGGTGCTTCTTAAAAAGTAAGAGTATACACAAATTATTGAATATATTACTATCCCTACATAAAGCATTGTTTTGCCTTGAAACTTTTTTGCCAGCATTCCAAAAATAATGGAAAATGGAAAAGCTATAAATTGCATTACTAAAAGAATTACTAACATTGTAGTAGAATTAATTCCAAGATCTGAGCCGTACGAAGTAGCCATAGTAATTATTGTATTTACACCATCAATATAAAAAAAGTAGGATAATAAAAATATGAATAATTGTTTATGCTTTTTTATATCTTTTAAAGTTGATTTTAACCTTAAGAAACTTTTTCTTGCAGGATTTTTTTCTATATTGATTGAATATGTCTGTTTTACGTTTTTTATCATAGGTATTGTGAATATTGCCCACCATAAAGCTGTTATTGCAAAGGATATTTTACAAGCAGTAAAAAAGGATATTGGAATTATCTTAAGTTGAGCTAAGGCTATTATTAATATACACAATATAAAAGGTATGTTGCTACCTATGTAACCCATTCCAAAGCCTAAAGAAGACACTCTATCCATATTGTCATTGTCACTGACATCTACTAAAAAGGCATCATAAAAAATGCAGCTTCCAGAGAAACCTATGGAAGTCAGAATATAAAATAAAATTATTAAAAGCCAATAATTAGTTGGAACTACAGAGAGAAGAAGGGTAAAGCTTGTTCCTAAAATAAAGAAAACATTGAAAAGCTTCATTTTATAGCCTTTATAATCTGCCATAGTCCCTAATATTGGAGATAAAATAGCTATTAAAAGAGTTGCTATTGAATTGGAATATCCCCAGTACGCTGTAGAAGAAGCCGCACTTACACCACTTTTTAAAGCTATTGATTTAAAATATAAAGGAAGAATAGTAGCTGTTATAGCTGTACTATAAGCAGAATTTGCCCAGTCGTACATAATCCAGCTTTTTTCACCTTTACTTAAATTTCTCATATAATCCTCCGTTCATTTTTTGAATTTTGTCATTTATATGTAATTACACACTAAATATATTTTAGAGGATGAATTTATGGATGTAAATAGAATTTTTTATAAAATTAGGTGAGGATTAAAAGTAAGGATCATAAATGACAATATGTAAGATAAATGATTATGCCTCAAAAATATTTATTATTTAATATATAAATGCGTTATTTAAGATCTTATAAGTATAAATATTTGACAAGTTTTAGGTTAATTGATAAAATTAAATTAATTTCATAGGTGATGAGGTTCGCCCGTAAATATCCTGTTTGGATTGATGACTTCTGCATAATTAATATGTAGGGGTTTTTTGCTTTTTATTAATTGTTTTAGGAGGGAGTTATGAAAAAATATATTCTCATTGGATTAGGTGGAGCAATTGGAGCTATTTTAAGGTGTTTTATAAGGAACACAAAAATTCCTGTATATAAAGGTGAATTTCCAATTAGTACACTTATGATAAATTTAAGTGGAGCATTTATTTTAGCAGTAATTTTGATAACAGCAAATGAAATATGGAGCTTTAATGAAGAAATAAGACTAGGTATTGCAACTGGTTTTGTAGGAGCATATACTACTTTTTCGACTATGTGCAAAGAAACAATTATTCTTATGAATAAAAATTTGTATTTTTTAGCTTTTTGTTATGTTACAGTATCGGTAGTGTTTGGACTACTTTTTGCATACTTTGGTGCATTGTCAGCAAGGAAAATTTTATCTAGGTTACTTAAGGTTAGAAAAGAAGACGAAAAGGCATCTTAGGGAGGAAATAAGGATGGATTATTTTTTAATAGGTATTGGTGGAGCTTGTGGGAGTATTGTAAGATATAAAATTGGAGATATAATTTCAAAAAGAACTAAATCAAAATTCCCATGGGGTACATTCATAATAAATATAACAGGAGCTTTTTTACTCGGAATTATAACTAAGTCAGGTGCAGGTAAAAATCTTTCAATGATTTTAGCTGACGGCTTTTTAGGAGCATATACTACTTTCTCTACATTTATGTATGAAGGATTTAATTTGTTTGAAAATAAGAAGAAATTAAATGCCTTAATATATATTTTATCATCCATAATAATTGGAATCTTAGGTTTTTACATGGGTGAATTTATAAGTCAATTATAGGTTGTTTATTTTTTCAGTTAATATAGATTTAATTTTTTTTTCGTGCAAAGTCATATAATGATCCTTTTTTATAACAATAGAAATATAAAAAATAATGGGCTCTAAAAGTGGTATTGCTTTTATTGTATCCATGTTTTTTACAGCCATATTTATCATTATTCCTATACCAAGTCCAGAAGCTATTAATGACTTTGCAGTTTGTATTTCATTAGTATAGTATACACTATCTGGTGAAATATTATTTTTTGAACAAATGTCATTGAATACTTTATTGTGAAGATAGGAATCGCCAAGTACTATAAATTTTTCTTTAGATAGGCTTTTGATATTTAGGTTACTTGCAGAAGATAGGGGATGATCTTTACTTACGCATAACATAAAGGCATCTTTTTTCAATATTATTGAGTTTACAGCTGAATTTTCTATAGGACTAAGAGAACCTAGAAGGGCCATATCAACTTTTCCTGATATTATTAAGTTTTTCATTGCAGCTGAACCTGTTTCTACAAGCTGTATTTCCTCAGCTAAATTATTTTTTATAAGACTTTTCATAAAAGGTGGAAAAAAGTAGGCTCCGATTATTGGGGGAACGCCAAGCTTAATCTTGTTTCTAGTTAATTTTGAAATTTCAAATTTTACTGTCTCTATTTCATTAAGGATATTTGAAGAATGTTTCTCAAGAATTTTTCCAGATTCGGTTAGTGAAAATTTATTTTTATTATGATCACGTATAATTAGTTCCGTATCCAATTCCTTTTCTAATCTGTGCAGCGACATGGTTATAGAAGGTTGAGAAACATAAAGAAGTTTTGCGGTTTCGGTAAAGCTTTTATACTGACAAAGGCAGTTAAAGTATTCTAAATCTCTTAAGTTCATGGTACATCCCTCCTAAAATAGGATACAATAAATATAAAATATAAACAACACATAAATATAAAAGGTGATCTTAAAAATCACCTTTTATATGGAAAAACCACAAAACTTAATTGATAGAAAGTTTATCTATAGTATGGTTCCCAAATTTCATTTTCAACAGCATTTTCAGCATCAACTATAGGTGCACGATTTAAATTTTCTTTAACGGCTTCTTTAACCACAGCAGTAGCTACAAGCTTTGAGGCTTCTCTAAGCTTTGATATTACAGGAAGCATAGGTGCACCTTTTACGGAAAGGTCTATTAAAGAAGAAACACCGTGAGCAGCAGCAGCAAGCATTCCATCAGAAACAGTCTTAGACTTAGAAACAACTATTCCAAGACCTAAACCAGGATAAAGAAGGGCATTGTTAGCCTGACCTATTGTATAGGTTACACCCTTGTATTCTACAGGAGAAGAAGGACTTCCAGTAACCACAAGAGCATTTCCATCGGACCATTTTATTATATCCTCAGCTTTTGCTTCAGCAAGCTTTGTTGGATTAGAAATTGGCATTATAGCTGGTCTTTCAGTGGATTTTGCCATGTTTTTAACAACAGCTTCAGTAAAGGCACCGTGAACTCCGGAGGTTCCAATTAGTACAGTAGGTTTAACTTCAGCAACTATCTCTGCAAGGTCTTTTAGAGGTTTTTTAAATTCACCTTTTTTTCTAGAATATTTTTTCTGTCCTTCAGTTAAATCCTGCATATCCTCAGTGATAAGGCCCTGACGATCTACAATATAAAAATCTTTTAAAGCCTCATCAAGAGTAAGACCGCTTCTAATTTTTTCTAAAAGTATTTGATCAGATACACCAATACCAGCAGTACCACCGCCAAATACAAGTATTTTGTGATTTTTAATAGGAGTATTAGTTACTTTTGCTACAGAGTTTAGAGCAGCTACCATCATAACGCCTGTACCCTGAATATCATCATTAAAGGTGCATATGTTATTTCTGTATTTTTCAAGTATAGTGCTTGCATTGCCGCGTCCAAAGTCTTCCCAGTGAAGAAGAACATCAGGGAAAAGTGAGGTGCAGGTTTTTACGAATTCATCAATGAAGGAGTAGTACTTTTCACCAGTAACTCTTTTGTGTTTATTGCCAACATAAAAAGGATCATTGAGAAGAGCTTCATTATTAGTACCTGCATCAATAACAATAGGAAGGACATTTCTAGGGTTAAGACCGGCAGCCACAGTGTATACAGCAAGTTTACCAATGGAAATATCCACACCTTGAACACCCCAATCACCTATGCCAAGAACACCTTCACCATCAGTAACAACAATAAGCTTAATATCGTCTAAATCATTGGAAACAGCTTCTATAGATTTTTTTATATTTTCGGGATGGTTTATAGATAAGAAGACAGCATCCTTAGGAGTATCGTAATTCTTAGAGTAATTAATTACGGCATCTCCAATAGTAGGGGTATAAACTATAGGAAGAAGTTCAACGATATGTTTTTTTACCACATAATAGAAAAGAATTCTATTTGTATCGTATATGTTCATTAAATAAAAATGCTTATCTAAAGCATCATCAATTGATTTAAGCTTTTCATAAACCACCTTTTCTTGCTCTTCAAGAGTCATTACAGCACAAGGAAGAAGACCGGTTAAATCGTATTTTTTCCTTTCTTCAAGAGTAAAAGCAGTACCTTTATTGAGGAAGGGATTTCTTAGTAATTCTAAACCTTTTAAATTATTCATTAATTATGCATCTCCTTTTAATTTAATATATTCCAATAACTTTCCACCATATGGAGCCTATACCTAGCCAAATAATAAAATATACTATTCCAAGAATAAAGTTTAAGCTCCACCATTTATTTTGGTTAACATAGCCCGAACCAAATAGAATCGGTGCTGGGCCGCTGCTGTAATGTGTAGTTGAAGCAAGTAGATTTCCGAAAAAACCTAAACTTAAAGCTGCAAGAAGGGGAGGGACACCTCCTGCAATAGCAATAGCCAAAAAGGCGGAATACATGGAACTTACATGGGCTGTAGCACTAGCAAATATATAGTGAATGTAAAAATAGCAAACAAGAAGAATAAGGAGTATAATCGGCCAACTAAAGCCGTGTACACTATTTTTTACTAGAGTGCTGAACCATTTGATTAAGCCAAGTTTATTAAGCTGATTTGCCATCATAACTAAAACTGAGAACCATATTAAAGTATCCCAGGCTCCTTTTTCACCTTTAACATCATCCCAGGTAATAACCTTAAAAATTAAAAGCAGTGAAAGTCCTATAAAAGCAGTTAAAGTAGCGTCTATTTTTGTTAAGCTTCCAGTGATCCATAAAAAGAGTATTATAACAAAAACTATAGACATAAGTTTTTCGTCTTTTTTCATAGGACCCATTTTTTCTAATTCCTTTTTAGCGAGTTCAGGAGCATTGGGAGTATTTTTTATTTCAGGTGGATAAATTTTATAAATAATAAGTGGAATTAAAACGAGGGATATTATGCCTGGAACTAATGCTGCAAGGAACCACCCAAACCAAGTAATATTAACATTAAGAGTTTTAGCAAGGGTTTTAGCGAGAGGGTTTGCGGCCATAGAAGTTAAAAACATTGCGGCAGTTATAATATCACCATGAAATTCAGAGAATATTAAAAAAGAACCTATCTTTCTTTCAGTGTTATCCTCTGGTTTTGAACCAAAAGCTTCCGAGAGAGATTTTATTATTGGATAGATTATTCCACCGGCTCTTGCAGTATTGCTTGGTGTTGCAGGTGCTATTACAAGATCACAAAATATAATTGAATAGCAAAGTCCCAAGGTTTTTTTGCCAAATAATTTTATAAAGTGATATGCAATCCTTGAGCCTAGACCTGTTTTAATAAATCCTCGTGAAATGAAAAATGCTATTACTATGAGCCAAATACTTCCTTCACTAAAGCCTAGCAGTCCTGTATTTACATTAATAGTGTTAGTAATTATTGCAAGGGTTAAACCTATTATGGAAACAGCTCCTATAGGAAGTGGTTTTAGTATACAGGCCAATATTGTAGCTATAAAAATTGCTAGCATATGCCAAGCTAAAGGCTGTATACTCTTTGAGTGTGGTATAAACCATATAAAAACTCCAAATAAGATACATATTAGAAGTTTAAGATAAATGTTATAATGAGATTTTCTTATTTCACTGGTATTCATATGGAAGGCTTCCTTTCTTTTATTTTTCATGTTTATTATAAAAGAGAAGAAGTAAAATTAGAAATATAGTTTATTTATCAAGTTATAAATATTATTTATAACTTGATAAATATATTTTGAAATTTGGAAAAGTATTATTTTGATAGGTCTTTTTTAAGATATATATATGGATTAGAAGGTTTTTGAATAGAATGAACGCTTTTTACATTAATTACTGGAATTATATTTTGACTTGTATCCTCTTTGTCGAAGTTTTTCATAGAGCTAATAGTACCTTTTATGGTAACCCAATCATTTTCTTTCAAGTCCGTAAAAGTATCAGTATAACAAGTAAGTCCTATAACCTCCGCATCAGCAGCACAGCATACTATAAGCATTCTAGCAATTACAAAATGATTTTTTGGAAAAGAATTGTCTTTGTAAATAAAACCGGAAAGTTCTATATTTTTACCTTTGTACTTAATTATATTATTTGTTATTTCAGTTGTCATATCTGAAAAGTTTTCATCGTTTAATTTTATATAATCGGATTTGCTTTTAGAAGCGCCTGAAGTAGATTCTATAGAAGATAGTTCTGTTATTCCTTTTTTTTCAGCAATATTTGAATTTAATCCCTGTGGATTTATAATGTAGGCTAGTATAAGTGGAACGAAGAAAATAGATGAAGCTGCTTTTAATGAAGAGTGATTTTTTCTGGTAAAAAGCTTTTTAAGTTGGAAAATAATTAATATAAAAAAAATCACAAAAGCAAAGATTATATAAGCTGTCATTTTAGGGTGTATAAATAGGTAAAGTTTTTTGCTTGATATAAGATAGTACATGTAATATGTAAAACCTAAAAGTATTATAAACCATTTAAATTCGTTCTTCATTTCAATCTCCTTTTATAATGGAATTTTAACAAAATTAAAGGCTAGTCCTATGAGAAAACATACAACAATTATTATGGACACTAATTTGAATACAAATTTTAAATTAAAGGTTTCACAAAGCATAAGAGTATTTTTTATATCTATCATTGGTCCAAAAATTAAAAATGCAACTATAGAACCATTGGTGAATTGATTTACAAAAGTACGTGCTATAAAAGCATCAGTTTCAGAACAAACGCATAGTACGTATGCCAAAATCATCATAACTATAATTGATGATATGTTACCATGGCCTATTGATAGTATATATTTTCTTGGAATAAAGGTTTGCATAAGTGCTGAAAGAAATGCACCCATTATTACAAATCTCCCCACATCTTGAAGTTCTAAGCTTACATGATCTAATACATGTACTAAAGTAAGAGCTGAAAATTTTTCTTCTTCGTGATGAACGTGACCACAACTGCACTTATGATGTTCATGATTATGATTACTGGTAACAATAGGATTGTTCTTAGGCATGTACACTCTCTCGTTAAATAAAATTTCATGTAGTTTAGCTTGTTTAGTTTTACTTTTGTCTAATTTATTTATTATAAAACCGATTAGTACTGCACTTATCCATCCAGCAACAGCACGTATAAGTGGTGCATGTGGATTGCTTAAAAATGCGTAATAAGTTGAGGTAAGAACCACTGGATTTATAATTGGTACGGATAGCATAAAGGTTATGCCTATTGGTAGGGGAAGTCCCTTTTTTAGTAATCTTCTAACTATGGGTACTATAGCACAATCGCATACAGGAAATATAAGACCTATAGTAGCAGCTGATAAAATTCCAAGAACAATATTTTTAGGTATTATTCTAGAGAGAGTTTCTTCTGATATAAATACTTGAATTAGAGAAGATAAAAATACACCTATAATAATAAAAGGTAATGCTTCTAAAATAATGCTTATAAAGATAGTAACAAAACTTTGCAAAAAAGAGTTTTGAAGTATAAAAGAAAAAGTTTTTCTGAGTATTTTAATATTTGTGGTAAGCATAAATATTATGGGTAAAATTATGCATAAAAGAAGGGGAAGGAAAAATTCATTATGACGACTATTTTCCAATTTATATCACCACCTAATATATTTAAATAAAAAAGTAAAATCAATACTGATTTTACTTTTTCAATACAATTATAGATATTCTATTTTATATCGGGTTATGAAAAAAATTATTTTAAGCTGTTATAAATTTCATCTAAATCAGTTTTTATTGAAGAAAGATAGTCCTTTCCATCTTCAGCACTTTCTACAGTATATATTTTTTGTGTTTTTGCATCGACCTCTTCGGCTAGAGTACGTGATACTTTAGGACTTACCATATCTTCATAAAATACAGTTCTTACATTATTATTTTTGCAGTATTCCGTTAAATCTGCTAATTGTTTAGTACTAGGTTCACCTTCAGCAAAAACATTTTCTACACTCTTTTGTTTTAGGTTATAGTCTCTGCATAGATAAGCAAAGGCAGCATGTCCTGTTACGAAATTCTTGCTTTTAACGATTTTAAATTTTTCTACATATTCTTGATTTAATGAATCTATTTTTTTGCAGAATTTATCATAATTATCGTAATAAAATTTTTTGTTAGCTGGGTCTGCCTTGGCAAGGGCATCTCTTATGTTTTTAGATTCTATTCTTGCATTATTTAAACTGAGCCAAGAATGAGGATCGTATTTTCCATGTTCGGATATTTCTTTGGAATCTGAATTTTTTATGGCATTTATTCCTTTTGAGGCCTCAAGGGTAATTAACTCCTTATTGTCAACTGACTTTAAAGTTTTATCTACCCAGGTCTCCATTCCAAGTCCGCTGTATATAAAAACCTTAGAATCATATAAAGTTTTAATATCCTTTGCTTTAGGATCAAAATCATGGGGTTCTGTACCATTTGGTATTATAGTTACTATATCAATTTTATCTTTACCTATGGCATATGTAAGTTCTTTCATTGCATTAAAGGATACAGCAACCTTCATTTTTCCGTTACTGGATTGATTGTTGCTGCACGAGGCGAGTACTACTAAGCCAATTAAAACAGCAATTAAAGAAAAGAATTTTTTTATCATATTATTTACCACTCCTAAAATGTACTTGCAAATAATTTGCATTAACAAAATTAATAATATGCTCATATGTAGAATTTGTCAACCATTCATTAGAGAATAGTATTTATTAAAATAAGCCCACTTGAATTAACAGTTAGGGCTTATTTTTTATTTTGAGTAAAATTCTATTACAGCAACCTCATTTACCTTTATAGGTATTTCATCTATATTAGGCAGTCTTAATAATTTTCCAGAGAATTCGTCGGGATTTTTTTCTATATAGGGTACATTAAAAGTTGAAAGATTCATAAAGTTGTTTGAGAACATTTCATTTTGTCTGTGTTTTTCTTTTAATGATACTACATCTCCAACTTGCACTTCATAAGAAGGAATGTCGAGTTTTTTTCCATTAACTAATATAAGACCATGACTTACCATTTGCCTTGCTTGACGTATAGAATTAGCAAAACCTATCCTGTAAACTACATTATCTAATCTACATTCTAAAATTTTTAATAAAGAGCTTCCGCTTGCTTCTTTATTTTTCATCGCAGCTTTAACATATCTGCTAAATTGTTTTTCGAGAACACCGTAGTATGCCTTCAATTTTTGTTTTTCTATTAAATGCATTCCATAATCAGAAATCTTCTTCTTTCTTGTGTTTGTAGTTTCAAATCTTTTCATAGCCTTAGGATGACCATATATATTTACTCCTAGACGCCTGGATAATTTGAATCTTGGTTCACGCATAGTTGCCATTGTGTAATAGCCTCCTTAAATTTTAAAAAATAATATTAAATATAGTATGAGCTTAAAGTTATTTTTTATTTATAGTTACTTAACTTTTAAGATTTTTAAGTGAAATTGGTATTGCTCGTATGAAAAACATACTAATGAAACAATATGCTTAATTTGTTTCTTTATAAAATATAGAAAAATTACTTATTTAATGGAATTAAGTTAAATTTATTATGGTATAATGTTTACGTATGTTGAAAAATGTAATGTAACGTTTTACTTTTTCTTCTAAGTATATTTGGAGGTAATTTCATGGTTGTAGAACCTATAAGAGACAAAAAGAAAATTAAACAAATTTATTATTATTTAAATGGTAAGGATATTAAATATGGAGTGCTATTTAAATTTGGATTAAATACAGGGCTCAGAATAAGTGATATACTGCCTGTGAAGGTTAAGGATATTTTTAACCCAAACTACGAATATAAATACTATTTTACATTAAAAGAAAAGAAGACTGGTAAGGTTAAAAAGATTAAGTTAAATCCGGCAATAAAAAAAACTTTACTAGGGTTTGTAAAAAAGAAGCAGATGAGCATGGACTCGTATTTATTTTACAGTAGAAAAGGAGGACATTTAGAAAGGGTACAAGCCTACAGGATATTAAAGGAAGCGGCAATTATTTGTGGGGTTGAGAACTTTGGAACGCACAGTTTACGTAAGACCTGGGGATATTGGACGTATAAAGCTTCAAAATATAATATAGGCTTAATTATGGATACGTTTAATCACAGTTCTCAAGCAATTACACTTAGGTATATAGGAATAAACCAAGAACAAAAGGACAATCTTTATTCTTTGGTACAGTTTTAAAGTGAAAACACTTATACATGTGCTAAAATTATTTAATAGCGTATGTATAAGTGTTTTTTTAATTATTTATAGTATGGTTCCCAAATTTCATTTTCAACAGCATTTTCAGCATCAACTATAGGTGCACGATTTAAATTTTCTTTAACGGCTTCTTTAACCACAGCAGTAGCTACAAGCTTTGAGGCTTCTCTAAGCTTTGATATTACAGGAAGCATAGGTGCACCTTTTACGGAAAGGTCTATTAAAGAAGAAACACCGTGAGCAGCAGCAGCAAGCATTCCATCAGAAACAGTCTTAGACTTAGAAACAACTATTCCAAGACCTAAACCAGGATAAAGAAGGGCATTGTTAGCCTGACCTATTGTATAGGTTACACCCTTGTATTCTACAGGAGAAGAAGGACTTCCAGTAACCACAAGAGCATTTCCATCGGACCATTTTATTATATCCTCAGCTTTTGCTTCAGCAAGCTTTGTTGGATTAGAAATTGGCATTATAGCTGGTCTTTCAGTGGATTTTGCCATGTTTTTAACAACAGCTTCAGTAAAGGCACCGTGAACTCCGGAGGTTCCAATTAGTACAGTAGGTTTAACTTCAGCAACTATCTCTGCAAGGTCTTTTAGAGGTTTTTTAAATTCACCTTTTTTTCTAGAATATTTTTTCTGTCCTTCAGTTAAATCCTGCATATCCTCAGTGATAAGGCCCTGACGATCTACAATATAAAAATCTTTTAAAGCCTCATCAAGAGTAAGACCGCTTCTAATTTTTTCTAAAAGTATTTGATCAGATACACCAATACCAGCAGTACCACCGCCAAATACAAGTATTTTGTGATTTTTAATAGGAGTATTAGTTACTTTTGCTACAGAGTTTAGAGCAGCTACCATCATAACGCCTGTACCCTGAATATCATCATTAAAGGTGCATATGTTATTTCTGTATTTTTCAAGTATAGTGCTTGCATTGCCGCGTCCAAAGTCTTCCCAGTGAAGAAGAACATCAGGGAAAAGTGAGGTGCAGGTTTTTACGAATTCATCAATGAAGGAGTAGTACTTTTCACCAGTAACTCTTTTGTGTTTATTGCCAACATAAAAAGGATCATTGAGAAGAGCTTCATTATTAGTACCTGCATCAATAACAATAGGAAGGACATTTCTAGGGTTAAGACCGGCAGCCACAGTGTATACAGCAAGTTTACCAATGGAAATATCCACACCTTGAATACCCCAATCACCTATGCCAAGAACACCTTCACCATCAGTAACAACAATAAGCTTAATATCGTCTAAATCATTGGAAACAGCTTCTATAGATTTTTTTATATTTTCGGGATGGTTTATAGATAAGAAGACAGCATCCTTAGGAGTATCGTAATTCTTAGAGTAATTAATTACGGCATCTCCAATAGTAGGGGTATAAACTATAGGAAGAAGTTCAACGATATGTTTTTTTACCACATAATAGAAAAGAATTCTATTTGTATCGTATATGTTCATTAAATAAAAATGCTTATCTAAAGCATCATCAATTGATTTAAGCTTTTCATAAACCACCTTTTCTTGCTCTTCAAGAGTCATTACAGCACAAGGAAGAAGACCGGTTAAATCGTATTTTTTCCTTTCTTCAAGAGTAAAAGCAGTACCTTTATTGAGGAAGGGATTTCTTAGTAATTCTAAACCTTTTAAATTATTCATCAAATTCATTTAGTGAGAAGAACACAGCTCACTAAAATTCACCTCTTTTCTTTTTTTTATAACATAGTTATATACATTTTAATATCTTTATATAATTATATACCAAATTATAGCTTATAAAAAACATAAAATAAGCTATAACCATTAAATATGTAGGCTATGTTTTAGAAAGATGTTGATATTGAACGTGTGTTCGCACTGCGGTATAATAATATTAAAGTTACTTGTTTAGGAGGTTGTCATTATGTCAAGTGTGAGTTCTATAATAAACGAAATTGAAACACTTAATATACATGAACAAGAGCAGTTACTTTCTTTTTTAGAAGATGTTCTTAATTCCTATGCAAGTGAAATTACAGAAGAAGTTAGAGAAAATAGGTTCTCAAAAGGTAAAGTTTACCTTCATTGTAAATTAGAAATGTTTTCAAGAAATGGAAAGCATGACGAAAAACAAAGGTATGTATGCAAAACTTGTAAAAAGACCTTTACTGATTTTACATACTCACCTATTTCAAGTAGCAAAAAGCCTTTAGATAAATGGCTTCAATATGCAAAATGTATGATTGTAGGGTATTCTATTAGAAAGTGTGCAAAGACAGTAAATATTAATATCGCAACATCATTCTTTTGGAGGCATAAGATATTAGAGGCTATCAGAACATTTATTGGTGTTGGTTCTGTTGATGGTGTTGTCGAAGCAGATGAAATCTTTTTAGAGAATCTTTTAAAGGTAATCATAAAAAGAGTACATCATTTGTAATGCCAAGAAAAGCTCGTAAACGTGGTGAAAAAGCTAAAAAGAGGGGTATATCTAACGAACAGGTATGTGTTGCTACCGCAATAGATAGAGCTGGTAATATTATTGCTGAACTTATTTGTAAAGGAAGAATGTCACACAAAGACTTAGAAAGGCTCTATAAAGAACGTATAGGGGATAAGTCTATTCTTTGCACAGATTCACATAAAAGTTATATACAATTTGCTAATGATTTAAGTTTAGAACACCAAAGAATAAAAAGAGGTCATTACAAAGAAGGTATATATCATATACAGCACATTCTACTGTTAAAATTAAAGATTATAAAACAAGGAAACCTATTTATGTATAAATTTCATTCATTTTACATATTTTTCGTGTTATAATTTACATGTAATTTAGCTATAATCAAATATATTTACAAAATGGTATATATATTTCTATGAAGACTAATTTATAATTCGGATTTTGAAGGGATTATATGGAAAAAGAAAATATGAAAGTTAAAACTTCAACTGAACAACATATTAAGATACCATGGCATTTATGGTTAATTGGATTGTTATTTGTTTTCATTTACGCTAATGGAGTTTATGACTATTTTATGATGTTAGGGCATAATGTTGACTATTATAATTCCAAGCACTATGGAGAAGCTGTAGTTGCATATTTTACAAATTATCCAATAGTGTTTTTGATTTTATATACAACGAATATTTTCTGTGGGTTGATTTGCCCAATTTTGCTTTTATTTCGTATCCAATGGGCAATGTGGATAGGATTTGCTTCTGCTGTTTCTATGTTCTTCTTAGAAGTTCTAACATTTGCATTTAGAAACCGTTGGGATGTTTTTGGTCCTTTTATATCTATTTTCGATATAACATTATTAATAATAACATGGGGGTTATTCTTCTATTGCAGAAAGTTAACAAAACGAGGTGTACTCAAATGATGTTGTACTTGATGTGAAAAAAGGCTAACTCATTGGCTCAAATTTCAATCTGTTTAATTGAAAACATAAAACAAATTATTATAAGTTGTTGTAAAAAATTTACTCATTATGCAAATTAGAGGATAGCTTAACCTATCCTCTAATTTTATATTAATTTTCAACATAATTTTAAAACATATCCAATATGTAAAATGAAATAATTATTATACAGTACAACTTTTTAAAATTGGTAATGTAGTAATACAAAGAATTTAATAATAACAGATTAATAACAAAGTACACTTATATAAAGGAATTTATGGTATTTAAAGTATATCATACAAGTTACAAGAGGAAACTTAAATTGCCAATTATAGAATATTTAACTTAAGATGTTTTATATAACTACGATATTTTAAACTAAAGGACAAATTAATAAGAGGTGGTAATGAATGTCAATAAAGAAAAAATTGTCAATTGTAATTATAGCTTTAGTAATATTTTCAACAGTAGCTGTGGGTGCTGCCATATGCATAAATGAAGTAAGTGCTATGGACAAGCAAAGCAAAGGAGAAATGCAATCAGTATCTAGCCAATGTATTGATAACATTAATGCTGTTGTAAATAAGGAACAATCAGTTAACAGCTTGGTTGCGTCCAGGAATTCAATAGTTCAATTATTAATTAAAAACCCGGATGGGCAAAGCTTGCCTGAAGTAACTGAAAACAACGAATGGCTTCAAAATTATGTGAAAAAAGCTGGAAATATATCACATACGTTTGTTCTTGATAGCAACCTTAAAGATATTTCTGATAGCAATGCTTCTTTTGTTGGAAAAAGCTATGCTGATAAGAAATACGCTAAAGATGCACTTAATGGAAAAGAAACTATAAGTGATACAACTATATCAAATACAACTCATAAACCTATAATAGTTTTTGCAAGTCCAGTAGTTAGTAATGGGAAGGTTATTGGAGTTGTGGCGTCATCTGTTGAGGGTGCTAGTTTTTCAAAGTTTTTAAAGAATGTTAAAACCTATAGTTCACCTTCAAGTTATGTTTATATGGTAGATGAAAAGAAGAACATATTATACAATAAGAAAACACAGGATATAGGAAAACCAATAGGAAATGGAAAAATGAAAGAAGTAATTAATGCATTAAGTGAAGGAAATGCAAAAACAAAGGACTTTGTCGAGTATACAGATAAAGGTCAATCAAAGGTTGTATATTACTACCAAATGCCTAATTTAAAATGGACATTAGTGCTTGTTTCATTTAAATCTGAAATTATGGTGGCTCCAAGAAATACAATACTTATGTCTGTTATTTTAAGTGCTATATTGGCTGTAATAGCCTGTGCTGTGGGGATAGTTCTTTCTAAGAGAATTGCAGATCCTATACTTGACATAGCAGGTCTTGCTGATGAAACTGCTAAACTTAATCTAGTAATTGATCATAAATATGATAAATATAAAAACTTTAAGGATGAGGTAGGAATAATATTTAATTCTGTAGCTGATATAAGGGAAACATTTAGAAAACTTGCAGGACAACTTAATTCTGTTTCTGAAAACATAAATGGAAATGCAGATAAGGTTTTTGATTTAACAAAAGAGCTTAAATCTTATGCTGATGAAACCTCTGGTGAAACAGAAAATCTTTCTGCAGGAATGGAAGAAAATTCAGCTACTGTGGAAGAGGTTTCTGCTTCCACTAATGAAGTAAATAGTTCTATTTCTAATATAGCAGAAAAAGCAGAAAATGCGTCAGAGTTAACTTATAATACAAATAAAATGTCTTCAATGATAAAACAAGACGTTGTAAACTCAAAAAGGTCTGCTAATGAGATATATGCTAATGTTAAGGTTGGACTTGAAAGTGCTATTAAAAAATCAGAAGTTGTAAAGGAAATAGATAATTTAGCTAGTGCTATTCTTCAAATAACAGAGCAAACTAATTTACTTGCATTGAATGCAGCAATAGAAGCTGCAAGAGCCGGAGAAGCAGGAAAAGGATTTGCAGTAGTGGCAGAAGAAGTTAGAACTTTGGCAGAGCAGTCAAGTGATATGGCTAGTAAGATTCAGAGTGTTGTTGAAACAGTAAACTTGTCCGTTAAAGAGTTAAATGATCAATCTGTTAAACTTTTAAAATTTGTGGATGAAAATGTATATAAGGATTATGATAAATTCATAAATTCTGCTGAAACATACAGTGCTGATGCAGAAAAAGTTAATGGATTAATGAGCGAATTTAGTACTACTTCAAAACAATTAAATTCATCTATTGACGGAATTTCTAAGGCTATATCTGAAATTGCTATAGTTGTTAACAATGGAGCTATAGGTGTTGGAAATATAGCTGAAAAGTCCTTGAATATTGTGGAAAAAGTTAAATTTATTGAAGAGAGCGTAGAAAATAATAAAAACAGTGCTAATGAACTCAGTAATATAATTAGTAGATTCAAAGTTTAATTAGAAAAAGAGGGGTTGTAGAATTTTATGATAAATCAAAATGTGTCACCAGAAAAATTAGCAGAGGCGTTTTCAATAGTAATGCCTTACTTAGAGGTGTTTTTCGATAAAGAGTTAGCAGTAGCTGTTGCAGATAAGGAAAAATATATAGATGTTTTTTGTACTGATAAAATGCCAATAAGAACAAATGCTAATGAAAGTATTCCCAAAGGAGGAGCGGTTTACGATTCTCTGAATTCAGGTGAGAATATTATAAAAAAGGTACCTAAAGAGGTTTACGGAATTTATTTTAAATCTTATGCTATTCCTATAAAAGATGAAAGTGGAGAAGTTAAAGGTATAGTTGTAGGAGGGAAGAGCCTGGAAAAAAGCATTAAATTATATGATTTATCTAAAAATATTGCTGAAGGGATGAGTCAAATAGCTTCTGTAATTGAAAATTTAACTTTGGGTGTTCAAGAATTAGTGAGATTAAATGAGAACACCAATAATATTGTAAATTCAGCAATAGAGACTACAAGAAATACAGATGACATATTAGGATTTGTACAAAGTATATCTAAGCAAACAAACTTATTAGGTATTAATGCTGCTATAGAATCTGCAAGAGCAGGTGAAATTGGTAAGGGATTTAGTGTGGTGGCTCAGGAGATAAGAAAATTATCTAATTCAAGTAGTGAGTCAATAGGAAAGGTAGATTCTGTGCTTAAGGAAATAACTAAAGCCATTAATAATATTTACGATGATACAAAAAACACTAGGGGAGCATTTGATGAACAGGTATCAGCTTTTGAACAGGTTAATGCATCAATTCAGGAATTGAATTCTACATCTCAGATACTTAGAGATTTAGCTGAAAATTTATAATAAAGTCCTTATTAAAAGAGACAATGGTCTAATAATAGTATTGTCTCTTTTAAATTTGACTTAATAGAGGAAATGTTATAAAATCTTATTAAATGATATTGATAATCATAATCATTTAATAAGGAGGAGAGTTTAATGAGTGTTTTGCTTATAGGTGGAGATAAATTAGGAAATATAAAGGATAAATTAAAGGAAAACGGATTTAGTAAAATAGAACATGTTACTGGAAGAAAATCAGGCAATAAAAAAATAAAGATAAATTCAAATTTAGATTTAGTTCTAGTATTGGTGGATTTTGTAGGTCATAACTTGGTAGATATAATAAAAAGAGAATCTAAAAAATCAGGAGTTGCAGTGAAATTTTCAAGACGGTCATGGGTATATATGGAGGATCAGCTCCAAGGATATATACAAGAGATAGTGGATAATAAAAATAAAATGGCTTAAAATAATATACGTATAAAAATTTTTAAGAACAAGGAGCAATTTAAATGAGATATGTTTTAGTCTGTATTATAAATGGAGAGGCAGCTAAGCTTAATAATAGGCTTGCTTCTGAACTTAAGCATGAGTTTAATGCTAGACGTTCTAAATTGCCGCCCCATTTTACCATAAAGGCACCCTTTGAAACTGATGAAAAAAACATAGATGATATGAAAAACATTTTAAAGAAATTTGAAAGTAGTTTTAATGCCTACAATATGGATATAAGTGGATTTTCGAGTTTTAGAAAAGATGTAATTTATATGCCTATTAATTTATCAAAGGAGGCAAAAGAAGTTCACGACAAGTTAATTGATGAACTTAAAGGACTAAAGTGGCTTGAGTGGAAAAATAACGAGGGAAAAAACAAGGTTTTCCATTGCACTGTTGTGAGTAAGAGAGTTAGAGAAAACTTTGATGAAATGTTAAGGTATGTCAATGATTATGAATGCAATTTTAAATCTGATTTTGACAACATAACATTATACAAATGGGACACAAACACTTGGGTATTAGAGGAAAGTTATAAATTGCAAAAATAGATTAATTAAATCTGGAGAATTATCTCTGGATTTAATTAATCTTTTTTTATTGTATCTGTATTTTTGGGGACCGACCTTTTAAGAATTAAATGGTACAAATTAGTTTTCTATGTGATATAATTTATTATAATAAATATATTTATACAAAAGAGGGGGATTAATTATGGCACTTATAATGAATAGTAAAAAAAAGATAGCCTTAGTTGCACATGACAATAGAAAAAAAGCTTTGATTAGCTGGTGTGAGGCAAATTCGGAAGTTTTAAGTAATCACAGCCTTTGTGGTACAGGCACTACTGCAAAGCTTATAAAAGAGGCAACAGGACTTGAGGTTTTTCCATATAAAAGCGGACCTATGGGGGGAGATCAACAAATAGGAGCTGCTATAGTAAATGAAGATATAGATTTTATGATTTTTTTCTGGGATCCACTTACAGCTCAGCCACATGATCCTGATGTAAAGGCACTTCTTAGGATTTCTGTACTTTATGATATTCCAATAGCAATGAATGAATCTACAGCAGAGTTTTTAATTAAGTCACCTATTATGAAGGAGCAGCATGAAAGGCACATCATAGATTATTACCAAAAAATTAGAAAAGACAATTTTTAAAACATTAGGTTAAAGTTATTGTTTTTAAAGTTTTGGGAGAGTGAGTATATTGAAAAGAATAAGGAATATCTCTGTAGTAGGGATGGGTGCTGTTGGTTGTGCATATGGTAGAAAGTTATATAAATTAAATCCTAACAATTTCAAAATTATAGCAGATGACAAGAGGAAAGAGAAACTCACTAAAAATGGTTTCCTTATAAATGGAGAAAAATATGATTTTAAGTGCGTATCGCCTAATGAAAACTTAGGAAAAGATGATTTAATTATAATAGCTGTAAAATATAATCAATTAGAAGAAGCTATAGAGGAAATACGAAATTATGTAGGTGAAAATACTATAATACTTTCCTTTTTAAACGGTATTAAAAGCGAGGAAGAAATAGGCAAAGTTTATGGTATGGATAAAATACTATATTCCTATTGTGTGCTTGAGTCAACTAGAAAAGGAAGCGAAGTTTATGTATCAGATGGGTATAAAATAGTATTTGGGCAGAAGGAAAGTGATAATAAGTATGAAAAAATCAAGGCTGTTAGAGAATTATTTGATGATGCTGAAATAGATTATGAAATTCCTGTTGATATAATTCATTCAATGTGGTCTAAGTTCATGTTTAATGTTGGGATAAATCCTGTTTCTGCAATACTTAAAGCAAATTATGGAATGCTTCAAAAGAACAAATATGCAAGAGAGACCATGGTTTCAGCTATGATGGAAGTGATTAATATATCACAAAAAGCAAGTGTTAATCTAAAAATTGAAGAAATTAATCATTGGTTAGCTGTTTTGGATGAATGTGAACTGCACGGTAAAACCTCTATGTGTCAAGATATACTGATGGGCAGAAAAACAGAGATAGACATGCTGTCAGGTGAAGTTTGTGCTTTGGGAGAAAAATACGGAGTTGATACTCCTGTTAATAGAACTCTATTTAATATGGTAAAATCTATTGAATAGACTAAATATAAAGCCAACTTAAGGTTGGCTTTATATTTATCAGCTTAAATTTATTAAATTTGCAGTGGGAATATATCTTTCTATTATTTCTTTAGATAAATTCACCCAGCTTTTGCATCTATCAAGTATTATAGAATCAGAAGTTACAACATTTTCAAGTTCAAATAGAACCGCATCAGCATTTGGAACCAAATCTACATTTACATTAATTTTTTCTTCTTTAAAATGGTTTGAAATTCTTTCCTTTAGTCTTCCAGAATTTGATACTGGAGAATCCAAAAGAAAATTAACTTCTGATATTTCAAAGTCTTTATAGGTTTTTACTACAGCATTTATTGCTTTATCTGTTTTATCTATGAGTTTGTAGCTTCCTTGTATTCCTGCTATATCACGTATGACAGAATCATTACCAATTACTAAAACGCCACCTGAAAATGCAACTTCTAGGGTTATTATTAAGTTGAATCCGTCAACATATAGCTTTTGATACTTTAAATTTGAAATGCAAAGCGATTTTGATTTTCTTAAGTTAGTATAGTATTCGGAAGAAGTTGAACGTCTAAGTGCCTGTCTTTGACGAAGTGAAAACTGATAGTGATTTCCAATTAAATTTATAGATGAATTCATATTATAACCTCTATTTAGAAGCCAAAATAGTTCCTCATGTGCCTTTTTTAATCGTGAAATTTCTTCTATAGAAAAGAATCTTTTATCAAGAGGATCTACACCTCTGTTTCCAATTCTTAAGCTTTCTTTATTATTAAAATTCAAAAAAATACCTCCAGATAATTTATTCAGTATCTTCATTTTCTAGTTCTATAATAGTCATGATGCTGTAATTTGCAAGGTCCATAAGAGTATCGATTATGCTTTCGTCCTTAACTTCAGCTTTGTTTTTTATTAGTTGTTTGTATCGGCTTAATTTGTCATCTAGTCTTATAGAAGGCATTACCAAACCATATTCCTTAAAACCTATTCCAAAACTGTCGCCGTAATCTTTATTTTTTGCTGCATATAATTCATTTAACCTCTTACATATTTCTTTGTGTTTATCAGTCTTATTCATTGAAATTAACCTCCTTTTTTTATAGAATTTGCAAAAAGGATACAAAGTTATTCATTGATATTATACAATATTATTGAAAGATATTAAGTAAATTGAGTGAGGTTATCATTTAATTTGTTTTTTGTAATTACAGGTATATAATAATTTAGTATAGCCAATTTATTAATTATGCTATAAGGAGATGATTTTGTGGAAAATAATAATTGTCCATTTTGCAGCAGTAATAATTTTGATATAATATGTGAAAATAAATTAGCCTTTGCAATATTAGATAAAAATCCAGTAAATGAAGGGCATACTTTGATAATTACTAAAAGGCATTTTCCATTCTTTTTTGAAGCATCAGGTGAAGAGGTAATGGCAATGTATAGTCTTTTGCATGAGGCAAAGGGGATACTGGACATTCAATATGAGCCTTCAGGATATAACATAGGTGTAAATGTAGGGTATTATGCAGGCCAGACAGTAAAACATATGCATATACATCTCATACCTAGGTATAAAGGAGATGTTGATGATCCTAAAGGTGGAATTACAAATTTTAAAAGAAATATATAAAAAGTAAAGCTTTGTCTCAATTTTATCTTGAGACAAAGCTTTTAAGATTTTTTCTTGAATTCGGTTCCGCACTTTTTGCAGGTTACAACTATTTTTCCCTGTTTTCTAGGTACTCTAAGTTTCTGAGAGCAGTTTGGGCATTTAAAGGTTTTGTAATTCCTAAAAGAATATAGATTTTGCTTTAACCTGTAGATTCTTTGACGGAATATTAAAGAGAAATCCTCAAAGGCTTGAAGTTCACGATATCTTTTGTACTTGTTTTTGGAAATACTTCTAAAAGTAGCTGCTGCAATTAGCATTAGTCCAAATAAACTACTGTATTTGCTTAACATTAAAAGTAAACCAATAATGGATAGATAAGTTGATAATTTATCCCATCCGTATGAATCTTTAAAATATCTTGTATACTTATTCAAGGTAATCCCCCCTTAAAAGTTTTTGTATATGGTTAAAAAAATGTATGAACTCTATATAGGTTTTAAATATATTTTTAACATATAAATACCCTTTATTCAATGAACTAGGTGTTAACATTTTATTAATAACTATTGGGGGGATATTTTCTTTAAGCTGTATGGGATTTTTTGAAAATATGAATTAAATATCCTAGTATAAGACCTATTAGTGCAGGCACAATCCAGCCAAGTCCTTTTGTGTAAAGAGGCAAAAGATTAAAGGTACTATTTATAGTACTAGATTTTATCAATGTTTGATTTAAAGAATCTAAAATACTAAAAATACCAGTGAAAGACATTCCTAAGATATAAACATATTTTGAACCTTTAAATAAATTACTTAGTAAAAACATTATCATAAGTATTATTGCCATAGGGTAAATTGCATTTAAAACTGGGACAGAAATAGAAAGTATTTTTGTTAAACCAATGTTTGCAAAAAGCATACTTAAGAAAGCGAAAATAAATACCCAGGTCTTATAGGATAATTTGTTTTTGGTTAAAGTTGTAAAATATTCACTGCAGGAGGTTATTAAGCCTGTAGCTGTATTAAGACATGCAAGTGAAAATATTACACCAAGTATTATTATTCCATAATGTCCAAATAAGTGAGATGCAGCACTTGTTAGAATTTCACCGCCATTTTGAGCATTTAAGGAAATAGTTCTGCTTGAGGCTCCCACATAAGAGAGCATAGCATAAATTATTATAAGCATAGCACCTACAATTAGACCTGCTTTAATTGAGTAAGATATTATAGATTTTTCACTTTTAACTCCCATAGATTTTAAAGTGGATGAAATTACAATTCCAAAGTTTAAAGCAGCGATTACGTCCATTGTTAGATAGCCATCTGAAAAGCCCTTAAAAAATGGAAAGGACGAATAGTCTCCCTTTGGAGTTCCAAAAGCGCCTATAGGAGTTATAAGGCTTTTTATAAATACTATAAAAATTAGTACTAGCAATATAGGGGTTAGTACTTTTCCTAAACGATTTACAAGTTTGGAAGGTGTTAAACTAAGCCAAAATGCAATTGAAAAATATATTAAGGTGTATATTAAAAGTGGTATTGGACTTGAAGCAAGGCTTTTTGGTAAGAATGGTGATACGCCCATTGTAAAAGCAAGGCTTCCTGTCCTTGGAATTCCTAAAAAAGGTCCTATTGATAAATAAATTAATGCAGTAAATATTAGTGCAAAGGTTGGATTTACATGTGCTGCAAGGTTAAACAAGCCCTTAGATTTAGATACAATTATTACAGCTAAAATAGGTAGTCCAACAGCGGTGATAATAAATCCGCTAAAAGCTATCCATACATATTTTCCAGATAGTTGTCCTAAAAATGGTGGAAATATTAGGTTTCCAGCGCCAAAGAACATTGAGAAAAGAAGTAGACCTACAAAAAATGTGTTTTTCTTAGATAATTCTTTCATTGTTATTATGCCTCCCAAAATTGTAATTTTAAAATTTATATAATAAAAAAACCCGTCCCAATAAAGGGACGAGTTATACTCGCGTTACCACCCTGATTCCATAAATAATTAATTTATGGCAGCTCAAAACACGTACGCTATTGATACGCTTTCTTTTTAACGGTGGAAATCCGGTAAAACTTACTTAAATTATAAGTTTCAGTTTCACTTCTCAAGAAGGATTTTCGGATATATTCTGAACACTAACTTTCACCAAGCGTTAGCTCTCTTATGGTATTTACTTTAGAGTAAATATTTAGAACAGATATATAGCTTACTCTTTTCTTTCATAGAATTTATATATCTTATACCATAAAGTTTTTTAAATGTAAATAATTTATGAATATCATAATATTAATGATAAAGCATAAATACAATCAAAATAATTAAAAAATCAATAAATAGTAATTAAAATACCTATAAATAACGCTAAATATTAATAAAGAAGTAATAATACAATATTACAAACTTAAAAGCCTTATGAATGTGTAGGGAATTTTAAAACATAGAAATGATATTAAGCAAATTGAAGAAATTAATAGATTTCTTAAGGATACATGATGAAAATTTACTATTTACTATAAAATTAGAAGGAGATTACATTACAAAATACTGATTTTGTTGTATGATGTTTTGAGATGTATTTTTTGTTAGGATGATGTTTATGGCTTTAGTAAGAAAAGATGTAGTTAAACTTGCAGCTCCAATTTTTGTTGAACAGTTATTTGTAACTCTTATGGGAATGATAAATACTATGATGGCTGGACACATAGGTAAAGAAGCTGTTTCAGCTATAGGTATGATTGACTCAATAAACAATATATTTATAGCTTTTTTTTCAGCGCTTGCGGTAGGGGGCACAGTGGTTGTAGCTCAATATATTGGACAAAACAATATAAAGAAAGCAAATGAGAGCACCAAGCAGGCACTTTATTCTACTATTATAATAGCTTTTGTTATAACTATTATAATGGCTATACTCAAAGGACCTCTTTTGGGATTTTTGTTTGGAAGTGCTGAAAAAGAAGTTATATTAGATGCAAACAGTTATTTTGGTATAACGCTTCTTACTTATCCTCTTATAACTATAGATTTAGTATCTAATGGGATATTAAGAGGTGCAGGAGATACCAAAACTCCTATGAAAATTTCCATACTTATGAATGTATTAAATGTGGCATTTACAGCATTATTTATATGGGGAATAAAAATCAATGGCACTGTTGTAGTGAAAAGTCTAGGAATTACAGGTGCTGCTCTTGGTATTGCCACAGCCAGAACAATAGGCGGTATAATTATACTTATAGTTATGGTTAGAGGATCTAGAATAGTTCAGCTTAAAAAACTAACGGAATTTAAATTTGATATGACACTTCTTAAGCCAATATTTGGAATAGGAGTACCAGCCAGTGTAGAATCACTATTATTCAATGGTGGGAAACTTATTATGCAGATTTTTATAGTTGGAATGGGAACGGTAGCTATGGCTTCTAACACTATTGTAAATTCAATATCAAATTTCTTGAATATACCTGGAAACTCTCTTGTCATTGCAGCCACGGCTTTAGTAGGACAACATATGGGAAGAGATGATGATAAAGGAGCAGAGAAGTGTCTTTCGTATATAACAAAGCTATCAACTGTTCTTTTAGCCATAGTTGGTATCTTATCTATTCTTTTTTCAAGACATTTACCTTCCCCTGTATACTGGAAATAATGATATTATAAAGTTGTCATCTAAAGTATTAATTGCCAATGCATTTGCCATGATTATATGGTCTTCGGCATTTACTTTACCAGCAGGGCTTAAGGGAGCTGGTGATGCTAAATATACCATGGTTACTTCAATAATAGGAATGTGGCTTTTTAGGATAGTTCTTGGAAACTTCCTTGGAAATACAATGAAGTTTGGACTTTTGGGAATTTTTCTTGGTATGTACACTGACTGGCTTGTAAGAGGAATTTTGTATATAATAAGATTTAGAAGCGGAAAGTGGAAGAATCATGTTGTAGTTAAAAGAGTGAAGACTTCAGTTAAAGCCTAATTAATCATGTCATATAAACTGATTTTAGAACACTGCTTTAAATATTTAAGGCAGTGTTCTAAAATTATATGAAATAAATATTTAAATTATTTTTAGAAGTGGAGGAAGTAAATGAAAGTATTTAAGAAATTTATTAAGTATTATAAACCGTATAAATTTTTATTTTTTACAGATATGATTTGTGCACTTATAGTTTGTTTGGTTGATTTATCCTTTCCAATAATTTTAAGTTATCTTTCTAAGAATTTTTTCATTAAGGATAGAGATACAGTATTAACAGGTATTATTTATATTGCAGTAGGACTAGCAATTATGTATGTGGCAAAATATTTTTGTCAGTATTTTATAGCTTCCTGGGGGCATATTATGGGAGCCAGGATGGAAACAGATATGAGACAGGATTTATTTTATCATCTTCAAATGCTTCCATTTTCATATTATGATGAAAACAATACGGGAGAAATGATGTCTAAACTTGTTTCTGATCTTTTTGATATATCAGAGCTTGCACATCATGGACCAGAAAATGTATTTATTTCAGCACTTAAGATATTAGGATCTTTTGTTATTCTAATGATGATTAACGTTAAGATGACTTTTATATTATTTGTTGTGACTTTAATTATGGTTATTTTCTCTATAAACAGAAATACAAAAATGCAAAAGATATTTTTTGACAATAGAAAGAAAATAGCTAATGTAAATTCTTCAGTCCAGGATAGTCTTGAGGGTATAAGAGTTGTAAAATCCTTTGCTAATGAGTCTGTTGAACAGAAAAAATTTGATGTGAGCAATAATAACTACTTAAAATCAAAGGTTAAATCCTATAAGGCAATGGGAGAATTTATTGCTGGAAGCTCACTTTTTCAGGGAATGCTTTATCTTTCAATTATAGTGTCAGGTGCTGTATTTATAAAGGACGGTACTTTAAAAATATCAGATTTGGCTATATACGCATTGTATATAAATATATTTATTAATCCTATTGATGTACTTATAAACTTTATGGAGCAATTTCAAAAGGGATATGCTGGATTTAAAAGATTTATAGAGGTCGTTGAAACTAAACCAAGTATATTAGATAAACCTGGAGCAGAGGAAATTAAAAATGTGAAGGGTAATATAAAATTTAAAGATGTATGCTTTAAGTATGATGACGCTCACGAGGTAATTCACAACCTTAATATAAATATAGACGCTGGTAAGACAGTTGCTCTTGTTGGACCATCAGGCGGAGGAAAGACTACAATATGTTCACTACTTCCTAGATTTTATGATGTTACCTCAGGTTCAATAACTATTGATGATAATGATATAAGGGACGTTACTCTTAATTCACTTAGAAATGCAATTGGTGTAGTACAACAGGATGTATATATCTTCTCAGGCACTATAAGGGACAACATAGCGTATGGAAGACCAGAAGCTTCAGAAGAAGAAGTTATTGAAGCTGCAAAAGGAGCCAATATTCATGATTATATAATGAGTCTTGAAGATGGTTATGATACATTTGTTGGAGAGAGGGGAGTTAAGCTCTCAGGAGGACAAAAACAAAGAATTTCTATAGCAAGGGTATTTCTTAAGAATCCTCCAATACTTATTTTGGATGAAGCAACTTCAGCTCTTGATAATGAAAGCGAGAAATATATACAAAAGTCATTAGAAAAACTTTCATCAGGAAGGACAAGTATTGTAATAGCCCACAGATTAAGTACCATAAGAAATGCAGATGAAATAATAGTTATAAAAGATAGAGGGATAAAGGAAAAAGGAAATCATGAAGAGCTTCTAAAAAAGGGAGGAGTCTATTCTTACTACTACAACATGCAGTTTGAGGGGCTTAATGCTTAAAAAACAATGATGTAATAATGAAAAAAACAGTGTGCTATAAATCTAACACACTGTTTTTTATATATGAACTATACGCTTATAGCTTTTAGTGATGCATAATTTAATACTCCTTTTAACTAATAAATCATTACTTATTTTCCAACTATGATTATCTGGAGATGCATGTCTATTGTATACATAGTTGAATTTACTACAGGAGTATATTTTAATTCCTAAATTATTGCATTGAGATAATAAATCTATATCCTCTCCATTATTTAAACTATTAAACTTAACCTTATTAAAAATGCTTTTTTTCATCACAAAGGTAGCACCTGCTACACTTGTTGCATAGGTGTTTTCATTGCCCTGACACCACAGATTTAAAAGCGTTCTATCCTCAAAGTATATAAAATGAGTTGCCTTACCAATAATACTAGCATCAGTATAGTTAAATGCATTCATTGAATCTAAGATGTAATGGGAACCATAATAATCATCATCATCCATTTTAGCAATATAGTTGTAATTAGATTTACTTATCGCTAAATTTAAGCATTCTCCTAAGGAATAAGAAGAATCTACTTTAAAAAGCTTTAAGTTCTTTGTTTTTGAAAAATAATTCTTGTACAATGAGGTTTGAAGCTTTGTATCATTTAATATAATTATAAACTCTTTTTTGGGATACAAACATCTGCGAAAATTATCCATTATATTCTTTATATATTTTTGTTTGTTAGTTACTGTTATTATTGTGATTCCAGGTTTTTTTGCGGAATCATACATGTATCTCAAAGCTAGAACTTTTTCTTTTTCGTACAAAAAGTTATCAGTTACAATTTTAATCACCTTCCTATATTTTTACTATTGGAATGTAATTAGTGGTTTTATAAAAATGAAAATATTGTTTTTTTAGTGCTGTAGTTGGTATTTTCCAAGTATGCTCATTTAAGGACTTATGTCTCATATATACATAATTGAATGGGTCAATTGAGTAAATTTTTATACCATGACTTGAGCAATCATCTAAAAATCCTGCATCCTCACTCATGTTGACATCTCTAAATTTATAGGTTTTAAATAATTCTTTTTTTATAAGAAAAGTTCCACCAGCAATAAAGTTGGTATAATCATAGCTTTGACTATAATTGTTAATAGATAGGTCTCTTGTGTCTTCAAAATATGTGAAGTACTTACATTTACCTATTATTTTAGCATCCGTATAATTAAAGGCGTTAATTTCATCAGTTAAATAATTTGGGCCGTAGTAATCATCATCATCCATCTTAGCAATATAATTGTATTTTGATTGATTAACTCCAAAATTTAAACAATATCCTAAGGAATAGCATTCATTTAGCTGAAAAACCATCACGTTTGGAATCTTTTCTGCATAAGATTTGTAATAATCAATGTCTATATTATCTATATTAAAAATCAATATTAGCTCCTTATACCTGTAGTTTAATCTAGTATAATTTTTAATTGTATTACGAAAATATTTAGGCTTATTGGTGGAAGTTATTATTGATATGGGAGGTTTACTTCTATTGGAAAATGTATTTCTTAAATTGATGGTGTTTAGTTTTAATTTATCAATAGTCATTTAAAAATCACCTAATTTAATTTTATTATATAATATGAACTTAAAAAGCCTTGTGCTACATGTTACAAAAATAAAAAGACATCTACTGCACAAAAACTTTCTGCAGCAGATGTCTTTTTATTTATGAGAGTTTAATTTTAGTTGTTTTAGAACTATATTAGCTTGTGATTTAGTAAGGGTTCCGTCTTGAATCAGGGAATGCAGAGGGTTAGAAAATTTTTTTTCAAAATGATGATGGATTTTGTGTTTTTGACAATTTCGGCAATGGCAGTGTTTTTCATTTAAGACATCGAAAATTTTATCTGCCTGACTTTGATTTATGGTTTTATTTTCCACAAGTTCTTGAAGGGTATTTTTACATCTAAGCTTCATATTGTATTCAATTGATTTTTCCGGAACAGTAATTTGATGTGCAGCCAAGGAATTTTTTGTGAAAATTGTAGAAATAGAAAGTGATAAAGTTAAGGTTATTAAAAGCATTACAGTAGCTTTATGTAGTATATTTGTTTTCATTGTAAATACCTCCTTAATAAGCTTTATGTTATGTGTAGTATTTGATTTCTTAGCAAGAATATTCCATACAAAATAAAATTTCTTTGAAAAAGTGAAGTTTTTAAGTGAATAAAAATTTCTTTGGCAGTAAAACATACTATTGAGAGGAGTGATATAAGGTGGATTTATCAACTCAGGATATATTAAAAACTAAGCTTCTTGATGTTCAGGAAAATGTAAGAGATTTTCAAGAGTATGCAAAAAGAACAGATGACAGAGAGGTTATAGAAACATTTAGAAAATTTGCAAATGAAGCAGCTATGGAGGCAAAAGAACTGCAGCAATTGATAGATAAATACAGTCAAAAAGATAAATAGTTATAATTTTGAGTTTGGAGAGAAAAGAATCTCTCTATTTTTTTGGTGAAATTTAATCTTTATGTTGTAATTGCATATTTTATTATGAAGTTGTTGTAGAAGTTACATTAAAGATGATATATAATATAGCTAATAAGGAGGGATTTAATTGCCAATAGAGTTTAAAGATGACAAGAAAAATAAGCTATTAAAATACATAGGTGCTGCTGGAGTAGGAATCGTATCTATTTTGATGTTTTCTGCAATTAAAAAGGACAAGAGTCATAAGGAACATAAAGATATAAGAAAGAAGCTTAGTCTTAAGCAGTCCAAGAATAAGTTAAGAGAGTATTTGGATAAAACAGAAGCTTGAGACTTATAACTATAGAGTAAGAGGTGGTACAAGTTGTACATAAATATTTATACACTTTTTTTTGTGATACTAGGATTATTAGGAATAGTTGCTTTGGTTTTCTTAATTATACTATTAAAACGCACAGCCAGTTTAATATATAAGATAAATAAATTTTGGGATTCAAACAGCAAAAATATTTCAAGTACGGTAGAAGAAATGCCAAAAGTCTTAAAAAATGTGGGCGATATTACTGAAAATGTTAACTTGGTAAGCGAGGTTGCTACAGAAATGACAGCTTCAATTGTTGACAAAACAGATAGAATGTTAGATGGACTAAACATATTTAAAGAAATAATAAATGTGTTAAAAAAAATATTAAAAAAATAGATTTAAAAAGATAAGACTATTTGATTTAATAATCTTATCTTTTTTATATTCAATTATTAATTGGTTATGTTTAAGTAAAGAAAAAATACGATTGAGTTTGAAAAAAGAAGAATAAACGAATTAAGCGGTGAAAAAAATCACTTAAATGGTTACTTTTAATGTAAAAATATGATATAATATGTTGCATTAGTTAAGAAGTATTTTGTACATTAAAATTTTAATTAAATACATTAAAATTTTAATTAAAAAGTACCTTAATTATTAAGTATACAGAATCGCTGTATACTGTGTAATGTAAAATAATTGAGTACATATTCGATTATTTTCGTTTCCATCTTTCAATCTATGGTATTAGGATAAATTTATTATCCTACTTTTGGCGAAAGGTATGAGATTTCTCTACTTTTCGCATTTTTTTATATTGGTATATAGAATTTTGTATAATATATGTCATATATACAAAAACTTATAAAGGGTTACTAAAATGTTTTATGAGTTGGAGTGTGAAATAGTGGCAAATTATAATAAAAAGCTAGTGCCAGAAAAGGCGGAAAGATTAAATAGATTTAGGATGGAAACTGCAAATGATATTGGAGTTGATTTGAAAGCAGAATACGGTTCGGATTTGACATCAAAGGAAGCTGGTTCTGTTGGAGGAAAAATGATAGATAAAATTTTGCAGGGCTACGAGGATAAAATAGAATAGGATATAGGCAAACAGCTTATATCCTATTTTCATTATAAAATAAATTATTATAATTGATGTAAAGCATATAGTAAAGTGAATACCATAATGAAGAAATTTTAATAGCAGATTGTGGTATAATTAAAATATGGTTAGTGAAGATATTTATAAATTTATGCAAATATCCTAAAGCTAGAGTGTACATATTATAAATTGCATCGGGGGGGAAAATCAAAATGAAAGAATATAATTATATTTTTGGGCCTATACCTTCAAGAAGAATGGGAAATTCTTTAGGAATAAGTTCAATAGAAAAAAGAAGCTGTACATACTCATGCGTTTATTGTCAGCTTGGGAGAACTAAAAATTTAATGAAAGAGCCTAAGAAGTTTTTTAAAACTGAGGATATTTTGGAGGAATTTAAGGAGTACCTTAAGGAAGATGTAGATATAGATGTTGTAACAGTAGTTGGTGAAGGGGAACCAACTCTTAGCGATGATTTAGAAGAATTAATACTAGGGCTAAAAGCAATTACAGACAAGCCAGTTGCTGTTATAACAAATGGATCTATGCTGGTATATGAAAAGGTAAGAAAAGCTCTTAAAGCGGCAGATATAGTGCTTCCGTCTCTTGATGCAGGGGATGAAGAGACTTTTAGAAAAATAAATAGGCCAAATGCAAAGATAGATTTTAATAAAATCACAGAGGCACTTGTACAATTTTCTAAGGAATATAATGGTGAATTATGGATGGAAACTATGATAGTAAAGGGTTTTAATGATAAAACAGAGGAGCTTTATGCTATAAGAAAAATATTAGATAGAATAGATTATGATAGGTTATATATAAATACTCCTGTAAGGCCTCCTGCAGAGAGTTATGTTGAGGAACCATCTAAAGAAAAATTAGATGAGGTTATAAGAATACTAAGAGGAACTTCAATACAAATGCTTTCATCTGGAACATTTTTTAGTGAGATTACAGATGATTTTGAGGCCATTAAAAGTATAATATCGAGGCATCCTATGAATAAGTTTGAGGTAGAAAGTTTTCTTAACTCAAGAAAATGCCGTGATAAAGAAGAAGTTTTAAGGAAGCTTAAAAATCACGCTGATATAGATGTGGTAAGTTACAAAAACTACACTACATATAGACTTAAATAACGGAGGATTAATATGACAAGATCAGTAAAAAGAGTTGCTGCAATACATGATTTATCAGGATTTGGTAGAGCTTCTTTGACAGCCATAATTCCTATAATGTCCTATATGGGGATTCAGGTTTGTCCTATGCCAACGGCAGTTCTATCTACACATACTACTGATTTTCATGAGTATAGTTTTGTTGATTTAACGGACAGTATGCAGGATTTTATGAATCACTGGAAGAAGATTAATTTGGAATTTGACGCTATATATACAGGTTTTTTGGGTTCGCCAAGACAAGTTAAAATAATAAGTGATTTTGTAAAGGAATTTTCAAGTGATAGTACATTAGTTCTTATTGATCCTGTTATGGGTGATGAGGGAGAACTTTATCAAACTATGAATAGTGAAATTGTAAGAAGCATGAGAGAGCTTATAAAAAGTGCTGATATAATAACGCCAAATTTTACTGAAGCAGCATATTTACTAGATAAGGACTATAACCTAGAATTGAATGAAGAAACTATAAAAGAATGGATTTTAGAATTAGCTAATATGGGACCGGATATTGTTATTATGACAAGCGTACCAGAAAATAAAGATAAGAGTACTATAAGCGTTATAGCTTATGAAAAAAAGCTGAATAAGTTTTGGAAAATTACAAGTGAATATATACCTGTAAGTTACCCAGGTACAGGTGATAGTTTTGCAAGTGCTATACTTGGACGTATTTTAAAAGGGGATAACCTTCCTCAAGCTGTGGGAAGAGGAATGCAGTTTATTACTTCAGCTATAAAAGAAAGCTATGGATTTGATTATCCTACTCGTGAAGGGATTCTTATAGAAAAATCTCTTGAAGTACTAAATTTACCTTTTATGAATGGTAATTATAAATTAATTTAAGAGGAGGGAAGCTGGCAGGCGAAATATGACGTTTACCAGGGAGTGATTATGGATTCAAATGTTTCATGGATGATTAGAGAAAAAATAGAAAGAACTATAAAGAACCTTGAAAAGAATAATATTGAAGCATACAATGTAAAAAATTCTAAACAATTAATAGAACTTATAGACAAGCTTATACCTGAAGGTGAAACAGTTGCAGTTGGAGGTTCTATGACGCTGTTTGAAACAGGTATAATAGACCATATAAGAAGTAAGAATTATAATTTTTTAGATAGATACAAGGAAGGTTTAAGTAAAGAAGATATAAAAGATGTATTTAGAAAAAGCTTTTTTGCAGATAGCTATATAGTAAGTACTAATGCTTTAACAGAAAATGGAGAGCTTTATAATGTTGATGGAAATGGAAACAGAGTTGCAGCAATGCTTTTCGGTCCTGATAAGGTAATAGTTATTGCAGGGATAAACAAAATAGTAAAGGATGTGGATGAAGCAATAAAGAGAAATAAATTTGTGTCTGCTCCGATAAATGCAAAAAGGCTGAATAAAGCTACTCCATGTACAAAAGTTGGATATTGCATGGATTGTAAAAGTCAGGACAGAATTTGTAATGAGTATACTTTAATAAAAAGACAAGGAGTAAAGGGAAGAATTAAAGTAATTATAGTGGAAGAGGAGCTCGGTTACTAAGTAAATATTTTAAAGCGTAAGTTCCAATTGTGAATAGAAAAATGAGTGTAGTAAATATTATAAATATAGTTTAAATTAATTTAATGTAGGGCAGGTAGATTAACGCATGGAAAAAATAGCATTGATAACGGATAGTACATCAGATGTAGATAAAGATATGATAGAAAAATATGATATAAAGGTACTTCCACTTAGAATAATATATAAGGATAAAGAATATATAGACAGAGTAACAATTTCCCCAAGAGAAGTTTATGACAACCTACATATAGAAGTTCCTTCTACATCACTGCCATCTATGGGAGATATGGAGAGTCTATATGAGAAGCTTGAAGCTGAGGGTTATACTCACGTTATTGGAGTTACAATATCTTCGAATTTGTCAGGAACCTATAACAGTTTAAAGCTTGTTAGTGAGGGACATGAAAATATTAAAAGTTTTATTTTTGATTCGAGATCAATAACAATGGGAGAAGGAGCTATCATTAAAGAGTGTGGGGAAATGATACTTCAAGGTAAAAATTTTGATTATATAGTTGAAAAAATGCCTAAGATGAGAGAAAACATAAAGGTTTATTATATAGTGGACACATTAAAGTATTTGATAAAGGGAGGAAGAATAGGTAAGGTTTCAGGAACAGTTGGACAATTGCTTGATATCAAGCCTATAATTTCTATAAATGAAGAAGGGGTATATTATACTCACTGCAAAGCAAAGGGAAAAAAGCAGGCAATTAAAAAGCTTATTGAAATATTAAGAAGAACACTTTCTGAAAAGCATTGCGATATATGGGTTATGCACGGCGGTGCTTATGATGAAATAGATAAGTTAAAGGATTTGGTTTCAGGTATTGAAAATATCAATAATTTAAATTCGGGGGAGATTAGTCCTGTGGCGGGGGTACATACGGGACCTGGACTTCTTGGAGTAGTAATATTTAAAAAATAGAACATGGGGGGAAATCAAATGAAAAATTTTGTATTTGTATCTGATTTTGATGGAACAATAAGTAAGAGGGATTTTTATAAGATAATAACTGACAAATACTTAAAGGATGAAGTAAAGGATTTATATAAAGAATGGAGAAGTAATAAGATAACAGATGTTGATTATTTAGGCTATGTATTTAGCCATATAGGAAGAAATGAGAAGGAAATACTTGAGGATATACTTACAATATCCATAGATCCTTATATAAAGGAATTTATAAAAAAGATAAAGGAAAAGGGAGGAGATTTTGTAGTAGTAAGTGCTGGAACTAACTACTATATTGATAAAGTCTTCCAAAATATTGGCATAGATAATGTTGATATATATTCAAATAAGACAGTATTTAAAGACAATGGACTTCACTTTGTGTTAAATCCAAAGGATGAATTTTATTCTGACGTTTATGGAATAGATAAAGGTAAAGTGGTAAAAAAATTAAGAGAAAACTATGAAAAAGTTTTTTATGCAGGAGATAGTACACCTGACATAGCACCTTCTCTTTTATCAGATGTGGTATTTGCTAAGAGCAAGCTTTGCAATTTTTTAACTGAAAGAAATAAAGAGTTTATAAGCTTTGAAGGCTTTGATGAAATATTAAAGCATGTAGAAAAATACTTAAAGGAGTGGGGAATTTGAAAGGAATATCTCATAGAATAGCAATTCCTTTAATACTTGAGGTTGGAAACAATAAAATATATAATATAGGGCAAATAATAAAAAAAGGGAATTTTAAAAGAGTCTCACTTTATTTTGGTGAGGGAATATATGAGTTATTTGGTGAAACTATTGAGAAATCTATAAAAAGTTCAAATATAGAAATTGAAGCTGTAGAAACTGTTAAAAATATAGATTTTGATGAAATTGGAACAAATGCTTTTAAAATACCAGCAGAGGTGGATGCACTTATAGGTATAGGTGGAGGAAAGGCAATAGATGCAGTTAAGTACATGGCATTTTTAAGAAAGCTTCCATTTATAAGTGTACCAACATCGACTTCTAACGATGGTTTTTCTAGTCCAGTTGCATCACTTTTAATAAATGGAAAAAGAACCTCAGTTCCTGCAAAGACTCCGGATGGAATAGTGGTTGATATAGATGTAATAAAGGGTTCTCCTGAAAAATTTATATACTCTGGAATTGGAGATTTGGTATCAAATATAACAGCTCTTTATGATTGGAAGTTTGAAGAAGAAAACCATAAGTCAATTATAGATGACTTTGCGGTTATGATATCTAAAAAGTCAGTTAATAGTTTTGTGAGAACTGATTTTAAAAGTATAAAAGATGAGGTATTCTTAAAGGAGCTTGTAGATTCACTTACAATGAATGGTATAGCTATGGAAATAGCAGGAAATAGTTCTCCTGCAAGTGGAGCTGAACACTTGATATCACACGCATTAGATAAGTTTTTACCAAATCCTCAGTTGCATGGAATTCAAGTGGGAGTTGCAACTTATATAATGTCTAAGGTTCATAAGCATAGGGAAGAAAGAATAAAAAAGATTTTGAGTGATACTGGCTTTTTCAACTATGTGAAGGGATTAAATATGAAGAAGAGTGATTTCAAGAGGGCAATTTCTGAGGCGCATCTTATAAAACCAGCTAGATATACTTATCTTCATGTAGAAAAAAATTGTGAGACAGCTAAAGAGATTGTGGATACTGACGAAATATTAAGGAATATATTGGTATAAAATAAGGACGTTTATACTTTTCATATGTTGACAAATTATAAAAAACATTTTATGATTTAAAATTAGTGGGGTAATGACTTAGTTTCATTACTTTATTTTTTATATTGATTATCGGAGGACGGACTTAATGAATAAAAATGAAAATATTGAAGATTATGATGTTACCTCCCTTACCTCTCTGGAAAAACTTGAACCTGTAAGAATAAGACCGGGAATGTATATAGGTTCAACTGGAAGTAAGGGACTTCATCACTGCATATGGGAAATACTTGATAATGCCATAGATGAGCTTACAAATGGCTTTGGTGATATGGCCAAGATAATATTAAATAAAGATAAGAGTGTTACTATAATAGATAATGGTAGAGGAATACCAACAGGTATACATCCAATAAAGAAAAAGTCTGGAGTTGAAATGGTGTATACAGAACTTCATACTGGTGGAAAATTCAACAATAAGAATTATAAGACATCAGGAGGTCTTCATGGAGTAGGAGCAGCAGTTGTAAATGCACTTTCAAAGTGGACTGAAGTTGAGGTCTATCAAAATGGATACATATATAGACAAAGATTCGAATATGCCTATGACAAGGAACTCAAAAGAGATATGCCGGGTACTCCTGTTACTGAAATAGAGAAAATAGGTAAAACTGATAAAAAGGGAACAAAAGTAACATTTAAACCGGATGAAGAGGTTTTTACAAGTACAGACTTTAAATTTGATGTTATAGATGAAAGATTAAAGGAGATAGCTTTTCAAAATAAAGGTATAACATTAATACTTGAAGATCATAGAGAAGATGAGCCTCAAGTAAAAACATATCATTCTGAAAGGGGACTTCTTGATTTTATAGATTATCTTAATGAAAGCAAGACGGTTATCCATAAGAACCCAATAATATTTGATGGTGAGAGAGAAATTAACGGACTTAAACTTTATGGAGAAGTATGTCTTCAATTTACAGATTCAACTACAGAATATATTGCAAGTTATGTAAACAATATTCCAACAACAGAAGCCGGTACGCATGAGGCAGGTTTTAAAACAGGTATGACTAGAGCGTTCAAGGAGTGGGCCAAGAAACTTGGAGTATTGAAAGAAAAGGATAAAGAATTTGAAGGTAATGACGTAAGAGAAGGTATGACAGCTATAATAAGAATAAAGCTTACAAATCCGGTTTTTGAGGGACAAACTAAGACAAAACTTGGAAACAATGAAGCTTACACTATGATGAATGATTTGGCATATTCAGGATTTTCTGAATGGATTGAAGACAACAAGGATACCGCAACAATGATAATAAAAAATGCTGTAAATGCAGCTTCAAGACGTGAAAAAATAAAGAAAATAAATGAGGCTGAAAAAAAGAAAATAGGAAAAGGAACATCACCTTTAGCAGGAAAGATAGCTGTCTGTACTCTTAAGGATGCATCGTTATGCGAATTTATAATAGTTGAGGGAGATTCAGCAGGAGGAAGCGCAAAGCAAGCTAGGGATAGAAGATTTCAAAGTATAATGCCATCTAAGGGTAAAATAATGAATACTGAAAAGCAGAAGCTTGAAAATGTGCTTGGAAGTGAGGAATTGAAAATATTTAATACTGCTGTGGGAACAGGAATACTTGATAACTACAGAGAAGAGGATTTAAGGTACGACAAGATAATAATAATGAGTGATGCTGATGTAGATGGTTATCACATAAGAACATTGTGGATGACTTATATATATAGGTATATGAGACAGCTTATATCAAATGAGCACCTTTATATAGCACTACCACCTTTATATAAAGTGTACAAAAACTCTAAGAAGGGTGAGGTAGTAGAATACGCTTACAGCGATGAACAGCTTGATAAGGCTAAAAAAGAGGTTGGAAAAGGATATCTTATACAAAGATATAAAGGTCTTGGAGAAATGAATCCGGATCAACTTTGGGAAACTACATTAAATCCTGAAACAAGAACTCTTCAGATGGTTACAATAGAGGATGCTGCAAAGGCTGAAAAAATGGTATCTCTGCTTATGGGAGACGTGGTTGAACCTAGAAAAAATTATATGTATAAATATGCTGAATTTTAATAGTTTGGGGAGGACTTAAGATGGCAAAAAAAATTAATATACCTAAGGACAGCAATATTATAAAAATACCCTTAGAGGAGGCTATGCCTGAAAATTACCTTCCTTATGCAGTTGAAGTTGCAAGGGATAGGGCGCTTCCAGATGTAAGAGATGGCTTAAAACCAGTTCACAGAAGAATTATATATGGTTCATATATGCTGAAGGCATTTCCTGATAAACCATACTATAAGTCAGCTAGAATAGTAGGTGATATTTTAGGAAAGTATCATCCACATGGAGATTCTTCAGTTTATGAATCCATGGTTATTTTAGCTCAAAACTTCACAACAAGACATCCTCTTATAGATGGTCACGGTAACTGGGGAAGTGTAGATGGAGATAGTGCTGCGGCTATGCGTTACACTGAAGCTAGATTGACTCCAATAGCATTAGAGATGATAAACGATATAGATAAAGATGTAGTTGATATGGTGGATAACTATTCAGGATCAGAAAAAGAACCATCAGTGCTTCCAGCTGCATATCCTAACCTTTTGGTAAATGGAGCCTTTGGTATTGCGGTTGGGCTTTCTACTAACATTCCACCTCATAATTTAAGAGAAGTAATAGATGCTGTTTTAAAATATATAGATAATAAAGATGTTACGGTTAATGAACTTATGGAGTGTGTAAAAGGACCTGACCTTCCAACAGGAGGAATAATAATAGGAAAAAATTCTCTTATAGCAGCCTATGAAACAGGAGAAGGTAAAGTAACCTTAAGAGCAAGAACAAAAATAGAAAGGCTTGAAAATGGAAGGCTTGCTATAGTTATAAGTGAATTTCCTTATAGAAGAAATAAAGCAAAGATACTTCAGACAATTTCAGAGATGACGGCAGATAAAAAGCATGCCAAAATTCTTGAGAGTATATCGGATATAAGAGATGAATCAGATAGAAGAGGAATTAGAGGAGTAATAGAATTTAAAAAATCATCAGACGAAGATACTGTAAATAAAATTCTTAAGTATTTATTTAAGAAAACTGAACTTCAGTGTAATATTAACTTTAATATGGTAGCTTTAGCTGATGGAAAACCAGAAACTATGGGATTAAAAACTATTATAGGTCATTATGTAAATCATAGAAAAGATATAGTTACAAGAAGAACTAAGCACAATTTAAATGCAGCAAGAAAGAGATTTAACATAGTTGAAGGTTTTATAAAGGCAATAGACATAATGGATGAAATTATAAGCACTATAAGAGCTTCAAAGTCAAAGAAAGATTCGGAAAACAATCTTGTAGCTAAGTTTGGCTTTAATAATGAACAAGCAACTGCTATTGTTGAGCTTATGCTTTATAAACTTACAGGACTTGAGATAGAAACCTTTAAAAAGGAATATGATGAGCTTTCAAAATTAATTAAAAAGTTGGAAAAGATATTGAGTGATGAAAAGGAACTTCTTAGAGTTGTAAAAAATGAACTTAAAGAGGTTGAAAAGAAGTATGGAGAAGATAGACGTACATCAATTGTTGAAGATGATAGTGAGGCTAAAATTGATGTAGAGGAGTTTACTGTAGTAGAGGACATAGTTGTTACAATGTCTAATGATGGTTACATAAAAAGTGTTCCTAAAAAAACCTATTTAAGATCTAATTCAGATGTTTCTGATATAGAGTATAGAGAGGGAGATTTTAACAGGTTCTTAATAGAGACCAATACAGCCCACAATCTTCTTATGTTTACCGATGAAGGTAATATGTATAAACTCAGAGGTAATAGTATTCCAGAATACAAGTGGAAGGAAAAAGGAGAGAAAATTGATAACCTGATAAAAGGTATCGATTTGGGTAAAGAGAAGATTTTGAATATATATTCAGTTGAATCTTTAACAGAGCAGAAAGATATTATATTCATAACAGATAGAGGAAGCTTAAAGAAAACCTCACTTGATAAATTTGATACTATATACTCTAAAATAATGGCACTGAAGCTTAAAAAGGATGAGAAGCTTATAAAAGCTGAATTGGTGTTAAGAACTAGAGAAGAGGGCTTTATTAAGGTAAGTACAGAAAAAGGTCTTGATTTTACTGTAAGAGAGCCTTTAATTGAAGAAATGGATAGAAATAAAATGGGGCATCAATGTATAAGCGTTTGTCCTATGGATAGGATTGTTTCGTCTGAATTTGTAGAAAACGATGATTACAGAACTTTTGGAATACAAATAAATAAAAATGGAATAATTAAAACAAAGGCTTCATCAAGTGGAAATTATATAGATACAACAACTTCAAGTACCCTTTTAATATTTATAGATGATGGTAGAGTTATTAATATTCCATCCTACATGTTTAAAAATATGGACGACAAAGTGCTTAATTTAAGTGAGCTTTATTGTGAGTTCAATTCTAATAATAAAATAATAAAAACTCTATCTATAGAAGAATTTAATGAAAATAAATTCATATACTTCTTCAGTTCTAAGGGCTTTGTAAAAAAGACTAAGCTCAGTGAATTTGTGGAGAGTAAAGGAATAGAAGTATGTTATAAATTAAGAAATAAAGAGGATATGCTCGTAAATGTTGATGTTTCAGAAAATGAGGAAGAAGAGGTAGTACTTATAACTAAAAAAGCAATGGGAATAAAATTCTTGTCCTCATCTGTGAGTGTAATGGGTAAGATAGCCTCAGGGGTTACAGGAATAAGTTTAAATGAAGAGGATATTACTGAATATGGCTTCGTGGTTAAGGAAAATCTCAATAAAATAATACTTAAATCTAAACTTAACGATAAAATTGAAGTTGAAATTGAAGATATAAAAGTTCAAAATAGAGGTGGTAAAGGTAAGAATCTTACTACACTTTTGATGACAGATTTTATTAGTGAAATAAAGATAAAATAGGAGGAGTGTATTATGAAAATTGTTTTGTTCTTAGCAGAAGGCTTTGAGGAAGTAGAGGCACTTACTGTAGTTGATATACTTAGAAGAGCTGATATTATTTGTGATATGTGTTCTCTTGAAGCTAAAGAAGTAGTTGGAGCACATAAAATAAAAGTTTGTGCAGATAAGACTATAGAAGATATTGATATTGCTGAATATGATGGTCTAGTTCTTCCAGGTGGAATGCCAGGAGCTGAAAATCTAAGGAACAGTGAATTTGTAATAAATGCAGTGAAAAAATTTAATAAAGAAAAAAAGATTGTGGCAGCAATTTGTGCAGCACCAATAGTTTTAGGAAAAGCAGAAGTTTTAGAAGGAAGAGATGCAACTTCTTATCCAGGCTATGGAGATGAAATGGGAAATTGTAACTACCTTGAAAAGATAACAGTTAAGGATGGCAATATACTTACCAGCAGAGGACCTGCAACAGCTATATATTTTGGATTAAGGCTTGTTGAAATATTAAAAGGAAAAGAAGTAGCAAATGGCTTAAAGGACGGAATGATGCTTAAATTTGTTGAAGGTGAACTCTCAAAATAATATTTTTAAATTAAGTGGCAGGTGATTAAGTTCGCTTGTCATTTAATATTTGGAGTGAATTTTATATGAAAAAGATATGTATGAAAAATGGAATGAAAATTATATACGAATACAGGGAAAGTGACATTACATCCTTTTGTGTTGCATTTAATGCAGGGGCAGAACGCGAAGGAAAGAAAGAGCGCGGGCTTGCTCATGTGGTAGAACACTGTATTTTTAAAGGAACTAAAAAAAGAAGTGAAGCACAGATAAATAGTGAGTTTGATGAGATCTTTGGCTTTAATAATGCTATGACTAATTTTCCTTATGTCATATACTATGGAACCACGCTTTCAAAGGATTTTGAGAAAGGCTTTGAGCTTTACAGTGATATCATAGTAAATCCTACTTTTAGTGAGGAAGGCTTTGAGGAAGAGAAGAGCATTATATGTGAAGAGCTAACGGAATGGAAAGATGATAAGCAGCAGTTTTGTGAAGATGAGCTTCTTAAAAATTCTTTTTCCAATATAAGGTTAAAAGAATGCATAATAGGAAATGAAAAGAACATAAAAGATTTTTCAATAGATGAGTTAAGAAAATTTTACAAAAAATATTATACATCAGATAATTGCGTTATAGGTATTGTAACCTCTCTTAAAGAAGAAGAGGTTACAGATATTATTAATAATTACATGACGTTAAGTAAGAGAGAAAAACCTTCTTTATTTGATTATGAGTATGAAAAAAATACTTCAGGAATATTTACAAGTAAAATGGATGTAAAGGGAGCGGTTATACAGTATTTGTTTCCCATTTATAAATTGAAGGATGATGAAATAAAGGCACTTAGAGCTTTTAATGTTATATTCGGTGAAGGGACTAGCTCCATGCTGTATGATAAAATAAGAACTAAATATGGACTTGCATATGATATATATAGTAAAATAAATAACGATGGTGGAATAAAATTATTCTACATAGGACTTGGAACAGCGTCTGAAAACTTTGACAAAAGTATTGAATTTGTAAATGATACAATTTGTGAAGCTAAAAATTTAAAAGGACAATTTTCAAGTGATAAACTTTTAAAGATAGAAAAAACTATGTCTTTAAAAAGAAGCCTTAAGCTTGAAAGATCTATTCAGTTGGCGAAAGAGCTTGCCACCTATGAATTAATGTATGGTAAAGCGGAAAATGTATATGACGAAGTAAAGGATATTAATTTATTAAATGAGGACTACATAATTGAAGTGGTAAGAAGTGTATTAGTAACACCTTCAATTCAAGTAGTTAAACCTAATAAGTGAGGATAGGAGAAATTATGGATAATATAATAAAGTTAATTAATAAAGCAGAGGTAACACATGATTTAACAAAGGATGAATTAGTAACTTTATTGAAGGATGATACTCATAATGAAGAGATATATAAAGCAGCCGATAGAGTACGTGAAAAATATGTTGGAGAAGAAGTACATTTAAGAGGTCTTATTGAATTCTCTAATATTTGCAAAAGAAATTGTATGTATTGTGGTTTAAGACGTGATAATAAAAATATAAAAAGATATAGACTAGAACCTGATGAAATAATACATCTTGCTAAGAGTGCAAAGAATTATGGGTATCAAACAGTTGTACTTCAATCTGGTGAAGATGACTATTATACTGTTGAAAAAATGAAATATATAGTAAGCGAAATTAAAAAGCTAAACATGGCTATTACTTTAAGCATTGGAGAAAAAACCTTTGAAGAGTATGAAGAGTACAGAAAATCTGGAGCTGATAGATATTTAATAAGAATAGAAACAACAGATAAAGAACTGTATGAAAAGTTAGACCCTAAAATGAGCCATGAAAATAGGATAAACTGCCTTAAAAATTTAAGAAAGCTTGGATATGAAGTTGGTTCTGGATGTCTTGTAGGTCTTCCAAATCAAACTATAGAATCCTTGGCAGATGATATATTATTTTTTAAGGAAATAGATGCTGATATGATAGGGGTAGGACCTTTTATACCTAACGAGGATACTCCTCTTGGAGAGGAAAAGGGTGGAGAGTTTTTCATGAGTGTAAAGGTAACTGCATTGATTAGACTTCTTCTGCCAGATATAAATATACCGGCAACTACGGCAATGGAATCCCTTTATCCAAATGGAAGATCAATAGCTCTTACAAGCGGTGCAAATGTTGTTATGCCTAATGTTACAGAAGGTGAGTATAGAAAGCTCTATGCCCTTTACCCAGGAAAAATATGCGTAAACGACACTCCTGGGCACTGCAGACAATGTATATCACTAAAAATAAATAAGATAAATAGAAAAGTGTCTGCTACAAAGGGCTTTAGAAAAAAAAGCTACAAAGAATCTATTGGTTAAGAAGCTTCATAAATGCTTTTTAAAAGAAGAGAGTCTTTTTCAAGAAGAGGGCTTTCACATATTATACAGCCTTTTATGTTGAATTTCACAAAGGATTTTATACACTTTTCATAGGGAAAATCACTTTCTTTAAAGGGAAGGTGATTTTTTTCTCCCTTTATACCGTAATTTATTCCAGACATATGTATGTGCATATCATTAAGAGCAGCCTCCCCAAGTTTTTCACCTACATAAGAAAGAACTTTATCAAAATCTTCTATGGTTTTAAAAAGACCATTATATCTTGCGTGAAGGTGGCAAAAATCTATACAGAGCTTGCAGGTCTTAACTTCTGAAGCTAGTGCTACATTTTCTTCTAAAGATCCAAATTGAGTAGGTTTACCCGTAGTTTCAAGCCTATAGTCAACACCTATATCGGGCAGCTTTTTTAGATTTTCCTTTATGGTATTAAAGGTTTCTTCCTTTGAATCTTTTAAATAAAAACCGGGATGAAATATTAAGCTTTTTCCTTCTACACTTTTTAAGGCATCAGCACCAGACACAATTCTTTTTAGTGAGGCTTCTTGTTTTTCATTTTCCTCTGCATTTAAATTTATAAAGTAAGAACCATGAGCAGATAAATAGAAATCCTTCTCATGTTTTTTATTTAAAATACCTTCTCTATTTTTATTTGTTATATTAACGCTTCTAACAAATGGAAGTTCCATGGCATCAAGTCCTATGCTTTTTAAATAGTCTATTCCTGTTTCATATGTAAACTTTTCATTTCCGCTTCCATTAGGTATTCCTGAAATTCCAAATAATAATTTATCCAAAATAGTCTTCCTTTCATGTAGAAAATTTTTGTGTATATTAGTAATAACAGATGACAAAGTTTAAAATGCCATCTGTTATCTTAGAAATCTAAATTAATCTATTAAATATTATATCAAAGTTCAACCTTTACTTCCACAGCAGTATTTATTTATAAAGCTTTCCAATATTCTAGCATGGACTTGTTCATCTGATATAATTTTTTCAATAACAGCATTTACTTTTGGATCGCTTATCTCACAAATTAAATCTTTATAGCCTCGTATAGCAGCTTTTTCACCTGCTAAATCGGCAGTTAATTTTTCGCATAGATAATCTTCCTTACAAGGTGGACATTCTAGCTTGTATACATTCTCGCCGTATGCTAGTTGACCAGTGGAAAACCAATCTCTATTGCTGTTAAAGAAAGCAGGTCTTCCGCCTAATTTAACTATCAAGGAAGCTAGTGCATCAAGATGTCTCATTTCTACTATTGCTATATTTAAGAGGGTATCTGAAACTTCTTTGTTGAAGATAGTTTCATGGTGATAGATATATTGTGTTATTGCTTGAAGTTCACTTCCGCCGCTTGAAGCATATGAATCGTATAAAAGATTTGCATATCTAATATTGCATTTACATACTTCTATTGGTGGAAATGGTATTTTTGACTCACATGAAATTTTAGTACTTGGTTTTTTACTTTTTTTATCGTAGCAATCTGAAGACTTTTTATTTCTCTTATCATAGCAGTTTTCATGAGACTTACTTTCAAAGTGCTCGTCTATTTCATCATAGTAGTCCATTGGATATTCATCATATGAATTTTCCTCTATTTTATCATAGTAATCCATCTTTTTATCTCTCCTATAATTTAGTTTGAATTTAAATTCTATATAAATTGTTATGCTGTAATAAATTTGTATTCAATATATCTTATTAATAATACTTTTAAAATGTCACATGATAAATTCTACTAAATGCTATTTAATATGTATCTATAATACATATTAAGACAGATTAGCAAGTTATCTACCAAAAATAAAGAGGGATAGTTTAAGTTTTGTCATACTGCTACGATAAATAAATTGTAATATAATTCTACTAATGAGCGGGGGGTGAATTGAGTAGTGGTAATAAATCATTCTGGTGTTTTGCAGAAACTGGTTAATAGGGACTATTCTATAAGCACTCAGAGGTCTAAGAATGCTGATAAAATGTCATCTGGTTCAATAATGAATAAAGCTTCTGATGATTGTTCTGGTTTGGCTATATATAAGAACATTCACATGCGTATAAGTGGATTAGAAATGGCTAATAGGAATACACAGGACGGTATATCTATTATGCAAACCATAGATGGAGGACTTCAGGATACCGAAAAGCAGCTTGGTAGAATAAAAGAGCTTGCGGTTAGGTCTTTAAATGGAAATCTTACAGATACGGATAGAAAGCAAATTCAGCTTGAAATAAACCAGATAAAAAATGGAATTGACAGTACAGCTAAGGATTCTGAGTTTAATGGAATAAAGATATTAGGACAGGATGCAAGCATTAAGATAAAGGTAATGGACGATCCAGATGTGAATTTTAAGTTGGATTTATATGACTGTTCAACACAGGCTCTTGGAATATCTAATCTGGATTTGACCAGCATAGATTCTTCAAATGATGCTTTAGGACAAGTTAATTCTGCATTTGATAAGATAAACGGATATCTTGTTAAAAATGGAGCAGGACAAAATAATCTTCAGCAAATAAGTGAAACACTATCAAATATGTCATATAATTTTAATGCAACAGAAAGCAATATAAATGATACTGAAATGGCAAGTGGACAAATGGAGCAAACAAGACTTTCAATGCTTCAAAATGCTACTAGTGCTATTTTTTCTCAAGTTACAGATATAAGTAAAGAATCTTTAAGTGTACTAGGATAACAATAGAATCATTTCAAAATGACATAGTTATTTTGAAATGATTCCTTTTTATAATGATATTAAAAACTAAATTATTTTATAAGTTTAGTTCCATCTTTATCTTGGGATATTAAACCTTTTTTCATTAAGCCTCCCAATGCATTTTTAAAATAATTTTTGCTTTCATGAAATACTCTTTTTATATCTTCAGGAGAGCTTTTATCGTTATAAGGCATAAATCCATTGTTTTTCTTCAAATATTCATAGATTTTGTGCTCTAATTCTACTCTTTCATCTTTAGGATATTTTCTTGTTGTTAGGCCAATTCTACCATCTTCAAACTTTCTCTTAAATCTTAAATTGTTTAAAACATCACCTTGAGATACTTTAATAAAGCACTCATTTTTAAGTATTACGCCTTGATATTTATTTTCTATGGCTACCATTATAGTTCCGTTGCTTTGAAAACCGTATACAGTTCCAGAAAGCTCGTTTTTAAGTAAATCCTCATCTTCTAAAACTTCTAGTATTTTATCTATATAGGTTGTAGCAGCAAGCCTTCCTGTTTTATCTAGGTATACATAAAATAAATATTTTTTACCAGGTTCGAGTAAGTAGCTTTGCTCCTTTATTGGAACAAATAAGTCCCTCTCAAGACCAAAATCTAAGAAAGCACCTATTTTAGTGTTTGATACTACTTTTAAGTAGGCTGTGTCACCAACCTTAGCATAGGGTTCTCTTGTTGTAGCTATAGGTCGATCCTTTGAATCTCTATATATAAATACTTTTATTGTAGAACCTATCTCTATGGTATCTTCTTCAACATCTTTCATTGGTAAAAGTATATCATCGCTAGTGCTTCCGGTTTCAGCATCAAGAAATAAACCAAAATCACTCTTTCTTGCAACCTTAAGTTCGTTATATTCTCCGATTTTAACCAAGTTATAATCCTCCTTTTGTAGTTAATGCAAAAAAACTATACTTTTTAGCTAAATAAAGTTTTTCGCTATATTATTTTAACACACTTTTATCTAATGTATAAAATTAAATTAATTATTCAGAAAAAACTTGAAATGGTAGTCTATTACGTAGGAGATGTAAATGTCATGTAGTATTTGATTGTTCCTTCTAAAGGTGAAGTCAATAACAGTAAATGTTAATAGTTTGAATATAGTCATAAACTTGACAAGTGGGCTTCTAAAATGGTACAACAGGAATATTAGGGATCATTTAGTAAAAAAAGAAGCAAGGCTACAAAGTTTGTGACTGTTTTTGTAGATGGTTCTATTAAAATGGCTGAAGGGATGTGTTAGTTCAGCGTATATTACATAGAAAAAGCAGTTTATACTTTGTGTGCAAATCCTCAAGTAAGAGCACACATGGAAAGTTTGGGCAAGCAGATTCGTAGTGGAAATGCCTAGAAATAGGACAAACAGCTGTGGTGGCTTTAAGAGTACTTGGGGTCCCAAAGATATAGGTGCTATGGATAGTAAGGCAAGCAAGGTGGATAGTTCACTGAAGAAAATAGAATATAAGATGCTTGATTACTGAAGTGGTTCAAAGAGATTATGAGGACAAGCCAACTGAAAGCTTTATAGATTAAGGTCTGGCAAAAGCCGTTGATACTCCAGTAGACTCCACAAAAAAGAGCCTGAAAATCCTTATGATCCATTTTATAAACTGAAACATAAAGGAAAGGAAGTTAAAAAATGATGGAAGAAAAAAGTTTTTTACCACTTGGAAGTATTGTAATTCTCAAAGGTGCAATCAAAAAATTGATGATTGTCAGCAGAGCAAATGTAGTCAATAACAATTATTTTGATTATGGTGCAATACTTTATCCTGAAGGGATGATTGATGAAAATGTAGCTTACTTTAATGGCAAAGACATCTTGAAGGTGGTTTCAGAAGCATACACAGATGATGATGATGCCTTGATGGTTGAGCAACTATGTCAAGCTAAAGAAGAGTACTTAGCGTCTAGCGTAGAAATTAAAGAAAATGTTTCAGCACCAGAAACAGCCGCAGCAGAGGCAGGAAACTTTGATGATGATCCTTTTGCAGCTGTGAGAGATATGGAGGATGACGATGAGTGATTCAGAAAAATATAATAAAGTCATACGCCTAAAGGGTTATGTTAATCGACTTTCGGATTTGTTAGATGATACTTATGGCTTGGACTTTACACAATTCAAAACAGCTGGAACAACGAATTGGTCCGGAAAAGTGAAAAAAAGTCAGTTTGACGATGAATATAAAAAAGCCAGTGACGAATTAGCAAGGACAGCACCAGAAATTGAAGAAGCGATTTCAACATGTAAGAGTAAGATGTACAGTTTAGCTTGGTCCATTGATGATAAATGGATGAAGACAAAAGCCCTTGCCATTACAGCTTTTTAGGAGGGGGAAGGATATGGGAAACGAGGTATCAGTTAATACTAACAAACATAAAACTCAAGTTATGAAGGTTGGAAAAATTGCATCGAAGGTAGCAGGAGTTAGAAATGGTTTAGACAACAAATATGATCACCTTAAAGTCGATAAAATACATACCATTTTCAAAATTTACGATGATCTCACAAAATTGGTGAGTTCTTATGGAGAAATGGCAGCACATGACTTAAAGGAGTTTCGCCAATTGGGTGTCAATATTGAGAAAACGGATGCTGAGGGGGCAAAACGATGAGTAATAGTGAACTATATTATGAGGAACTGACTGACCTTTCCGTTAGGATTGCGCTAGGAATTAAAAATAGGACAGAGCCCCTTGATGAATTGAGTCAGGCAATGACTCAATTAAGCCAAACTAATGCCATAAAAGGCAACGCAGCTAATGCAATGAAAGCCTATATTAACGAAGTACATATGACCTTGATTCAAACACTAGAGCTGCTCCTTAACAATTATGAAATGGCACTTGGAAAGTATGTTAAAGGTTATTTAGAAGTGGATAGTGACGAGAGTTTCAAGCTCATTAAAGAGGATTTTGATGCCCATAAGAATAATCTAAGCTCACACCAATCTGATTTTACCTCTATTGGCAATAAGTTAAAAGCTATTTCAGATGAAGCGGAGGATATTATATCGCTAAGAGGAGCAGGCAGCAAACGTCTCTTCAATGTTGCTAAAGATATGGGCACCATGAAAGAAATAGTAAGTAATCTCAATAATAAATGGAATGATTACGAACAGTCAGACCCAGGCTTCAATCAAGTTCAAGATTTAATTGCACAGACAACATCTCTATTGAAGAGTACGCTTTCGGTTCCACGTGGATATTCTTATAGTCCGGGAAGCTTTAGCAAGCTTATAAGTAAGGATTTTGTGAATGCTTTTGAGGTTAATGCAAATTATGCGCAAAATCCCGATAATCAGAAAGCTTTTAAGGCTAATTGGAATAGTATTAGTAAGAACTATACTACTGACCAGAAACGAATGGCTGAAGAAGCAAAAGAGGAAGCTCAAAAAGATGGACGCATCGGACTAATTTGGGATGCTATTGCAAGTTGCTGCAGGAACAGTGCTTGTTGTGACAGGAGTTGGAGCGGGTTTTGGTGTTGTTCTCATTGCAGGTGGTATTAATAGTGCTATCAATCATGCCTCAATGGCAACAACTGGCAATAGTTTTAACATAATGGGAAACTTGACAAATGGGGCTTTACAATGGTATAACAAAAACATTGGAGAGCCTTTAGTGAAAACAGGAAATCCCGTCGCAAAGTTTGTAGCTGGTTTAGGCGATAGTGCTATTCAAACGGCTGGAGGAGTGTGGCAGTTTAGTGTATATGATACGGGAAAAGCAGTTTATACTTTGGCAACAAATCCTGAAGCACAAGCACAAGTTGGTAAAAGTATTGGAAACTGGTGGAATCAGATTCGTAGTGGAAATGCCTATGTTATAGGACAAACAACTGGAGTTGTCGCAAGTGTACTTGTTGCTCCAGGAGATATAGGTGCTGCGGCTGGTAAGGCAAGCAAGGCGGAAAGTTTACTTGGTAAAGTAGGTACATTCTCAAAATCCGTTGCTGTTTCAAGTGCAAAAAGTGCTAAGAATATAATTAATTTACCAGGAAGAACGATCGATAATCTTAGGAGTAAGTTTACAGATTTGAGTACAGCACTTGGTCAAGGTAATGGTATCAGATATGCGTTTCAGGCTGCAGGCGATGATGGCTCAATTTTTAGCAAAATAAATGAGGAAAATATAGAACATGTAGATGCAGATAAAATATGTGAAGATAGGTATGCACAATGGATTAAAGGTAAGATGTCTGAGGGGACGGCTGATGCTAATAAGATAAAAATTCAGAAACCTAAGGCGTATTCTAATCCCAAAATGAGACCTAAATATGGGAAAAATCAAGTAAAAGATGTATGGAATAGTGCAAAGGATATTGATGGTAAGGTTTATGACCCAAATACTGGAGAAGAATTATCCTGGGACACAAGTAAATCTAGAGCTGGTCAATGGGATATGGGACATACACCAGAAAATAAATATAGCGAGTGGCATAAAAAATATATAGATGGAGAAATTACAAAGAAGGAATTTTTAGAATGGTATAGAAATCCTAATAATTATAGACCAGAAAGCCCATCAGCAAATAGAAGCCATAAATATGAATAAAGAGGAGATGATAAAATGCCAACAAAAAAAGCAGATATTTATACTTTAGCCAAATTCGGAGATTTAGGTGCTTTTAAAGAATCTTTTAAAATTGAAAATATAAATGATAAAAGTGAATCAGGTTCAGGATTATTGCATTATGCAATTTCAGGATTAAAATTTGATATAGCAATGTTTTTGATAGAAAATGGGATTGATGTAAATATTACTAACGAAGTTGGACAAACTGCATTACATTATATATGTAATTATCCCAATATAGATGTAGCTAAATGTATTTTAAAACATGGAGGGGACATAAATATAAGAGATAAGTATTATAATAATGCATTATGGACTGCGGTTTTTAATTGTAAAGGTAGATACTATGATATGGTAGAATTATTTATGGAGTATAGTCCAGATGTAGAAACTAAAAATAATGCTGGAAGGTCACCATTAGATTTTGCTATCCAAGTAGGAAATGAAAAGTTAATAAAAATGCTAAGAAAAAAAGAATAGCATTAATAATTTAAAGTGGATATAAAATGAAGAAGTAATTAACTGCATAAAAATAATAAATAACAGAATATAGTTAAAACAATAGAATGAAAGAAATGTAATAATGCATAACTTAAATAATGCAGTGAAAGAAGTTAAAAAGATTAATGTTTCAGTGATTGGGGCATTAATCTTTTTTTATATTAGGAGATATTTATAGAATCTAAGATAACTAGGGATAAAAAGCACCGTAAGCTGAAAGCTAAGGAAATTCTAGGTTCAATAATTTCACTTAAAAGTTAACGAAATTATGGACATAATAATAAGTTAACTGAGTAGAATGACTAGAGAATTGGAACTAGGCACTAGGAAATTGTAACGAGTGGTAGGGTGCATATGACTGATAAGAAGATATAAGATTGAAATAAATCAAGTGATAAATATTTCAATAATAGCAATCTAAAAATATAATATATCAATATTAAAAAGCAGTGGAAATGCCTATGCTATAGGACAAACAACTGGAGTTGTCGCAAGTGTACTTGTTGCTCCAGGAGATATAGGTGCCGCGGCTGGTAAGGCAAGCAAGGCGGAAAGTTTACTTGGTAAAGTAGGTACATTTTCGAAATCCATCGCTGTTTCAAGTGTAGAAAATGCTAAGAATATTGCTACTTTACCATGGAGAACCGTTGATAACCTTGGTAGTAAGGTTGCAGATTTGCGTACAGTACTTAGTGAAGGTAAAGGTGCTATAGGTGATTTAACAAAGTCTGTCGTTGTTTCAAGTGCAAAAAGTGCTAAGAATATAATTAATTTACAAGGAAGAACACTTGATGATGTTAAAAAAGAAGCAGGATTTGTAAATGGAAAGCTGTTACCAGCGTCAGGAGAAGCGGTAAAAAGTTTTGGCAAGGTATTAAAAAATACAGGAAAAGATTTAAAAGGATTAACTCGTCAAGTAGAAGTTGAAATGCCCGGTGTAGGTCGAGTTAGTGTAGGACCTAATATAGAGTTTAGTGAAGTAGTGAAGAATTTTAAAAATGGAGTTGGAGATATTAAGGATAACTTTGTGAAGGCCGTTAAGAGTGGAGATAAGGGGGCAGTTAAAGCTGAGCAATCTATATCAAAAATAGATGAAGTTGAAGTAAAGTTTAATTATAAGACTAAATATGACGAGGATGAATTTGCAAGACAATTAGCTGACCAAGAAGCTGGCATGAACAAATTGACAGTTGATGAGTATTTAAAGAATAGAGAAAGATATATTGAAGAAGGTAGAGCAATAGAAGGAAATATGGCTCAGCAGGCTGCAAGAGATAAAGCCTTAGCTGATAAAGTTGATGAACTAAGAAGCTCTGGAATGTCATTAAAAGAAGCAGAAACACAAGCACAAAATTGGTTAGATACACAAGCGGCATTGCATAATCCAGACCAAATTGCAGGAGGAAATCCATTGAATATTGGTGGAATGGGTGATAAAGGAATCAACTCATCCATTGGGGCTCAATGGAAATATAGAATAGATGCTGTTGATGAGCAAATTCAATCAATGGCTAAAAATATGACTGATGCTGAAAGGAAAAGTAATTACTTAAATGTAAAATTAACATATTAGGAGGAAAAAAATGAATAATTATTTATTTAAAAAGTTTGATATAAATATTAGAGCTAATGATGATACTATTAAAAAGTATAGAGAAAAATTACCAACAGAATTATTATCAGTTTGGACTGAATATGGATTTGGAAGCATCTTAGATGGATATTTAAAAGTAATTAATCCAGATGAATATAGCCCAATTATAGAAATGTCTTATTTTAGAGCAGATGTATCAATACCTATTTTTATAACGGCTTTTGGAGATATTATTACATGGGAAGAAAATAAATATATAGGGATAATTAGATATAAAAAAGGGAATTTTCAGATAATATCATCGGGGTTTAAATACTTCTTTAGCGATTTACAAGATGATTATTTCATAGAAAAATATTTAGAAATAGATAAATATAATGAGGCTATAAAGAATCTAGGATTAATTCAATATGATGAATGCTTTGGATATGTACCTTTACTAGGTCTTGGCGGCAGTGAAAAAGTAGAAAACTTAAAAAAAGTAAAGATAAAAGAGCATATAGAATTAATTACACAAATGGTAGGTAAAATTGAATAATAAAAATTAGCCTATTTACAGATGAGCACTTATTACAAAACTATAAAAATATAAATGCATAAAACTTAGCTCATAAAATATTGTTGGAAGTATAATAGTTTAATAAATTTATTCACTGCATAATCTAAATAATGCAGTGAAAAGATGAAATGAATCAGCTTAAGTCAAGTAGGCTGGTTCATTTTTTTAGCAGTTAATATATGCTGTAAATACATAATTCAAAAGAACTATATTCAAAAGCGACGATAACACATCAGAAAACAGAGATTTTAAAGACTGTGAACAAGAGTGGCATTAAAATTTTAAAAGTGTTAAATAAAGGCTAAAGATACTGATTTAATAGAAATTGATAGGTAATTAAAATCTTTTTAACAGTTGTACAAGTATAAGCATATGATAAAGGACTTCCTGGTTAATTATAACAGACATCTTTAGGAGCCAGTAAAACGAACATAGAAGATATGTGTAGCCTGATAAGCTAGGAAGATCTGGATTCGATAATTCTACTTAAAAGTTAATGAAATTGGGAACATATAACTGATAAGAAGATATAAGATTGAAATAAATAATAAATATATTCCAATATAAAATATAATAAATACAGATAAAGAAATAATAACTGATATAATTATAAATAATCAATTGATGAATACATATAATTGTTATAGGACAAACAACTGGAGTTGCCCTTAGTGTGCTTGTCGCTCCAGGAGATATAGGTGCTGCGGCTGGTAAGGCAAGTAAGGCGGAAAGTTTACTTGGTAAAGTAGGTACATTCTCGAAATCCATCGCTGTTTCAAGTGTAGAAAATGCTAAGAATATAGCTACTTTACCATGGAGAACCGTTGATAACATTGGTAGTAAAGTTGCAGATTTGCGTACAGTACTTAGTGAAGGTAAGGGCGCTATAGGTGATTTAACAAAATCCGTTGTTGTTTCAAGTGCAAAAAGTGCTAAGAATATAATTAATTTACCAGGAAGAACAATTGATGATGTTAAAAAAGCAGCAGGATTTGTAAATGGAAAGCTGCTACCAGCGTCAGGAGAAGCGGTAAAAAGTTTTGGCAAGGTATTAAAAAATACAGGAAAAGATTTAAAAGGATTAACTCGTCAAGTAGAAGTTGAAATGCCCGGTGTAGGTCGAGTTAGTGTAGGACCTAATATAGAGTTTAGTGAAGTAGTGAATGATTTTAAAAATGAAGTTGGAGATATTAAGGATAACTTTGTAAAGGCGGTTAAGAGTGGAGAGAATAATGCTGATACCATAGGAGACTTATCTAAATTTAATTTTGGAAATTACTTAAAGAAAAAGAGAGGAAATCCGCCATCAGGAATGAGTAAGCCTCATGCGCATCATGTTGCTGTAAAAGGTAATTTTTCTAATCGTAAAAAAATAATTCAAACATATGCTAAGTATTCTAGCGAAGTATTAAAATCGGTTGGGATTGACCCTTATTATGGTATTGAAAATATACACTGGGCACCTAATGAAGGACATTCGAATAGATATATTAAGGCAATTGCCAAAGAATTTTATGAAGTAAAGAAATTAGGTGGTAATAAGGATGATTTTGTAAATAAAATATTAGATATTGTAGATAAATTAAGAAAGGGAAAATTTCCGCCTCAATAGAAAGGAGATATTATGAATAATTTAAGTTGGAGTGATATTAAACGCAGCACTTTTAATGCAATTAAAAAAGGTGATTTAAAATTATTAGCTAATATGATAGATAAGTATCCTAAAGTGATTGATGCTTATAATTCAAGTGGATATTCGCTTTTGCATGTAGCCGCAGAGCAAGATAATGTAGAAGTTCTTGAGTATTTATACAATAATAAAATTGATGTAAATATTACAAGGAAGAACGATGATGGATGTGTGACACCTATACATGGAGCAGTTGATAAGAATTTGATTGGAAATGTTGAATGGTTAATTGCTCATGGAGCTAAAATTGATACAGGAAATGGTATACATGCTACACCTTTAATAGGAGCTGCTTTCAATGGAAATTTAGAAATGGTAAAATTGTTACTAAAAAATGGTGCAGATATAAACGCGTTCTATGATATTGGAGAAGGAATAAATAAAACAAGGATTACACCATTAATTGCAGCTGAGATGGAAGGACATACAGAGACTTGTGAATATTTGTGCAAAAATGGCGCAAGAAAACTTGATGCAAAAAAATATGAGTTAACGCAGATAAAAAATCAACATGATGAGATTTTACAATACTTGCAAAGATACTTTGGAAATGTTAATAAAACTCTTTCTGAAGTTATACCTGCAAGCAATGTTTCCGTAAACTTAAATATAATGAGAAATACTGAAAATGATAAGTTCATAACCATTGTTACAACTGGTATGAGTGACTGTCCCATGGATGATTCTGATGAGGCATTTGAGGAAAGATTTGCTGAATTAATAATAAAGTTACCTAAGGATTGGTTGATAGATAAAAATAATATTAAAGATGTAAATAATTATTGGCCTTTGGGATGGATTAGAAGAATAGCTCATATCCCTCATTTATATGATGGGTGGATTGGTAAAGATATCATTATTCCAAATGGAGAACCTCCTCAGCCTTTTGCACCGAATACAAAATTATCATGTATAATGATATGTCAGCCAGATGAAAAGGAATTGCATAGATTCACAACTTCCAAGGGAAATATAATTAATCTATATACATTGATACCAATTTATAAAGAAGAAAGAAATATGGCATTAATAAAAGGGTGTAAGTATTTAAGAAAAAGGATGGAAGATAGGGGCATTGATGAAATCTTGAATATAACAAGAGAAAATGTTGGATTAAGTGCTGATGAACAATAGATAAATGTGGTATGTGTTGAATAAATAATATCTATTAGATTTTTATATAACAGAAATGCAAGTAAGATGGATGAAATATTCAAGTGACAAGAAATAAATCCACATGAGATATTGGGAGATTTTCCGTCAGGAATCGCATTTGCAAGAATAGTTAGATTAGGTGGGAAGGCACTATCAAAATTATGGTGCTATTATGTCAAGAAAAAGAACAAATTAAAATGGAAAAGCTGAAAAGTCTTACAGGTTTCAATTGCGTTTAGAGCGAATAGCAAGTTATTGAAATCTCTAAGTTTTTAATTTAAACTTTTATAACCTTAATTCATTATATTAAGAAATAGTTAATCTACTAATCTGAGGCATAATGGAGAATAATCCAATATATATTTTTGGACAGCCAGAACGCAAGGAATAGCAATAGAAGATATACTATGCACAGCAGTAAAAGATATAGAAGACCTTGAAGAATTATGTCAGCAGAAGTATGGTTAAGATATATAGAATTCTTTAATATAAAGTCGAAAATCTTAAAAGGTATTGGTTTTAAGATTTTTTGTAGTGTTAATGGATAAAAATCATCCTTATCCATGGTTATTTTAAGTGTAGAAAATGCTAAGAATATTGCTACTTTACCATGGAGAACCGTTGATAACCTTGGTAGTAAAGTTGCATATTTGCGTACAGTACTTAGTGAAGGTAAGGGTGCTATAGGTGATTTAACAAAATCCGTTGTTGTTTCAAGTGCAAAAAGTGCTAAGAATATACTCACTAAAGTAAAAGGAACAGTAAGTGACTTTGAGGCTGCTTCAGCTGCATTCGCAAAAGCTTTTGGAAAAACTTACGTGGAAGAAAGCGGTAAGTATGCAAACACTGTTTTTTCTGCATCTGGTGCAACGGCTGCTAGTGCAAAAACTTCTTTTAAAGCAATTAGTTCAGGAGTGAAAGGAGCTAAAAATGCTCTCCGAGAGGTTAAGGCTGGAACAGATATTCCACCTGCTTTTAAGCAAACTGAATTTGCTAGTTCATACGAATCGAGAATTCATCAAACACCTGGAGAAGAAAATTTAAAAGTTGTTTTTGAAGGACCTAGGGGCGAATCACTATGTACTCTTAAGCCACCACCAGATCCTGAATTAAGCAAAATATTAGATGGAGCTGGTATTGATGGTATTGAATATAGAAATGGAGTTCCTGATTTTACTCCAGTTTCAAAAGCTAATATAGAAATTGAGCATATGGTTGGTGGAAAATTAAAAATGGGAACAAAAGCAAGAGAGATAAATTTTGTTCAGGCAGATAAAAAGTTAGCAGAGCAACTTAATAATTCACCAGAATTAGCACGGAAATTTGGAATGGAGTCAGGTGAAATTAGTGTAAAGGATATAAGAAATTTTAGAAAGAAAAATAAATATACATGGCATGAATTGAATGACTGTAAAACAATACAACTTGTACCATCAAAAATTAATAATGCATTTGGACATGTTGGCGGTGTAGGAGAAATAAATGCTGGGGCATTTGAACCAGAGGGATTTGCTAATAAATAAAAAAGGAGATTTTAAAAGTGAGAATAAATGATTCGATTTTTGGGGAATTAGAATATGATTATATTTGGACTAAGGATGTAATTATTGATTTTTTAGGTAAAGAAACAGAAATATCTCTTATGGTTAACGGGGATGAGGATGGTGTATTTGAAGAAGAGCAGTATATTGCATATACTTTATTAATGAAAAAGTGGAGCAATTTACAAGAGGAAATTTTAGAAGCAATTTTAAATTATTATAAGTCAAAAAGACATGAGTTAGGTTATGATATTGAAAATTATGAAAAATATCCTTTGATTGAAAATATAGAAAACTTACTTAAAAATATAACCTTAGTTGGAATTGTTATTCCATATTCAGGAGCTTATGATGGGAGAGAGTGTGGGGTAACTTTTGATTGTACATGGGATAATGAAAATGGTATAGGAGTTTGTCTTGTTGATGAAAAAGTAATAGAAGTAGGTTATCAGGATGTTGTAATGTAAAATAACTTATTAATATCAATTCATAATACAGAATAGATTAATTGCATAAAATAATGATATAATCAAATTTAATAATGCAGTGAAAGAAGTTAAAAAGGTTAATGTTTCATAATCGGAGCGTTAATCTTTTTTCATACAGTGAAATATTTATAAAAGCTAAAATAACATATGTTATAAGACAAACAACTGGAGTTGCCCTTAGTGTACTTGTTGCTCCAGGAGATATAGGTGCTGCGGCTGGTAAGGCAAGCAAGGCGGAAAGTTTACTTGGTAAAGTAGGTACATTCTCGAAATCCATTGCTGTTTCAAGTGTAGAAAATGCGAAGAGTATAGCTACTTTACCATGGAGAACCGTTGATAACCTTGGTAGTAAAGTTGCAGATTTGCGTACAGTATTTAGTGAAGGTAAGGGTGCTATAGGTGATTTAACAAAATCCGTTGTTGTTTCAAGTGCAAAAAATGTTAAGAGTGTATTGACTAAAGTAAAAGGCACATTAAGTGACATTGGGACTGCTTCAGCTGCATTCGCAAAAGCTTTTGGAAAAACTTACGTAGAAGAAAGCGGTAAGTATGCAAACATCGTTTTGGGTGGATTTGGTGCAGCGGGAGCTGGTGTAGAAGTTACCTATAAAGCAGCAAAAGAAGGGTTAAAAGAAGCTAAAAGTGTTTCTCGAAAGGTTAAAATTGGACAAAGTGGTTTTGGTGAGGTTGCGGCTGATGCTGAAAAATCGTTATCAAGAATAGATAAAGATACATTGATGGAGGTAGAGTGATAGAAGGAAATATGGCACAATAGGCCGCAAGAAAAGAAGCGCTTGCAAATAAAATAGATGAATTACTTGATTCAGGTATGTCATATCAAGAAGTTGAAACACAGGCTAATAAATGGATGGAGTCTCAAGCAGCACTTCATAATCCGAACCAAATTGCAGGAGGAAATCCATTAAATATTATTGCTGGAATGGGTAATAAGGGAATCAGTTCATGTATTGGCTTACAGTGGAAATATAGGATAGATGCTGTTGATGGGCAGATTCAAGCAATGGCTAAAAATATGACTGATGCTGAAAGGAAAAGTACTTACTTGAATGTAAGATTAATATATTAGGAGGAAAAGCAATGAATGATGAGCTATTTAAAGAATATAATAATAAAGTTGATGTCAAAGTAATTGATAAATATAAAGAAATTATACCAATATAATTAATATATGTCTGGGAGAAATATGGATTTGGTTCTATATTAAATGGCAATTTAAAGATAATTAATCCAGAGGAGTATCAAGAGGTTGTAGATATGTCATATTTTAGAGCAAATGTGGCTATTCCGATAATGGTAACTGGTTTTGGAGATATAATTACATGGGAAAAGAATGAATATGTAAGTATCATAAAATATAAGAATGGGACATTTGATATTATATTAAAAGGATTTAAACATTTTTTTAATTGTTTAAAAGATGAATATGTTACAGAAAAATATTTAGAATTAGATAAGTATAATAAAGCGGTTTCTAAATTGGGAGAATTAAAATATAATGAGTGCTTTGGATATGTGCCTTTATTAGGTTTAGGTGGCAGTGAAAAAGTTGAAAATTTAAAAAAAGTAAAAATAAAAGAGCATATAGAATTAATTACACAAATGGTAGGTAAAATTGAATAATAAAACTTAGCTCATAAGGTATTGTTGAAAGTATAATAGTATTCACTGCATAATCTAAATCATGCAGTGAGAAGATGAAATTGCACCAGCTCAATTTAATCAAGCTAGTGCATTATTTTTTAGCAGTTAATATATACTCCAAATACATCATTAAAAATCGAAGATAATATCAGACTGTAAACAAATAAAATAAGTGTTTAGTTCCTACTCGATTGATTAAATATTCTATCAGCATATGGAAAAGGCTTTAATGCCCTTGGAAGAATTCCTTGAACGTAGGCAATAAGAACTCCGTAATTTACTATAGGAATTTGTTTTTTTACTGAACTTTCTATTCTGTGAAGCATTGAACGTCTGTTTAGCATGCAGCCAGCACAATGAACTATAAGTGCATAATCCTCTATATTTGGAGGAAATGAAAAGCCACTTGAAAAATCAAATTCTAGTTTTTTACCAGTTTTTTGTCTAAGCCATCTTGGTATTTTTACTTTACCTATATCATCAGATTGACGGTGGTGGGTGCAGGCTTCTGCTATTAAAATTTTATCACCATCTTTTAAATCTTCAATTGCCCTTGCACCACGAGCAAGTTCTATTAAATCTCCTTTATGTCTTGCCATAAGTATAGAAAATGAGGTCATCAATATGTCCTTAGGTGTGTCTGCTGCTACCTTTAAAAATACTTGAGAATCTGTTATTACTATTTTAGGTTTTTTTCTAAGGCTGTCTAAGGTTTCTCTAAGTTCAAATTCCTTTGTCACCATAGCAATAGCGTCACTTTCAAGTATATCTCTTATAGTTTGCTGCTGAGGAAGTATTAATCTTCCCTTTGGAGCAGCTTTGTCTATTGGAGTAACTAAAACTGCTATGTCACCAGGAGAAAGTAAATCACCAACAATCTTAAATTTATCATCATTTTCTGGTGCTAAGCGTATTAATTCATCTTTTAAATTATTTATGCCTTTATTATTGAGAGCTGAAATTGGTACTATAGGTATTTTAAATTGAGAAGTATAATCCTCTAGCTTATAGTCCTTTTTATCTATTTTATTTAAAACTCCTATTAGTGGAATTTTCTTTTCAAGCAGTAATGAGTAAATATTTTTATCATATTCTGTTATTCCACTTTCAACATCAAAAACTAAAATTGCTACATCAGTTTTTGATAAAACCTCGAGAGTTTTTCCACGTCTAAGCTCACCTAAATCACTTATGTCATCAAGACCAGCAGTATCTATAAGCATAACTGGTCCAAGAGGGAGCAGTTCCATTGCTTTGTAAACAGGATCAGTTGTTGTACCTTTTACATTTGAAACAAGAGCTATTTCTTGAGAAGTAAGAGCATTTATTACACTGGATTTTCCAACATTAGTTTTTCCAAAAAGTGCAATGTGAAGTCTTTCACCTTTGGGTGTTGAGTTAAGTTCATTCATTAAAATCACCTCGTCTATAGTCCTGGTATGCCAGGTTTTGTAATCTCATAAGGATTAAGTATTTTATCTATTTCTTCTTTTGTTAAAATTTTTTCTAAAAGGAGTAATTCCCGTATGGATTTTTTTTCTTTTAGAGCTTTTTTTGCTATAATAGATGCTTTATCATAACCTATATAATGAACTAAGGCTGTAACGAGTGCTGTAGAAGCTTCTAAATTCTCAAGACATTTTTCTTCATTAATTTTTATTGAATCTATGCATTTTTCCCTGAACACATTAACTGCATTAGTAAGTATTTCAAGAGATTCTAAAAGGCTTTCAGCAATTAGAGGAGAAAAAGCATTTAATTGAAGCTGTCCAAAAGATGAGGCGAGGGAGATAGCAGTATCGTTTGCCATAACCTTCATAGAAGTTTGAGCTGTCATTTCACATATAACAGGGTTTACTTTTCCTGGCATAATTGATGAACCAGCTTGAACCTCTTCAACAATAAATTCTCCTATACCACCTACAGGGCCGCTATTTAAAAGTCTTATGTCATTTGAAATTTTTATAAGATTAACAGCGCAGGATTTTAAAAGACCTGACACCTCTACAAATACATCCATGTTTTGTGTTACATCCATTGGGTAATCACTTCTTGCAAGCCCGAGTCCTGTTAAATCTTGAAGTATGTCAGTAACAGTGAAAATATAATCATAGGAAGCATTTATTCCAGTTCCTATGGCATTTCCTCCAATATTTATCTCACGAAGTCTCTCTTCAACCTTATATATTCGCCATCTATCCCTAGCAAAGGCTTTTGCATAAGCTCCAAAGCCCTGACCTACCATCATAGGTAAGGCATCCATAAGTTCTGTCCTTCCAAGCATAAGTATATCTGAAAAATCATTTTCTTTTATTTGAAAGGATTCTTGAAGTTTACTTAAAGCATCAGATAAAGGCCTTAGAAGTTTTATAGCTGCAATTCTAAGAGCAGTTGGGTATACATCATTGGTTGACTGAGACATATTAACATCTTCAATTGGGTGGATTATAGAGTAGTCACCCTTTGAGCCATTAAGTAATTCAATAGCTCTGTTTGCAATGACTTCATTTACATTCATGTTGGTTGAGGTTCCAGCACCGCCTTGAAGAGAATTTGTAATGAACTCATCGTCAAATTTTCCACTTAATATGTCATCACAAGCGCTTATTATAGCATCTGCTTTTTCATCTTTAAGTTCCTTGAGTTTTTTATGAGCTAAAGCAGCCGCTTTTTTTACAATTACCACTGCATATATTAAATTTAAATTTACTTTTTTATTGCTTATATTAAAGTTTTCAAAGGCTCTTAGAGAGTTTATTCCGTAGTAGGACTCTTTAGGTAAGTTTTTTTCTCCAAGTAAGTCTTTTTCTATTCTAAAATCAGAAGGCAAATCAAACACTCCTTTCTTCCTTCACATTTTAACAAACTTGATTAATATAAACAACTAGGATGAATAATTTTTATATAAAAGGAGATGTAGTTTAAAGTTATCATAAAATAACAATTCTACTGATAGTATAAATAGTAATAGAATTTATACAAAGGTAAGATAATTAATAATGTAAAGGTATTAATTGGAAAAGATAGTAAAGCAAATGATTTTAAATAATGATACACTAAATGTAATTAAAATTTCAAAAGTATAGGTATTTTTTAATATAAATTAGGATAAGTGGAGGGAATTATGCTGTCAATAATTATCCCTGTATATAATGAGAAAGGTAATATATTAGAGCTTACGTCAAGGATAAAGAGTGCTTTGAAAAATAATGAATATGAGATTGTTTTTGTTGATGATAGTACGGATGAAACACCCAAAATTATAGAAAGTCTAGCTTTAAAGTATAATAATATAAGGCTTAAGCATAGAAAAGGTAAAAAAGGGCTTTCCTCTGCTGTAATTGATGGTTTTAAACTTGCTAGAGGAGACGTGCTTTCTGTTATGGATGGAGATTTGCAGCATCCACCTGAAATGCTTGAAAGTATGCTTTTTCAAATGAAGAAGGATACAGATATCGTTATTTGCAGCAGGTTTGTGCTTGGAGGTAAGGAGGAAGGACTTAATATATTTAGAAAATTTGCCTCATTTATAGCAAGATTAATAGGAAAAATTTTTTTAAAGCCACTAAGAAAAATATCAGATCCAACAGCTGGATTTTTTATGCTTAAAAGAAAGGTTATAAAAAATAGAGATTTAAGAGCTATAGGATGGAAAATACTAATAGAGATACTTGTAATGGGAGATTATAAAAGGGTTGTAGAGCTTCCGTATTCCTTTAAAAGGAGGAAACACGAAAAATCAAAGTTCACAATTTCTGTGCAAGGACAATATTTAAAGCAAATAGTTAGTTTATTTATAAGAAGTAAGAAATATAATATTAAGTAGCTTGATTGGGGAAAATGTAAATATTATAATGATAAGTACACAAAAATAGATGCAGGAGGAAAGTGAATGAAATTTGAAATTGGCAACATTTATAGCGGGTTTAAATTTGAAAGTGAGACTGTAATAGATGAGATAAATAGTAAAGGTAGGGTATTTAAACATATAAAAAGTGGAGCTGTTCTTGTAAATTTAAAAAATAAGGATGACAACAAAGTTTTTTCTATAACCTTTAAGACTCTTCCCCACGATAGTACGGGAGTAGCGCATATATTAGAGCATTCTGTTTTATGTGGTTCTAGAAAGTTTAAGGTAAAGGAGCCTTTTATAGAAATACTAAAAGGTTCACTTAACACATATTTAAATGCTGCAACTTATGCTGACAAAACAATGTATCCTGTTGCAAGTAGAAATAAAAAAGACTTTATGAATCTTATGGATGTATACTTGGATGCTGTTTTTTATCCTGATATATATAATACTCCTGAAATTATAATGCAGGAAGGATGGCATTATGATATAAAGGATGAAGAAGATGAAATAGAGTACAATGGTGTTGTTTACAATGAAATGAAAGGAGCCTACTCATCGCCAATTTCCTTGCTATCAAGAAGCATGGACGAGGAGCTTTTTAAAGGGAGTGTTTATGGAGTAGATTCTGGTGGAAAAGTAGAAAATATAGTGGATTTATCTTATGAAGAGGCACTAAGCTTCCATGAAAAATACTATCATCCATCTAACAGCATAATATATGTATATGGAGACATTGATATAGAAGAAGTTTTAGAGTTTATTAATGACAATTATTTAAAGGATTTCAATAAAAAAAATATAGATGCAGATATAAAGGTAAATGGAGCCTTTAGTAAAGTTCATGAGAAGGAATTAGAATATTCTATTTCAGAGGGAGAAAGCGAAAATGACAAAACTTATTTTGGCATGAGTTTTGTAACAGGAGACGCTTTAGATACTGAACTTTCAATGGGCTTAGAGCTTTTGGAGAGTATTTTACTTGAGGCTTCATCATCACCACTTAGGAGAGCTATTGTAGAAGAAAATATAGGAAAAGATGTTTTTGGAGTTTTTGATAGTTCAATATTAAAAAATACCTTTTCAATAATTCTAAAGGATTCTAATTTAGAGGATAAAGATAAATTTAAAGAAGTAGTTAAAAATACACTTAAAGAGCTTGTTAAAAATGGAATAGATAAGAAGCTTATAAATGGCATAATAAATGCAAAAGAGTTTGCTCTTAGAGAAAGTGATTTTGATTCTTATCCTGCGGGGCTTGTTTACAATGAAAAGATATTGGAAAGCATGCTTTATGGAGGAGATCCCTTTATAAATTTAAGATTTAATGATGTAATAAAAAATATTAGAAAGTATGCAGAGTCGAATTATTTTGAAAATTTAATAGAAAAGTATATTTTAAATAATAACTATGGAGTATTTATAACTGTAAAACCTAAGAAAAATCTTGAAGAGGAAAGAGAAGAAAAGTTAAGAGAAAAGCTTAGAAAATTTAAGAATGGTCTTTCTAAGGATGATCTTAAGAAACTCATAGCTAGTAATAGAAGCTTAGAATTAAGGCAGGATACTCCTGATAGTGAAGAGAACCTTGAATCAATCCCTCTTATAGCTATAGGTGATGTAAAAAGGGATATAGAGACAATTGAGCATAAAATAATAGATGAAAACAATGCAAAAATTATATGGTGTCCACTAAACACTAGAGGTATTCAGTATGTAAGTATATACTTTGAAGGAAAATCAGTACCTCAGAATATGATTCCTTATGCTTCTTTATTATCCTCTGTTATAGGAAAGGTTAATACAGAAAAATATAACTTTAAAGAGTTGTCTAATGAAGCTATGGAAAACCTGGGCGGCATGGATTTTGGCTTAGATGTATACAGTAGGCCTCAAAATTACGAGGATTATGCACCTAAATTTGCTGTAAGGGCTAAGAGCTTAAGAGAAAAGCTTCCAAAGATGTTTGAAATAATGGAGGAAATAATAAATCACAGCATTTATGATGATTACAAGAGGCTTAAGGAAATAATAGACGAAATAAAATCTAGGATGGAGATGGCAATAAGAGGTTCAGGAAGCAGAATGGCATCTGTAAGAGTTGGGTCTTATGTATCTAGTGCGTATAAATACTTAGATACTATAACAGGAATTGATTTTTATAAATTTATAGTAGATATAAGCAGTAATTTTGAAGAGAAAAAAGAGGAAGTAGCAGCAAATCTAAAGGCTGCATCGGATTATATATTCAAAAGGGATAATTTAATTGCAGCATATTGTGCAGAAGAAGAGGATTATGAAACTTTTAGTAAGCTGTTTAATGATTTTACCTTAAAATTAAAGAATAACAATTTTAAATTGAATGATTATAAATTTGAGCTTAAAAAGTTAAATGAAGCATTTATGATGTCTACAAAGGTTCAGTATGTAGCTAAGGGTTTTAATTTTAGAAAGTTCAATTTCAAGCATAATGGAGCGCTTATTGTGCTTAGAACCATAGCAAATTATGATTACCTTTGGAATAGTGTAAGAGTAAAAGGAGGGGCATATGGAGCTTCTATGTCATTATCGAGGAATGGACATTTAGCATTTGCTTCATATAGAGATCCTAATTTACTTGAGACATTAAAGGCTTATGAGGAAATGGTATCCTTTGTAAAAGATTTTAATGTTAATAGTAGAGAAATGGATAAATACATTTTAGGTACCATAAGTGGTATTGATATGCCTTTAAGTAATTATTCAAAGTGTGAAAAGGTGACAGCACAGTATTTAACGGGAATAGATGACGAATATATGAGAAAAGAGCGTCTTGAAATATTAGATTGTTCAGTGGAGGATATAAAGGACTCCTATGACATTTTGAAAAAGCTTAACGAAGAAAATTGTATATGTGTTTTTGGAAGTGAAGAAAAGATAAAAGAGAACAAAGAATTATTTGATAACGTAGTGGATATATTCGGAGAATAGAAAAACGAGAATGTGAAGTTTTAGAATAAATTTTGCATTCTCTCTTTTTAGTTTGTTACATTACGAACAATTAACTTGATTTTATATTACAAACATTACAATTAATGCTTTAACTTTTTTGAAAAATGTATTATAATAATTTTGTAAATGACGAATGAAATTATGAATATTGTTTGTAATGTTCGTAAAAATGTTTAAGGAGAATGATTATGAATACAAAAGTAAGGCGTATATTCGTAAAGAAAAAAGCAGGTTTTGATGTTGCAGCAAAAGAACTTTTGAAGGATTTAGTAGAAAACCTCGGAATAAAAACTTTAAAGGATTTATCAATATTAAATAGATACGATGTTTCTGGCATAAATGACAGTGAGTATGAGGATGCTAAAGCTATTATATTTTCTGAAAAAACTGTTGATGATGTATATGATGAAAAATTTGAAGTTTCAAGTGAAGATAAAGTTTTTGCTGTAGAATATTTGCCGGGGCAGTACGATCAAAGAGCGGATTCTGCATGTCAGTGCATTAAAATACTTACAGGAAATGAAGATGTTTTAATAGCATCAGCAAAAGTAATCATTTTAAAGGGAAATATAAGCGTTAGTGATTTAGAAAAAATTAAAAAATATGTTATCAATCCAGTTGATTCTAGAGAGGCATCTCTTGATAAACCGGAAACATTAGAAGTAATATATGATCTTCCGTATGAAGTTGAAACCATAGAGAATTTTATAAGCATGTCAGAGGATGAGCTTAAGGTATTCTTAGATAGTAATGGACTTGCAATGAGTATGGAAGATTTAAAATTTTGTAGGGAATACTTTAAGAATGAAGAAAAGAGAAATCCTACAATAACAGAAATAAAGGTTATAGATACTTATTGGTCGGATCACTGTAGGCATACAACTTTCCAAACAAGGCTTCAGAATATTCAGTTTGAAGATGGAAAATATACAGAAGTTTTAAAGTCTGCCTACAAAAATTATGTGGATGCAAGAAAATATGTTTATGGAAATAAAGAAAAAGAAGTATGTCTTATGGACATTGCAGTTATTGGAATGAAGGAATTAAAGAAAAAGGGCTTTTTAAATGATTTAGATGAGTCAGATGAAATAAATGCCTGTAGTATAGTAGTTGATGCAGATGTAAACGGAAAAGATGAAAAATGGCTTGTAATGTTTAAAAATGAAACTCATAATCATCCTACTGAAATTGAGCCTTTTGGAGGAGCTGCAACCTGTCTTGGAGGAGCTATAAGAGATCCACTTTCAGGAAGAGCCTATGTATATCAAGCAATGAGAGTTACAGGTAGTGGAGATCCAAGAGTTAGAATAGAAGATACAACTAAAGGAAGACTTCCTCAAAAGAAGATAACACTTGGAGCAGCAAACGGCTATAGTTCCTATGGAAACCAAATAGGACTTGCAACAGGACAAGTTTCCGAGTGCTATGATGAGGGCTTTATAGCAAAGAGAATGGAAGTTGGAGCTGTGGTTGGAGCAGCACCTAAGGAAAACGTAGTTAGAGAAGAGCCAAAACCATCTGATGTTGTTATTCTTTTAGGTGGAAGAACAGGAAGAGACGGCTGTGGTGGAGCAACAGGTTCCTCAAAAGAACATGATGTAAATTCACTTCAAAACTGTGGTGCAGAAGTTCAAAAGGGTAACGCACCTACAGAAAGAAAACTTCAAAGACTTTTTAGAAATAATAAGGTAAGTACATTAATAAAAAGATGTAATGATTTTGGAGCTGGTGGAGTTTCTGTTGCTATAGGTGAACTTACAGATGGACTTGACATTAACTTAGATTTAGTCCCTAAAAAGTATGAGGGACTAGATGGAACTGAGCTTGCAATTTCCGAATCTCAAGAGAGAATGGCAGTTGTTGTTGAGAAAAAAGATGCTGAAAAGTTTATAGAATATGCAGATAAGGAAAATTTAGAAGCTGTAATAGTGGCAAAGGTAACAGATACAAAAAGACTTAAATTATTCTGGAAAGGAAATGCTATAGTAAATATTTCAAGGGCATTTTTAGATACAAATGGTGTTAGACAAAATGTTGATGTTTTTGTAAAGGCACCAAAAAAGGAAGATAACTACTTCAAGACTGAAAATAAAAATAAGGACGTTAAAGAGGAAGTTTTAGAAACCTTAAGGGATTTAAATGTATGCAGTCAGAAGGGACTTTCAGAAAGATTTGACAGCACTATAGGTGCAGGTACTGTTTTAATGCCTTTTGGAGGAAAGAATCAAATAACTCCAGCTGAGGGTATGGCAGCAAAGCTTCCAGTTCTTAATGGAGAGACTTCAACAGGAACGGTAATGACTTACGGTTATAATCCTAAGATAGGAAAATGGAGTCCTTTCCATGGTGCAATGTATGCCGTTATAGAATCCCTTACAAAGATAGTGTGCATGGGCGGAGATTATAAAAAGACTAGACTTACTTTTCAAGAGTATTTTGAAAGATTAAATAAAGAGCCTGAAAGATGGGGTAAACCTTTTGCAGCACTTCTTGGAGCACTTAAGGCGCAAGAGATATTTAATACTCCAGCTATAGGTGGAAAGGACAGTATGTCTGGTACTTTTATGGACTTAAATGTTCCACCAACACTTGTATCCTTTGCTGTGAATGTAGTTGATATAAATAATGTGATATCACCTGAATTTAAAAAGGTAGGCAGCAGTGTGGTTTTAGTTAAGTGTGAAAGGGATGAAAATGAAGTTCCTTTATTTGATGAATTGAAGAAAAACTTTGATACTGTACAGGCTTTAATTAAGGATAAAAAGGTAATAAGTGCTCAAAGCGTTAGACACGGCGGACTCATAGCTGCTTTAAGTAAAATGTGTTTTGGAAATAAAATTGGTTTTGAAATGCTCAAAGAGGAAGAACTATTTACTCCTGATTATGGTTCTATAGTTTTAGAACTTGAGGAGAGCTTAGATATTAAGGAATTATTTAAAGATGTAAAATACGAAGTTATTGGTAAAACTATAGCTGATAGTAAAATAATCTTAAATAATGTTTCAATAAGCATTGATGAAGCTTTAGAGGCATATACTGAGCCTTTAGAAAAAGTTTTCCCTACTAAAGTGGAAGCTTCAAAGAAGATTAATCTAGCTTTATATGATGAAGTTAAATATGAAAATATAAAAAGAGTTAGTGCTGTAAATAAAATTGCAAAGCCAAGAGTATTCATACCAGTATTCCCGGGAACAAACTGTGAGTATGATTCAAAAAGGGCCTTTGAAAGAGCAGGAGCTGAAGTTAATACCCTTGTATTTAGAAATATGAAGGCAACAGATATTGAAGAATCTATAAATGAAATGGTAGAGGAAATAAATAAAGCTCAGATAATAATGCTTCCTGGAGGCTTCAGTGCAGGTGATGAACCGGATGGTTCTGGAAAGTTTATAGCAACTGTATTTAGAAATGAGAAGATTAAAGAAGCAGTAATGAAGCTATTAAATGCACGTGATGGCCTTATGCTTGGAATATGCAACGGCTTCCAGGCACTTATAAAATTAGGACTTGTGCCTTATGGAGAAATAAGAGAAATAGATGAAAACTGTCCTACACTAACATACAACAATATAGGAAGACATGTATCTAAAATTGCATATACTAAAATTGTTTCAAATAAATCACCTTGGTTTTCTAATGTAGAAATTGGAGATATTCATAGTATACCTATTTCTCATGGAGAGGGAAGATTTGCTGCAAGTAAAGAGGTTGTAGAAGAGCTTATAAAGAATGGACAGATAGCAACGAGGTATGTAGATTTAAACGGTAATTCAAGTTATGAAACAGAAGTAAATCCTAATGGATCAGTACTTTGTATAGAAGGAATAACAAGTCCTGATGGAAGAATACTTGGTAAGATGGGGCATTCTGAGAGATTTTCTAAGGGGACTTATAAGAATATAATTGGAAATCAAGACCAAAAGATATTTGAAAGTGGAGTACAGTATTTTAAATAATTTAAGATCACAAGGAAGTGCATATAAATAAAAGTATGCACTTCTTTTTCTGTTATATGTAAAGTAAGGTATATGAAGTAAATAATTACTATATTATTCAGAGTAAAAAGTGGTATAATAAATTATAGCATTGAAATTTAATGGCTAATATTATTAAAATAAAAAAACTTTTAAAAAAACTATAAAAAAATAACTAACCTATACGATACTTTAAGTAGGGGTGGATATAATTACCTAAAATTATAAGCTTTGATTATTATCTAATAAAATTTTTTATTTAAGATAGATAAAAATAGATTGTGAAGGTGATAGTTTGGTTCAGAAGGAAATAAAAGCGTTTTTAGAACGCTGTAGTATGAGCGATAAAAAAGCAGATTATGTATTTCCTAATTTGGCTAAAATGGCAAAGTTCTATTATGTGCCAACCTCCAGCAGCGATTTTAGTGAGGTACAAAGATTTATACAGCTTGATGATGGAAAAAAATATGCTGTTATATTTACGGATATTAAATTGGCGGAAGAGTTTTGCAAGAATCACAGTTACAAGGATAATATACACGAAGTTTCAGCTGTAGAAATACTAAAAGGAATTTTGGCTTTAAGAAATATAGAAGGTTTAAGCTTGAATTTTAAAGACAAATCTCAACTTGTTCTTAATAGAAAGCTTATAAGACTACTTTTTAGAGAATATTTGCTTCAAGAATTTTATATAAAAGGTGGAGCATGGTGCCTTTTTAAAAATCGAAGTTATGTTACCTATGAAGTGGCGAAGGGTATTAAGTCTATACCGATTTTTGCCGAAAAAGAAGAAGCACTTAGGTGCAGAAGAATATTTAAAGAGAAAGCTACAGTGGAGTTCTTAACGTGGAGAGATATTATTGATTTTACTTTTAAAACTAAGCTTGAATATTTAATATATGCTCCAGATGCTCCACATGTAACATTTTTAAAACACCCATATTTTAGTTGGCTCTATGAGTCAGCATCCCTTGCTATGAATAATTAATAAAATCAGCACAACTCTCTGTGCTGATTTTATTATGCTATAATGAATTTATATAGTTAAATGGTGGAGGAAAGTTATATGCAAAGAAAAAAGAAATTAAAAATTGTTAATCCAGATATATATGAAGAGTTAGAAGAAGTTCTAGAAGGGGAAATTATTGTAGAGGATGATTCTTACATAGAATTAAAAAGCTTTGAAAATGTATCCTTAGAAAATAAACAGGCAAAGAAGGTTTCAATAAGTCAAAGTATATTTAAGAATGTATCATTTAATAATACTAGCTTTAAGGGCATTGATTTAACAGATGTTATATTTGAAAAATGCGATTTGTCCAATGCTGATTTTACAGAATCAGTTATATACAGAACTCAATTTAAGAATTGCAAACTAATGGGGATAAATTTATCAGAGGGAACCTTAAATAATGTGACTTTTGATAATTGTATGGCTAGATACTCTATATGTACTCTCCTTAGGTGTAAGAATGTACTTTTTAAAGAATGTACTTTTACAAGTACGGATTTCTACAAATCCCAGTTTACAAATGTTGAGTTTTTAAATTCAGAATTGATTGAGGCTCAAATGCACGAAACAAGCCTTAAGGGTATTGATTTAACAAGCTGTAGTATAGATGGAATTGGTCTCAATATTGAAGATTTAAAAGGATGTATAGTTGGTCCTGAGCAGTTAATGTGCTTTGCTAATCTTCTAGGGGTTATACTTAAGTAGTTTTTTGATATTTAACACAAAATTAAATAAAAGCTGAAAAGGTTAATGTAATATATTATATAGAAATCAATTTTACTTTGGAGCTTTTAATGAAGTTAGGCAATTCTAAGTATTTATTAGGAATTATGTTAATTGTTATTATATGTATAATTGTATTTACAAGAGGCGATTCTGATAATAAAATCCTAGTAGATTCAAAAAATATTGAGTATTATTTTTCACAGAGAGATAGGAATAGTGATGAGAAGTTAATAGAAGCTATTGATTCTGCTAGAGAAAGAGTTGATATGGCAATTTATATTCTTCAAAGACAAGACATTGTCAATGCGGTTATAAGCGCTAAAAAAAGAGGAGTAGTTGTAAGAATTATTACAGACAGAGATGAAGCGGCAACAAATTACGAGGGAAAAGAGCTTAAATCATTGAAAAGGGAGAAGATTCCCATTAAAATAAATACACATTCAGGTATGATGCATATGAAGGTTACTATTTTAGATAACTCATCTGTTGCAGCAGGAAGCTACAATTATACAGATCCGGCTACAGAAGAAAATGATGAAGTTCTTGTTATTGTGAAAAATAATATAATAGCTGAAAAATGGGAAAATAAATTTAATAATATGTGGCTAGATACGGGTAGATTCCGAAATTATTAGACGAAAAAAGCTTCCATAAGGTGAATAGTTATGGGAGCTTTATGTATTTTATCCTTATGGAATTATATACCTGTGGAATAGTATATATAATTGATATTATAATTATATATAGTTTTGTGTTTTATAAAACAATTCAGTATTATTTAAAGGCTATAATAAGTGGAGTTATATTTTTTACCTGTAAACGTTTATTTTGGCAATAATTAAACGTTTCTATAAGACTTTTAAGCCCTCAGACTCAAGCTTTAAAATATCATTCTTTAAAACTTAGCCTAAATTTAAGCAATAAATACTTAAAAATGGAGGACTTTATTATGAAATTTAAACTATTAACCATTAATCCAGGTTCAACTTCAACAAAGATTGCAGTATTTGAGAATGAAAAGGAAATTTTATCCGAAACTTTAAGGCATTCCTCTAAAGAACTTGAAGCATATAAAAACATTTATGAGCAATTTGAATTTAGAAAAGATACTATACTTAAGGTACTTAAAGATAAGAATTTTAATATTCAAAACATAGATGCTGTAGTAGGAAGAGGCGGACTTTTAAAACCTATAGTTGGAGGTACATATAAGGTAAATGAAAAAATGCTTAAGGATCTAAAAGCTGGAGTTCAAGGAGAACATGCATCCAATTTAGGTGGAATAATTGCAAATAGTATTGCTGAAGCATTTGGAGTGTCAGCATATATAGTGGATCCTGTAGTTGTAGATGAAATGGAGGATATAGCTAGATTTTCTGGAATACCTGAACTTCCTAGAAAAAGCATATTTCACGCTTTAAACCAAAAAGCTGTGGCTAAAAGATATGCAAAGGAAAGTGAAAGGGATTACGAAGATTTAAATATTATAGTTGCCCACATGGGTGGAGGAGTTTCTGTAGGAGCTCACAAAAATGGTAAAATAATTGATGTTAATAATGCACTTGATGGAGAAGGAGCCTTTTCGCCAGAAAGAAGTGGAAATTTGCCATCAGGTGATTTAGTTAGATTGTGCTTTAGTGGGAAGTATACTGAAGATGAAATTTTAAAGAAAATAACAGGTAAGGGAGGTTTTGTAGCTTACCATGGGACAAACAATGCCTTGGATGTACAAAACGCTGCCTTAGAAGGTGATTACGATGCCAAAATGACTTATAATGCAATGGGATATCAAGTTGCAAAGGATATAGGAAGTGCAGCGGCAGTTTTGGATGGGAAGGTTGACTGTATAATATTAACTGGAGGTATAGCCTACAATAAGCTTATGACTGATTTCATAGCTAAAAAAGTGTCATTTATAGCGCCTATAACTATATACCCAGGAGAAGATGAAATGTTAGCACTAGCAGAAGGAACCTTAAGGGTTTTAAGTGGACAAGAAGAAGCTAAAAAATATAAATAATATAAAAAGATGAACTGCACTTGAATTTAAAGGTGCAGTTTATTTTTTACTGTGTACATTAAGTTATAATATGGTATATAATTATAATTAAATAAATTGGTTAAGGAGAGAATAAATGGACTATATAATTGTTGCAGTAGTTGCTGCTATTATTTTTGTATTAGCTATCCTAAGTACTATAGGAAAGCAAAAAAGACAAATTCAAGATTTGAAAAAGAAAGTGGGACTACTTGAAAAGCATATAGGAGTTGGTGAACAAATTTATGGTGAAGAAAAAATATGCTTAAATAAAGATACCACATCTAATAACAACGATTTAATTGATGTAGATACTGAAATAAGGGAGCTTGTTAGGAAGGGAAAAAAAATTGAAGCAATAAAAAGGTATAGAATACTTACAAAGGTTGGACTTAAAGAAGCAAAGGATTATATTGATTCTTTGGATATATATTCATAGGTAGTTAATAAGGTTAAGGATAGGGATTCCTTTGCCTTATTTTATTTTTATGAATAACTTAGGGTATATATAATATTTTATAGGAATAGAAATATAGAGTATTATAATTAAGGTAGGGGATATAATGTCAAGATTAAAGCAAGAAGATTTTTATTATGGCTCGGTACTATCAAAAATATTGAATAATCCAAATGAAAGGGTTAATTTTGCTTTAATAAGTGGTAATAAGGACAGAAGAATATATGATTTAGAAATTGGTGGTAAACCATTTCAGTTATTTATTAAATACCGTACCAATAAAATTACTACAAAACATGATAATTACAGCACTTGGGAATTTAATATAACTAAAAATGACAGAAAAGAGATAAGAAGCTGTATGCACAATATGAGCAGTCCTTTATTGGCATTTTTATGCGGATTACCAAGCTTTTTAGGAAGTGAAATTGCACTTTTAACTAAAGCGGATATGGATAAGACTGATATTGTTAATAAATCCTCTATCACGATTAGTCGTAAAAAAAATGAACATGAGTTTAGCATATATATGGATAGGAATAAAGATAATTTATTTAAAATAAGGACTGAAAGATTCCATGAGTTATTTGGTAAAGATACTTAAAATTTAATTGTAATTTTAAGTATAAAAAAATTGTAATTTAAAACCCTATTATAGGGAGGAGATAAAATTGGATAGAGAAAGAGTGAAAGAAATACTGGCATCTAAAGGAGTTATAGAGGTAAGTTATAAAAATGATCCAGTTTGGCTTGAGGCTATAAGCACAGATAGGGATGGAAAAATACAAGTTAAGTCTTTATCTACAAATAAGCATTTCAATGTGGACATTAAAGACTTAAAGGAGTAGTGTTATAAAACATAATTAATTAAGGGAAGTCAAGATGGCTTCCCTTAAATATTATATTTTATAATGTAAAGAAACTAAAAAGTTTTAATTTTTTTTTAGTCTTATATTTACTGGACCGATGTGCCAAATTTCTTTTGCGTAATTTTTTATTGTATTATCACTTGAAAAGTCCCCCGAATGTGCAATATTAATTGCAGACATTTCAAGCCATTTACTTTTATCACTATAAAGAGAATTTATTTTATCTTGAGCCTCTACGTAATCACTAAAATCCTTTAATACAAAGAATTCATCATTGTTAGCTAGTAGGTACTTATATATATCCTCAAATTCTGATTTTGGAACACCTAGAGAACCATTTATTAGACCATCGACTATTCTTTTTAGTCTAGCATCGCTGTTATAAAAATCAACAGCTCTATAGTTTTTATTTTTTTCATATTCAATTACTTCATCTTTTTTCATGCCGAATATTACTATATTGTCATCTCCAACCTTTTCATGAATCTCAACATTTGCACCATCTAAGGTAGCTATTGTTATTGCTCCATTCATCATAAACTTCATGTTTCCAGTTCCAGAGGCTTCTTTTGTGGTAGTTGAAATCTGTTCGCTTACGTCAGCACATGGTATTATCTTTTCTGCAAGGGAAACGGAGTAATTTTCTAAAAATAAAACCTTAAGCTTTTCATTTACTGAGCTGTCATTGTTTATAATATCAGCTACTGTATTTATTAGTTTTATGGTACGCTTAGCTAGGTAATATCCTGGAGCTGCCTTTGCTCCGAAGAAAAAAGTTCTTGGAACTATATTAAGATTAGGATTTTCTTTCAGTTTGTAATATAAATTTAATATATTAAACACATTTAAAAGCTGCCTTTTATAAGCATGGAGTCTTTTAACCTGAACATCAAATATTGAATTTGGATCTACTGAAATATTGTATTTTCTTTGTATCATTTCTGTAAATTTAAGCTTGTTTTTTTGCTTAATATCATGAAGCTTCTCTTTAAAGCTTTCATCCTTTGCAAATTTAAGTAAATCTATGAGTCTTTCTGGTGAGTATATCCACTTATCACCAATGGTATTAGTAATTAAAGAGGCTAAATTAGGATTTGATTTTATAAGCCATCTTCTGTGGGTTATTCCATTTGTTTTGTTGTTAAATTTTTTAGGATAAAATTCAAAAAAGTTATGAAGTTCTCTAGTCTTTAATATTTCAGTATGCAGTTTTGCAACACCATTAACGGAGTGACTTCCAACTATGGCAAGGTAAGCCATGTTTATAAATCCGTCTGATACAATTGCCATTTTATGAACTTTTTCTAAATCATTATATTTTTCATAAACCTCTTTGCAAAATCTTTCGTTAATTTCTGAAACAATCATAAAAATTCTAGGAAGAAGTTTTTTAAATAGTTCTATAGGCCATTTTTCAAGGGCTTCAGCTAATATTGTATGGTTTGTATATGCCATAACCCTTGTGGTTATACTCCAAGCGTCATCCCAAGATAATAATTCTTCATCCATAAGGATTCTCATAAATTCAGCAATTGCAACAGAAGGGTGTGTATCATTTATGTGTACTTGCACATATTTATATATTTCTCTCATTGGGCGTCCTGTTTTCTTATAGCTTCTAACTATGCTCTTAAGTCCAGCACATACAAAGAAATACTGCTGCTTTAATCTTAAGATTTTACCATCTATTCGTGTATCATCAGGATAAAGAACTTGAGATATGGATTCTATAGAATACTTATGTTCTACAGCTTTTGAATATTGTCCTTTGCTAAAAGAGTCTAAGTCAAAATCCTTATCAATAGTCTCAGCACTCCAAAGTCTCATGGTGTTAACAGTATTATTTTTATATCCTATTATAGGAGTGTCATAAGGAACAGCCAAAACTGGTTCATAATTTTTGTGCTCAAAATAAAGTCTTCCGTCCTTTTCATTCATGGTAACTTCTCCACCAAATTTTACTATGACAGCTTTATCCTCTCGCCTAACCTCCCATACATTTCCGTCTCTTAGCCAATTATCAGGTATTTCAACTTGATATCCATTTACTATTTTTTGCTCAAAAAGACCGTAGCCATATCTTATACCGCAGCCATGTCCTGGAATTCCAAGAGATGCCATAGAGTCTAAAAAGCAGGCAGCTAATCTTCCAAGCCCACCGTTTCCAAGACCAGCATCGTTTTCAAGCTCTTCAAGTTCATCAAGGCTTATATTCAGCTCGTAAAGCCCTTCCTTGCATATATCGTATATGCCTAGGTTTAAAATATTGCTCCCAAGTAGACGGCCTATTAAAAATTCCATTGAAAAATAGTAAATTTGTTTTCTTGCTTGTCTTGAGTACTGATTATTTGTGTTCATCCATCCTTGAGAGGCATACTCTTTTATAAGACTTCCAAGTGCAAGGTATTGGTGAAGCTTTGATGATGTATCTATATCCTCTGCATAGAGTGTCATAAGTTTCTTTTTAAAATCATTTTTAAAGGTTTTTTTATCCACGAACATTTGAGGTCCTCCTAATTTTAGTATTTGTTTATAGTTACCACTTTGTACAAAAATTATGATTTTATATTACAGCTTGGAAAAAAATTAGTCAATAGTAAAATATTTGAAATGGCAACATTACAATTATATTATTTTTAGTATAATGAATATGCTATTAGTCTTTTAATAAAAAAGTTATTAATATAGAATAGTATTAGGCAGGTGAATTTATATGAAAATAGCTTTAGGGCAAATTGATGTTTTCTTTGAAGATAAAGAAAGAACAAAAGAAAAATGCTTAAATTTCATGAAAAAGGCAGCAGATAAGAAAGCAGATTTAATCATATTTCCGGAAATGACACTTACAGGGTTTTCCATGAAGGTAGACAAAATTGGTGAAAATAAATTTGAAACCTTAGAGTGGTTTAAAGAAAAGTCTAAGGAATTTAACATTTACTCTGGTTTTGGATTTGTTGAGGGTACTAAAAAAGGAAAAAATAACTTTTCTATATGCTCTCCTTTAGGTGAGGAAATCTTAAGATATACAAAGCTTCATCCATTTTCATATGGAAATGAGGATAAATACTTTTATAAAGGAAATGAAATTGTGTATTGTAAAATTGGGGATTTTAATATTTCCACTTTTATATGCTATGATTTAAGGTTTCCAGAAATTTTTCAAAAAGCTAGTAAAGAATCAGAATGCATATTGATAATTGCAAATTGGCCAAAGGTAAGAAGAGAGCAGTGGATTGCACTTATTAAGGCTAGAGCAATTGAGACTCAGAGCTACATTGCAGCTGTTAACAGAGTAGGAGAAGGTGACGGTTTATACTATTCAGGTGATTCAATGGTTGTAAATCCATATGGAGAAATAACTGCTTTTAAAAGTGAAAAAGAGGAGCTTTTGATATGTGACATTAACATAAATGAAGTTAAAAAATGCAGAGAAGAATTCAGGTTTAAAGAAGATAGAAGAGAGGAGTTTTATTGTAAACTTTTTATGAAAAAGTAGCTCTCTTGCTATTTTAAAATGGTATATCTTAGAATTATATGATAACATTATATTAGGTCATACGTCCGAATTGTTTTCGATGTATAATTTTGGGAGGTATCAGTATGTGGACTTATTCTGAATATATAATATTTTTTGGAATTTATTCTTTTATAGGATGGGTACTTGAAACTATCTTTGCAAGTGTTAATGATAAAAAAATAGTAAACAGAGGATTTTTAACAGGATTTTTTTGCCCTATATACGGTTTCGGGGCTATTTTAACTGTTCAATGTTCTAGAATGGTAGGTCTATCTTTTAAAAATCCTATAATTTCTTTAATTTCAAGTGTTATATTTTCTATTTTTTTAGTTACATTTTTGGAGTATGTAACAGGGTTTATTTTAGAGGCTATTTTTAACTGCAAGTGGTGGGATTACAGCAATGATGCAGCAAACATTCATGGATATATTTGTCTTAAGTATTCTCTTTTATGGGGGATGCTGGCCTTTTTGTTAGTGCAAACTATACATCCTTTGATTTCTAAAATGGTTTTTAATATATCAGCAACTACAAAAGAGAAGGTTTCAATTTTTCTACTAGTATATTTCATGATTGATACTATAAAATCCGTAATAGATGCCCTTAATTTAAGACAGGCAATTATGGAGTATTCTAATTTTTCAATTAACAAATATCGTGAAAGAATACTAAAATATAAAAGGCTAATTATTGCATTTCCGCGCTTAATTATTTTAAATCGTGATATAAGGAGAATTGTAAATGATAGGTTCTATAAAATTAAACTTGAAATCAAAAGCAAAATACAAGAGCTCTTTTGAAGAATTTAAAGAATGTATTTTTGATCTTCTTAAAGAGGATATTGTGCTTTCAATGGATAAATTTATTCAACATAGCAATGTCACTTGTCTTGATCACTGCATTTATGTTTCATATATAAGTTATTCCATATGTAAAAGGTTTGGGCTAGATTATTGTTCTGCTGCAAGAGGGGCACTACTGCACGACTTCTTTTTATATGATTGGCATAAGACAAAGTCTAAGGATGGGCTTCACGGTTTTACGCACCCTTACACAGCACTTAGGAATGCAAATAATTTTTTTGAGCTTAATTCTAAGGAGCAGGACATTATAGTTAAGCATATGTGGCCATTAACTTTAAAATTACCTAAATATAAAGAGAGTCTTGTTGTTATATTTGCAGACAAATACTGTGCAATTTTGGAGATTTTAAAGCTTGGAAGTAGAGAGAAAATATGTAGAGAGGTGAGAAAGTTTTCTTAAAGTTTAGCTTTAAAGAAGATGAGAATTATGAATGAGTGCAAGAGTAAAGGTAAAAATCAAGCTAAAAGAATATTAGATGCAGCTCTTAACTGTATATCTATGAAGGGATATGCTAATGTGTCTATGAGAGATATTGCAGATGAAGCAGGGGTTGTTTTAAGTCAGCTAAGTTACTATTATAGAAATAAAGAGGGTATATTTAAAGAAATAACTAAAAGAATCACAGAAAAATATCTTTATGAAATTGATAATATTTTAAAGAGAGGTAAATGTGAAGAAGAGAAAATATCCTCACTTATAAAATATTTTCAAGAAACTTTAAAAAATAACCCTAATAGGTTTAAGATTCTTTTTGATTTGACAAGCATGTCTATTTTCTCAAAGCCTATAAAAAATCTTTTAAACAGCTTTTATGATAAGGCATCGGAAATTGTACAAAATAATGTTATGAATGATCTTATAGCTAAGGAAAGATTTAAAAACTATTCTCCAAAAGTTCTCTCAAAAATGCTTCTTGGAACTCTCTATGGAGTATCTGCACAGTTTGTTATGAGTGATAAAGATGAGAACGTACCTGATAATATATTTGAAGAGCTTAGAATGATGTTTAGGTAAATATAAAAGGTTTAGAAAAGTATAAAAGTATATTTTTCTAAACCTCTTTATTTTAGGCCTTTAAATTTTTAGTATTGGATCTAGAACTATAATCTCTAAGCCATATTCTTATACTTTCAGTTAATATTATTACTATCATTATTATTAATATAAAGGACATTACTGTTAAAAGAATTTTATGCTGAGGAATGTAGGTTATTATGTTTTCAATTGCAGCTAAAACAGTGTTCACACCTACAAAGGCCATTGGAATTATGGTTATTGGAATATACTTTTTCTTTCCCATTTTTAAAAGTACTGAGGTACCTACAGCAAAGGCTATAGTTGCAAGCATTTGGTTTGCAGTACCAAACAGAGGCCATATGGTGGATATGTTCCCTGTGTAAAGTAGATAACCCCATGCAAAGGACATAATGCCACTGAATAGTATTACATTAAACCAGGAATTTTTATTAGAAAAAGGTTTATACAGCTTTCCTAATAAATCTTGAATCAGGTATCTTCCTATTCTTGTACCAGAATCTATGGTTGTAAGTATGAATAAGGCTTCAAACATTATGCAAAAGTGATACCAATAAGACATAAGCGATTTTAAATAAGGAATTTTATAAAATACGTAGGACATTCCAACGGCTAAAGATACTGAACCGCCAGTTCTTCCAGCAAGTTTTTCTCCAACTAAATGAGAAAGCATAGGAAGTTCCTTTGGAATCATGTGAAGCTTTGCAAATAGTGCTGGTGCTGAATTTATTGCGAAGTAGTCTGAAGTTGGAAGAACAGTTGCAGCAATAAGAGCCATAAGAGCTATGAAAGACTCTATAACCATTGATCCGTAGCCTATTGGAAGAATGTCTCTTTCATTTTTAATAAGTTTAGGAGTTGTACCTGTGCTTATAAGAGCATGAAAGCCTGAAAGTGCACCACAGGCTATTGTTATAAATAAGAAAGGAAATACCTTTCCAGGAATAATAGGGCCTCCTCCTGATACGAATTTTGTTACAGCAGGCATTTGAATAGTTGGTCTTACAAAGATTATTCCAACAACAAGGGCTCCTATAACTCCGAGTTTCATATATGTGCTTAAATAATCCCTTGGTAAAAGGAGAAGCCATACAGGAAGTACAGCGGCTAAAAATCCGTATAAAGCTAATATAAGTGAAAGCTGCTTTGAGTTAAAAGTAAGTAAATTCCCTAAAAATGTGTGTTGAATTGATGGTCCCAAATAAACTCCCAGCAATATCAATGCCATTCCAATTATTGTTGCCTCTAAAATCTTACCTGGGCGAAGGAATTTTAAATATATTCCTACTAAGAAGGCAACGGGAATTGTAAAGCCGACTGTAAACGTTCCCCAAGGACTGTTGAAAAGTGAATTAACAATGGGGAGCCCAAGTCCAGCCATAGTTATTATAAGTATAAATATTACTGAGATAGAAGTTATAAATCCCATTTTTTCTCCAAGAACATCCTTTGCTATTTCAGCTATGGATTGTCCGTCATGTCTTACAGAGGAGAATAAAAGAATCATGTCGTGAACGCCGCCTGCAAGAACACCACCAAGGAGTATCCAAAGTGTTCCAGGAAGATAACCAAACTGTGCTGCTAGTACAGGACCTATAAGAGGACCAGCACCTGCAATTGCTGCAAAATGGTGACCTAAAAGTACCCATTTATTTGTAGGTACATAATCACGTCCATCATTATGAGTTTCAGATGGAACCGTTCTTGTTTCATCTAAGACTAAAACCTTAGCAGCTATAAAATAACCATAAACCCTATAACCTATAATAAGTACTAAAGCTGCTATAATTACGAGAACTATAGAATTCATAAAAAATCCCCCTTCACTAGTTTATATTGCTATAGTACAACTTATATTTTGGAAAAAAAACACAATAAACCTAAATATACAAAAATTCTTTGTAAAATGCAAAAAATAGCACTTGAATGGCATAAAATATTGCAATAATATAAATATGTACATAAATTAAAGTACATAAGGACTTATAAAGTAAAAAATTCAAAGAAACATGATATACTAAAAATATATACGAAGGAATGCCTACATTAATAATATATGAGAAAACTTTCGAATTCAAAACAATGAAATTAGCACTTGTAGTTTTATAAGGGGTACGGCTTAAACTTAAATATAAACGTAAGATAAAGAGCTTAAATAGAAAGCTTTGATAATACAGAAAACTAGTTTTAAGATACCAATTTTGGGAGCGAGGCATGATGAATGAAAATAAAGTGCATTTTAATAGAAGATGAAATTTCTAATGAGAAAGAGTTATATTTTATATTAAGAAGATATGATGATATTGAAATAGTAGGTATGGTACAAAATACTGATGAAGGAATAGATCTTGTTAAGAAGTTAAGACCGCAGGCTGTATTTTTAGATATAAATGTTCCAAACTTTAATGGAATAAAACTAGCTGAGGAAATAAAAGATGTGGACAGTACTATTGCGGTTATTTTTGTAACTGCTTATGATAAATATGCTGTAGCTGCTTTTGAGATTAAGGCACTTGATTACATATTAAAACCTTTTAGTATAGCTAGAATTGAAAAGGCTGTAGAAAGGCTTAAGGAATATATTAATGTTAACAAATCCATGAAGGAGAAGTTATTTGAGTTAATATGTGAATTTAATAACATGGAAAGAAAATATATTATTAATAAGATACCATGTGAAAATAAAGGAAAAATTGTACTTGTGGATGTAAATGATATATATTTTTTCTATATTAAATCAGAGAAAACATATGTTAAACTAAATGATATTATATATGTTACAAGCAGTACATTAAATGATATGGAAAAGAAAACAGGATTTTTTAGAGCTCACAGAAGTTATCTTGTGAATTTAAACAAAATATTTGAAATTTACTCTTGGTTTAATGGTACCTATAAGCTTATTATGAGTGATTATAGAAAATCAGAAATTCCTGTAAGCAGGGGAAACGTTAGAAAACTTAAAGAGATTATAAATATATAAAGGAGAGAGGGCATTGAAACCACTAGCAGATAGAATAAGGCCAGAAAATTTTAATGAGGTTTTTGGTCAGAAGCACATAATTGGTGAAGGAAAGATATTAGATAGAATTTTAAAAAGCAGTTTGGTGCCAAACATGATATTTTACGGACCACCTGGTACAGGTAAAACAACAGTAGCCAATATAATAGCTAAAAAGACAAATAAGGCTTTTTATAAATTAAATGCTACCACAGCGTCAGTAAAGGATGTTAGAGAGATTACAGACAGCACAAATACGCTTATGGGGAGAAATGGTGTGCTTTTATATTTAGACGAGATACAAAACTTCAATAAAAAGCAGCAGCAGTCCCTTTTAGAGTTTATGGAAAACGGTAGTATTACTCTAATTGCAAGCACAACTGAAAATCCATATTTTTATGTGTATAATGCAATCTTAAGTCGTTCTACAATATTTGAGTTTAAACCTTTAGAGAGCGATGAATTAATGAAAGCAGTTAATAGAGCAGTGGAGTTAATAAAAGATGAACTTAAAACTACAGAAATAATAATCACAGAAGATGCTAAAAAGTACGCTGTAGGGGTTAGTTCGGGAGACGTTAGAAAAACCTTGAATTCTATTGAAATAGCAGTTTATTCTACAAAACCAAATGAAGAGGGAAATATATTTATAGACTTAGAAACCATGAAGGAATGCACTCAAAAAAATGTATTGAATTTTGATAAAGATGGTGATAATCACTATGATATTTTAAGTGCATTTCAAAAATCTATAAGAGGAAGTGATGCTGATGCGGCAGTTCTTTATCTTGCTATGCTTATAAAAGGTGGAGACTTAAAATCAATATGCAGAAGGCTTCTTGTAATAGCAGCAGAGGACATAGGACTTGCATATCCACAAGCAATATCTATAGTGAAAGCTTGTACGGATTCTGCTTTAGAATTAGGATTTCCTGAAGCTAGAATTCCACTGGCAGAGGCAGTTATACTTCTTGCAACCTCTCCTAAATCAAATTCTGCAATTACGGCAGTTGATAGTGCTTTAAGGGATCTTGATACTATAAATGTTGGAAGTATCCCTGATTATTTAAGAGATGGGCATTACGAAGGTGCTAAAAAGCTTGGAAGAATGCAGGACTATAAGTATCCTCACAGCTATGAGAACAACTATGTGAAGCAAAAATATCTTCCTTCAAATTTAGAAAATAGAAGATACTACGAGTACGGAAAAAACAAAATAGAGGAGAAGTGCAGAGAATATTGGGAGAGGATAAAATACTAATGGAAAGCTCTAATAATAAAATAAAGCTGTCTGTAAGAAATTTAGTGGAATTTGTTTTAAGGTGTGGTGATTTAGATAACAGATTCTCAGGTGGCAGTAGTAGAGCCGTGGAAGGTACACGTGCACATACAAAGCTTCAGAAACAGAGTAAGAAGTTAGCTAAAGAGAAGGAAAACTACATTTATAATTCAGAGGTTTTTTTGAAATATGAAACTGAGTTAGAAGATGTTGATTTTATAATAGAGGGAAGAGCCGATGAGATTTTTATAGATAATTATTGTGTAACTATAAACGAAATAAAAAGTACAGGAAGACCTCTGGAATTTATAGATGAAAATTTTAATATAATACATTGGGCGCAGGTTAAGTGTTATGGCTATATTTATGCAGAGCAGAATAATATTGAAAATCTCAATATAAGTCTTACATATTTTAATATAGATACTGAAGAAATTAAAGTTTTGACAAAAGAGGTATCCTTTGAGTATCTTAAAAAGGAATTTTTTGAATATCTTCAGAAGTACGTATATTGGGCGAAGATGGCTATTGATTGGCAAATAGTTAGAGACATATCAATAGGACAATGCGATTTCCCTTTTAAGGAGTATAGAAAAGGCCAAAGAAAGTTAGCTGTATATGTTTATAAGACTATAAAGGAAAAGAAAAAGCTATTTGTAAAAGCCCCTACGGGTATAGGAAAGACTATTTCTACACTTTTTCCAGCAGTGAAAGCATTTAAAGAAGGGGAAATTGAAAAAATATTTTATTTGACTGCAAAGGGGACTACGGCATTATCTGCATTATCGGCGGTTGAGCTTCTAAATAAAAAGGGGCTTAGGTTAAAAACATTAATTTTGACTTCAAAGGAAAAGATATGTTTCAATGAAGAAACAAATTGCAATCCTGAGGAATGTATTTATGCAAAGGGTCATTATGATAGAGTAAATGATGCTATTAAGGATTTACTTAAAAATGAGGATATCTACAATAGAGAGATAATAGAGGAGTATGCTAAGAAGTACAATGTATGTCCGTTTGAATTATCTCTTGATATGTCTTTGTGGTGCGATTTAGTAATATGCGATTATAATTATGTGTTTGACCCTTCAGTGTATTTGAAGAGATTTTTTTCAGATGCAAAGGGAGGATATGTGTTTTTAGTGGATGAGGCTCACAACCTTCCTGACAGAGCAAGGGATATGTATTCTTCAGAGCTTTATAAGAGCAAAGTGATGTTTTTGAAAAAAAATTTATCTAAAAAGGACTACATCTATAAAACCATAAACAATATAAATTCTTTTTTTATAAATCTAAAGAAATTAAGTGAGGATAAGGGATATATAATTGATGAAGATGATAACTACGAAGAAGCAGCTAAAGTAATTTATAAATTTCTAAACAAGTGTGAAAAATGGATTCTTGAAAATAAGGAACATAAGATTTATAAAGAAATGCAGGAATTTTATTTGGATGCTTTCAAATTTATAAAGACATATGAATTGTATTCGGATAATTATATTTTTTATGGTGAAAAAATATCTTCTGATTTTAAGATAAAGCTATTTTGTTTAGACCCATCTAAGTTTATTGAGGAAACTGTTAAGAAGGGTATAAGTGCAGTATTTTTTTCTGCAACCTTAAGCCCTATGAATTATTTTAAAGAAATATTAGGAGCAGAAGAAGGGGACTATAATGCTACCTTTGCCTCTCCTTTTTCAGAGGACAATAGATGCATATTTATTGCTAAAAATATTTCAACTAAGTATGCTAAAAGAGAACAAAATTATGATGCAGTAGTTCAGTATATAAGAAGTTTTGTGCTTCAGAAAAAAGGAAATTACATGATATTCTTTCCATCATATAAATATATGAATAATATTTACGATAGGTTTAGTGCAGGTGAGGATTATGAGGTTATACTTCAAAAAAGCAGCATGGATGAAACTGAAAAGAATGATTTTTTAGCTGCATTTAACGATGAAAGCGAAAAGGGAACTATAGGTTTTTGTGTTCTTGGGGGTGTATTTTCAGAGGGTATTGATCTTAAGGGAGAAAGATTAATAGGAGCAGTTATAGTAGGGGTAGGTCTTCCTATGATTTGTTTAGAAAGAGATATGATAAAGAAATATTTTGACAATAGGAATAACCTAGGGTATGAATATTCATATATGTATCCAGGAATGAATAAAGTACTTCAAGCAGCAGGAAGGGTAATACGCTCGGAAAGTGATAAAGGAGCCATCATGCTTTTGGATGAAAGATTTGCGAAGTATTCTTATAAGAAGCTTATGCCTTCTGAATGGGAAAATGCCATATACAGCAGTGGAAATTTAGAAATTGAAAAAAAACTAGAAATATTTTGGGCAGATTGGTAAAAATGCAAGTTTTCTATTGAAAAAATTCACTTTATCATTATAATATTTAATAACGGTATTTTTAAAAAAATATATAATTTATACTGCGATTTGTTGAAAGTTTTGTTTTTTTTGCAATATAAAGTTAATAATGATAGAATTGGGGGCTAAGATATGACAAGAAATATTGGATATCCTGAAAAGCAGGGGCTATATGATCCAGCTTTTGAAAAGGATAATTGTGGAATTGGCTTTATTACCAGCATAAAAGGTGAAAAAAGTCATGACATAGTAAAAAAAGGTATAGAAATTCTCGTTAACTTAACGCATAGAGGGGCTGTTGGCGCAGATACAAAAACTGGTGATGGAGCAGGAATAATGCTGCAAATTCCAGATGAATTTTTCAGAATTAACTGTGATAATCTTGGTATTGAACTTCCTGAAAGTGGTAAATATGCTGTTGGAATGATTTTTCTGCCTAAAGAAACAGCATTATCATATCAATGTGAAGGTATACTTGAAAGAGCAGTAGAAGAACAGGGGCAGAAGGTTTTAGGATGGAGAGTTGTTCCTAGAGATAACAGGTCTATTGGGGAAACAGCAAAGGGCAGTGAGCCTGTTATAAAGCAGATATTTATAGGAAGCAATTGTGAAAACCAAACTGATTTTGAAAGAAATCTCTATATAATAAGAAAAAGAGCTGAAAGTGAAGTTAAAAGACTAGTAGAAAGAGGATCGGAGTACTTTTATATATGCAGTCTTTCAAGTAGAACTATAGTGTACAAGGGACTTTTGCTTGCAGATCAAATAAAAAGCTTTTATATGGATTTAAACGATATAAATTTCAAGAGTGCTATTGCTTTGGTTCATCAAAGATATAGTACTAATACTTTTCCTACTTGGGATTTAGCTCAACCATTTAGATTCTTAGCTCATAATGGAGAGATAAATACTATAAGAGGGAATAGAAATTGGATGAATGCACGTGAAGGTGTTTTAAAATCTGATGTTTTTGGAAAGAAAATATCTGATTTATTTCCTATAGTAAACCCAAAGGGAAGCGATTCAACTTCTTTGGATAATACATTTGAACTTTTAGTTGCTGACGGAAGGCCACTAGCACAGGCACTTATGATGCTTATTCCAGAGGCTTGGGAAAACAATGAAAGCATGGAGACATGGAAAAGGGCATTTTATGAGTATCAGGGAACTTTAATAGAGCCTTGGGATGGTCCAGCAGCAGTTGCATTTACAGATGGTCAGCAGGTTGGAGCTGTTCTAGATAGAAATGGACTTAGACCAGCAAGGTATCTTATAACTAAAAACAATATAGCTGTTTTGGCTTCAGAAGCTGGTGTTTTAAAATTTGAGCCTGAAGAAATAGCTTATAAAGGGAGACTTAAACCTGGAAAGATGTTCCTTATAGATACAAAAGAAGGAAGAATAATTGATGATGAAGAAATAAAAAAATCAATTTGTTTAGATAAAGAGTATGAAAAAATAGTAGAAAAGAATAAATTTACTTTAGATGATTTTGAAGCAACTGTTGGAGAAGAAGTAGTAAATGATGAAGTTTTGAAAGAAAAACAGCAGGCTTTTGGGTATACTCTTGAAGACTTAAGGGTAATACTTGGCCCTATGGCAGCTACTGGTAAAGAACCTTTGGGATCAATGGGAAATGACGCTCCTTTGGCCGTTCTTTCAAATAAATCACAACTGCTTTTTGCATACTTTAAGCAGCTGTTTGCTCAAGTAACTAATCCTCCTATAGACCCTATACGAGAGGAAATGGTTACATCTCTTGTGAATTATATAGGTTCTCAAGGAAACATATTGAATAAAGATACTGAAGCTGTTCCTTTTATAGAAATAAATTCTCCTATTTTGACAGATCTTGAAATGGAGAAGATTAAGAATCTTAGAAATAAGGATTTCAAGACAACTACAATACCTATTACATTTAAATATGATACAGGAATTGACGGATTTAAAGAAGCACTTGAGAAGATTTGTGAAAGAGCTTCTAAGAGAATAGAAGAGGGATTTAATGTAATTGTTCTAAGTGATAAGCACATAGATTCCTATGAGGCAGCTATACCTAGTTTACTTGCATTAAGTGCTGTTCAGCATCATTTAATAAAGGAAAAAACTCGTACAAAGGTATCTATTGTAGTTGAGACTGGAGAAGCAAGAGAAACTATGCATTTTGCACTGCTCGTTGGCTACGGTGCAACAGCAGTAAATCCTTACATTGCTTTTGAGTCAATTAGGCAAATTGTAAGGGAAAAGGATATTGAAGTAGAAAGTCAAGAAAAAGCTATAGAAAATTATATTTATGCTATAAATCATGGAATATTAAAGATATTATCTAAAATGGGAATATCCACACTTAGAAGCTATCATGGTGCTGAAATTTTTGAAGCAGTAGGACTTAGCAGTAAACTTGTAAGTGAATACTTTGAAGGAACACCATCTAGAATTGAAGGAATAGGCATAGATGAGGTAGCAAAAGAAGTATTAAATAGATATAAAAATGCTTTTAATAAAATAAGAAAACCAGTATCTGTTTTAAGCGTTGGAGGACAGTATTCTTGGAGAAAAAATGGTGAATATCATTTGTTCAATCCAGATACTATATATAGACTTCAGGTTTCAGCTAGAACTGGAAACTATAAAATGTTTAAAGAGTATTCTCATATTATAAACGATCAGGACAAGAATCTTTGCACTATAAGAGGCTTGTTTGAATTCAAAGACTTAAAACCTATACCACTTGAAGAGGTGGAGCCTGTAAATGAAATATTAAAAAGATTTTCATCAGGAGCTATGTCCTTTGGTTCAATCAGCAAGGAAGCTCATGAGACTATAGCTATAGCTATGAATAGAATAGGCGGAAAGAGCAACAGTGGTGAAGGCGGAGAGGATAATGAAAGATACAAGGCTGATGCTAACGGCGATTTAAGAAGAAGTGCAATAAAGCAGATAGCTTCTGCTAGATTTGGAGTAACAGCAGAGTATTTAGTAAATGCTGATGAGCTTCAAATAAAAATGGCTCAGGGAGCAAAGCCTGGTGAAGGAGGACAACTCCCAGGAAGAAAGGTAGATGTCAATATAGCTAAGGTAAGACATTCTACACCAGGAATAGACCTTATTTCTCCACCACCGCATCATGATATATACTCTATTGAGGATTTAGCTCAACTTATATTTGATTTAAAATGTGTGAACCCTTCATCAAGAATAAGCGTAAAGCTTGTTTCTGAAGTTGGAGTTGGAACTGTAGCAGCGGGTGTTGCTAAGGCACATGCAGATTCAATACTTATAAGTGGTCATGATGGAGGTACAGGTGCATCACCTATATCATCAATAAAACATGCTGGAATTCCATGGGAGCTTGGATTATCAGAAGCACAGCAGGTACTGCTTTTAAATAATTTAAGAAGCAGAGTAGTTCTTCAAACAGATGGACAATTAAAAACAGGTAGAGATGTTGTAATAGCAGCTCTTCTTGGAGCAGAGGAATTTGTTTTTGCATCTACCATACTTGTATCCTTAGGATGTGTAATGCTTAGAAACTGCCATCTTAATACTTGTGAAATGGGAATAGCAACTCAAGACCCTGAACTTAGAAAAAGATTTAAAGGAAAACCTGAATATGTTATAAACTTCCTTACATTTATAGCACAGGAAGTAAGAGAGTACATGGCACAGCTTGGCTTTAGAACTATAAATGAAATGGTTGGAAGAGTTGATAAAATACAGGCAAAGAATGCTGTAAGTCACTGGAAGGCTAAAGGGATTGACCTTTCTAAAATATTATACAAGCCTGACATGCCAAAGAGAATAAAACCATATTGTACAGTAGCTCAAGAGCATGGTTTAGATAGAATAATGGACTACAAGTTAATTCAAATAGCAAAAGATGCTTTGAACTCTAAGAAAAGTGTGGTTGGAAACTTTGAAATTAAAAATGTAGATAGATCAGTGGGAGCTATGCTGAGTGGTAAAATTGCAAAGATATACGGAGAAAATGGACTTCCAGATGATACTATAAGATTTAATTTCTTTGGTTCAGCAGGTCAAAGCTTTGGAGCTTTTGGAATGAAGGGTATGACAATTGTGCTTGAAGGAGAAGCCAATGATTATGTTGGAAAGGGCTTATCAGGAGCCAAAATAGTAATAAAAACTCCTGAAAGAGCAAGTTATAAGCAGGAAGAAAATGTTATAGCTGGAAACACCATTTTATACGGAGCAACCAGTGGAAAACTATTCATAAATGGAATGGTTGGAGAACGTTTTGCTGTAAGAAATAGTGGAGCATATGCTGTTGCTGAAGGTACAGGAGACCACTGCTGTGAATATATGACTGGTGGAATTGCTGTGGTACTTGGAGAGACAGGAAGAAACTTTGGAGCTGGTATGAGTGGAGGTATGGCATTTATTCTTGATGAAAATGACACTTTTAATGATAAATGCAAAGCTGAAACTCTTGAAATTACTAGTGACTACGATGAGGAAGATGAAAAAGTTCTTCGTGGCTTAATTGAGGAGCACTACAATTACACTAATAGTGATAAAGCTAAAGTTATATTAGAAAATTGGGGCGAATATAAGACAAAAATAAAAAAGGTTATTCCAACAGCATATAAATTGATACTTGAAAAATCAAAACAAAAAGCTGCTGCAGTTAATATGTAAGGGGGCGGAAAAATGGGAAAGGTAACTGGATTTAAAGAATACGATAGAGAAGAGTCGCCATCTCGTCCAATCGATGAGAGAATAAAGGACTACAAAGATGTTCATATGGGACTTGACAAGGAAAAGCTGAAAATTCAAGGTGCAAGATGTATGGAATGTGGTACTCCATTTTGTTCATGGGGCTGCCCTCTTGGAAATTTAATGCCTGACTTTAATGACATGGTATATAAAGGTGAGTGGAAAAAGGCTTATGAAAGGATATCTTTGACAAGCTGTTTCCCTGAATTCACAGGACGTATTTGTCCAGCTTTATGTGAAGGTTCGTGTACATTAAGTTACAATTCTGATGCTGTTTCAATAAAAGAAATTGAACTTGGAATTATAGAGGAAGCCTTTAAAAATGGATGGGTAAAGCCTAAGATTCCAAAGGTTAGAACAGGCAAAAGAATTGCAGTAATAGGATCAGGCCCAGCAGGACTTTCGGCAGCAGAAGAACTTAATTCTGTTGGACACAGCGTGGTGGTATTTGAAAGAGCTGATAAGGTAGGAGGACTTTTAAGATACGGCATTCCTGATTTTAAACTTGAAAAGCATGTAATAGATAGAAGAATTGACGTTATGGAAAAGTCTGGAATAGAGTTTAAAACCTCTACTAATGTAGGTTTTGATGTGAGTGCAGAAGAATTACTTAATGATTTTGATGTAGTTCTTCTTACAGGAGGCTCTACCATACCTAGAGATTTAAAAGTTGAAGGAAGAGAGAATATTAAAGGGGTGCATTTTGCTGTTGATTACTTAAAACAGCAGAATATGAGAAATGCTGGAATGGAAATTAAAGAAGAGGAAATAACTGCAAAGGATAAAGTTGTTGTGGTAATTGGAGGAGGAGATACTGGTTCAGACTGTATTGGTACTGCAATAAGGCAGGGTGCTAAAAAGGTATATCAGTACGAGATAATGGATAAACCTCCAGCTCAAAGGGATGAAACTATGCCTTGGCCTTTATTTCCTAGAGTGTTTAAAACCACTACATCTCATGAAGAGGGCTGTGAAAGATTATTCGGTGTTTCAACTAAAAAGCTAGAAGGAAAAGACGGTAAGCTTGAACTCCTTAAAGGTGTACAAGTTAAGTGGGAAAAAGATGAAAATGGAAAAATGTCCATGAAAGAGATAGAGGGCTCAGAGTTTGAAAAGAAGGTGGATTTGATACTTATTGCTATGGGATTTGTACATCCTCAGCATAAGGGTATAGTTGAAGATTTACAGCTGAAATTAGATTCTAGAGGAAATGTTTTTACTGATGAAAACTTTATGACAAGCCGAGAAAATGTTTTTGCAGCAGGGGATATGAGAAGAGGTCAATCACTTGTAGTATGGGCTATGCATGAGGGAAGACAATCAGCAAAAGAAATAGATAAATACCTTATGGGAGAAACTTCTCTTAGAGGATAGGTTTTACAGTAAAGGCAGAGGCTTATTAGGGCTTCTGCCTTTATTTTCTATATGTTTATATATTTATACTGAATTGACAATACAGCTGCCTTTTGATATTATAATAATACAAAGTAGAGTATTATTGTCGGAATTAAGGAAGTGAGTTAATGAAATTATCTACTAAAGGTCGATATGGAGTTAAAGCAATGGTAGATTTAGCGATTCATTATGGTGCTGAGCCAGTTTCAATAAAAAGTATATCAGAGAGGCAAAAGATATCAGAGGCTTATTTAGAGCAGCTTTTCGTTCCGCTTAGAAAATCAGGTCTAATTAAGAGCATACGAGGATCTCAAGGAGGATATGTTCTATCAAAAGATCCTAAAGATATTCATATATCAAATATCTTTGATGTTCTTGAAGGTCCAATAGAGATTTCAGACTGTGTAGAAAGCGACAGCTGTGATAATAGTGATTACTGCGTTACCCGTCTTTTGTGGGTTAAAATAAAGGAAAGCATAGACAATGTAACTAAGACTATAACCTTAAAAGATATGGTAGATGATTATAATTCTATTAAAAACCAATAGAGATTTTATATCCTTACATTTAATTGTACATGTATTAAATGTAAGGATATTTTATTTTTAGGTATATTAAAAGTAAAAGCATACATAATAAACACATGGTGATATATATGATTAGAAGTAGAGAATTTATAGGTGCAGATGTTTATTCTACAAAGGGAGAAAAAATAGGAGCAGTTGATGATGTTATCTTGAACTTTAGCTCTGGTTTTGTGTTAGGCTTTAAAATTAATAAAGGAAAAGTATTTAACAAACACTGCTGCATTTCTGTAAAAAATATGGTGAGTTTTACTTCCAAGATGATTGTAAACTATGTGCCCTATAAAGGGAGTTTTATAAGGTTTAATAGCATAAAAAATATGGATGTTATAAATTATGACGGTACAATTCTTGGAATGGTTGAGGAAATAATGTTTGATGAAAAGACCTTTAAAATCAAGGGAATTATTGTATCAAGAGGTTTTTTCGCTAACCTAGTTTCGGGGAAAAAAATAATACTGGAAGGCAACTATATGCTGGGTAAGAAAAATTTGTTCTGTTTTTCCAATGATAAAAATTTAAGTTTTGTAAGGGTGTTTCACTCGATTTCAATGGAAGATGATAAAAATGAAAAAAATATATAGATATATTATTTTAATTCTTGGCATTATTTTAACCTATATTTTGCTTTATTTATTGTTTAAAAAAGTTAAAATTTTAAGTGAAATAATTTATATTATTTTAGTAGCTTTTTTAATTGCGTACACTGTTAAACCTTTTCATAAGTGCCTTGTAAAAAAGGGCTTAAGTGCTAGAAAATCCGCAGCATTTCTTTTAGGTAGTTTAACGCTTTTTTGTATATTGTTCATGTTTTTTTTAGTGCCTTCTATATTTAAAGAAACACTTAATATAAATATGACTAAAAATGAAATACAGTATTATATAGACTTTTTAAATAAGAAGTTAAAACCTACGCTTCAAGGAATGGCTGGAGAAACTTTTATAGTTACCATATACTCAAAGTTTAATAATGAACTTAGGGAAATAGTATCGAAGCTCTTTAATTTCGTTATGAGTATTGGAAAAAACATAGTTGATATTGCAATAGTTCCAATAATATCATATTATTTTCTTGCAGATGGGGAAAACATAAGAAACAAAATACTAGTAATATTCCCTTTGAGCTATAGGAAGCTTGTAAAGAAAATAATGTGTGATGTAGATAATGTTTTAAGCAAATACAATGTGACTCAAATAATATTATGTACCTTTGTAGGCTTGCTTACATTCATTATCCTTATAGTATTTAAAGTTGATTATCCTATAATATTGTCCATAGTAAATGGCTTGTTTAATATAATACCGTACTTTGGTCCTATTTTTGGAGCTATTCCAGCTATAATCATAGCATTTTTACACTCCACAAAGGTTGGTATTTATACTACAGTATGCCTTTACATTGTTCAAATAATAGAGGGTAATTTGATTGCACCCAAAATAACAGGGGAATCCATTGACATGCACCCTTTAATTGTAATAATTTTATTGATAGCTGGAGAAAAAATTGCTGGCTTTTGGGGAATGATACTTGCTATACCTGTAGGAGTCATAATAAAAGTTATTTATGAGGATTTGAATTATTACCTTTTTTAGTAGTTTATATTGACATATGCAGATTTATCTTTTATAATATGTGTTAGTTATATTAGAGTGATGATGAGAATTAGTAAAATCAATTTGCATATAAAGAGAAGAAGTGGTTGGTGAAAACTTCCTATGTAATGATTTGAAGCTATCTCTGAACTTTTTTAAGAGAGACACTTTATTTTAGTGTAATTAGGGTGGTACCGCGGAATTATAGCTTTCGTCCCTTTGTTTAGGGATGAAGGCTTTTTTGTATATTGAATTAAATTGGAGGAGATTGGATTATGAAATACATGGGATTAAATGATATAAGAGAAAGCTACTTGAGTTTTTTTGAGAAAAAAGAGCATTTAAGACTTCCGAGTTTTTCACTCATACCGAAAAATGACAAGAGTCTTTTGCTTATAAATGCGGGTATGGCTCCTTTAAAACCTTATTTTACTGGACTTCAAACTCCACCTAAAACAAGAGTAACAACATGTCAAAAGTGTATAAGAACTGGAGATATAGAAAATATAGGAAAAACTTCAAGACATGGTACATTTTTTGAGATGCTTGGAAACTTTTCTTTTGGAGATTATTTTAAAGAAGAAGTTATTTCATGGGCGTGGGAGTATATAACAGAAGTACTTAAGTTCCCTAAGGATAGAATATATATAACAATATATCTTGATGACGATGAAGCATTCAAAATTTGGACTGAAAAAGCAGGAGTTGATCCTAGTAGAATATTTAGGTTCGGAAAAGAAGATAATTTTTGGGAGCACGGCTCAGGTCCTTGCGGTCCATGTTCTGAAATGCACTTTGATAGAAGAGAAAAGCCTGATCTTATAAAAACAAGAGAAAAATTTATTGAGCTTCAAGATAAGGATGAAGTAATTGAGTTTTGGAACTTAGTTTTCACTCAATTTGATAAAGATGAAGATGGAAACTACAATAAGCTTAAAAATCCTAATATTGATACGGGTATGGGGCTTGAAAGAATAGCAACTATAATGCAAAATACAGACAGCATATTTGAAATAGACACTATAAGAGAGGTGTTAGATGCTGTATGTAAAATATGTAATGTAAAATATGGTGAGAACCATAAAAATGATGTTTCTCTTAGAATAATAACAGATCACATAAGAAGTGTAACTTTCATGATAAGTGATGGTATATTACCTTCTAATGAGGGAAGAGGATATGTACTTAGAAGACTTCTTAGAAGAGCAGCAAGACATGGTAAAACTTTAGGAATAGAAAAAACATTCTTATGCGGATTGTGTGATGTGGTTATAAAAAATTCTAAAGGTGCTTATAAAGAACTTGAGGAAAAGCAAGATTATATTAAGAATGTAATTGAAATAGAAGAAAAAAGATTCGATGAAACACTTGACAGCGGCATGGAAATATTAAAGAATTATATAGATGAATTGTCTCTTGAAAACAAAAAAGTAATGTCCGGTGAAAAAGCATTCAGATTGTACGATACCTACGGTTTTCCTGTAGAACTTACTCAAGAAATATTAGAAGAAAAGGGCATTGAAATTGACATGAATGATTTCCATAGTGAAATGGAAAAGCAGAAAAATAGAGCAAGAGATGCAAGAGAAGAATCAAATTACATGGGTAAAGAAATAAAATTAATTGATAAATTACCTGAAAGTGTTACTACAAAATTTGTAGGATATAATTCTACAAGTACAGATTCAAAGGTTGAAGTTTTAATAAAAGATGATGAGTTTGTTTCCACTATAAACGAAGGAGAAAGTGGAATTGTTGTAACAGAGGAGACACCTTTTTATGCAGAGATGGGTGGACAAATAGGAGATAAAGGTATTATTTTTGGTAAAAATGGAGAAGCTAAAGTTGTTGACTGCAAGAACAATATATCAGGGAAAATAATACATATAGTTCAGGTAGTAAAAGGCTCAATAGAAAAGAATGAAAATGTTACTCTTGAAGTTAACTATAAAAAGAGAAAAGATATATGTAAGAATCATACAGCCACTCATATGCTTCAAGCAGCACTTAAAAAGGTTGTAGGAAGTCATATAAATCAATCAGGTTCTTATGTTGATAATGAAAGATTGAGATTTGATTTTACACATTTCACAGCTCTTACTGATGAAGAAATTTTAAAAGTAGAAGCTATGGTTAATGATGAAATAATGGCTGCATATGATGTGAAAACTGATATAATGTCTGTTGACGAAGCAAAGAAAACAGGAGCTATGGCTTTATTTGATGAAAAGTATGGCAATAGGGTAAGAGTAGTATCTGTTGGAGACTTCAGTAGAGAATTATGTGGAGGTACCCACGTAAATAATTCTGGTGAAATAGGCTTATTTAAGATAATATCAGAGTCTGGTGTAGCAGCAGGAATAAGAAGAATAGAGGCAATAACAGGTAAAGAAGCTGTTAGATATACTGAAGAAAATGATAATCTTATAAGAAATATTGAGCAGGAGCTTAAATGTTCTAAGAAGGATATTTTAAATAAAATAAATCAATATCATAGTGAATTAAAAGAAAAAGAAAAGGAAATAAATATCCTTAAAGGAAAGTTAGCTTCAGGCTTTGAAGAAAATATACTAAGTTCAGTAAAGGAAGTAAGTGGAGTTAAGTATGTTGCCTCTGAAGTAAAAGGAATAAGTGGAGATACCTTGAGAGAATTATGCGATAAAGTAAGAAATAAAATAGACGATGGTATGGTTCTACTTGCAAGTAAAGATGGCGAAAAAGTACAATTTGTAGCAATGGCTTCAAAAAATGCAGTAAAAAAAGGCGTTCACTGTGGAAAAGTAATAAAAGAGGTTGCTTCTATGTGTGGAGGAAATGGAGGCGGAAGGCCAGATATGGCTCAAGCTGGAGGAAAAGATGGAGAAAAATTAGAAACTGCGTTAAAAGAAGTAGGAAATATTATGGAAAAATTAGTAAAGTAGTATACAATTACTAAAATATGCTTTATAATATATAGTATATTTCAGTATAAAATCTTTTCACTAACAAAAAAGGGGTGAGTGTAAATTGGGGAGTGAAATTAACGATAATACAATTGAGTTTGATGTTTTGAAAAATAAAGAGGATTTAACAAAAGAGATATTGAATGAAGTTTACAATTCATTAAAGGAAAAAGGTTATAATCCTATTAATCAATTGGTTGGGTATTTGATATCTGGAGATCCCACTTACATAACCAATTACAATGGCGCACGTGCTTTAGTAAGAAAGCTTGAGAGAGATGAAATACTTGAAGAAGTATTAAAATCATATCTTGGTATAAAATAAAAGTGCTCTTAGGAGCATTTTTATTTTAACTTAAGTTTTAATTATGTAAGTTTACTTATAATAAAAAGGAGATTTGTATGAGGATACTCGGTATTGATGTAGGCAATAAGACTATAGGAGTAGCACTTAGCGATCCACTTGGATTTACAGCTCAAGGTATAACTACTATAAGAAGAAAAAACGAAGAAGAAGATATAAAAGAATTGAAAGAATTGTGTGAAAAATATGAAGTTGATACCATAGTGTGCGGTCTTCCCAAAAATATGAATGGTACAATTGGATTTCAAAGTGAAAAAGTGCTTGGATTTTGTGAAGTTATTAAACAAAACATAAATGTACCCATAAAGATGTGGGATGAGAGATTGACAACTGTAACTGCAAATAGAGCGATGCTTGAAGCTGATCTTTCTAGAAAAAAAAGAAAAAAATTAGTTGATAAAGTAGCTGCTACATATATACTTCAAGGGTATCTAAACAGTATTTAATACATTGACAAAAGTTAAAGGTAACTCTAAAATATACTGGAGGTTTAGTTTCATGGATAATGATATAACTCAAATAACACTTATAGATGAAGATGGTGTGGAAAGAAATTTCCAGGTTGTAACCAAGATGGATATAGAAAACAAGGAATATGTAGTTGTTGTTCCAGAAGAATCAAATGATTCTGAAGCAATAATTCTTAGAATAGATAAAGACTCAGATGGTAACGATGTATTAGTGACAGTTGAGGATGATAATGAATTTAATGTAGTAAGCGAGGCTTATGAAACATTGTTTTCAGAAGATGATATGAATTAAAATATATGGGATGGGAGGTATGTAAGATGGCAAAATTATCTCCTTTAGAAATAGAAAAACTAAAGAACAATCTTAAAGATAAAGGATATAAGCTTACTCCTCAGAGGAGAGCCGTTTTGGATATTATAATTGATAATGAAGGGCAGCATCTTACGGTTGAAGAATTGTATGATTTAGTAAAGTTAGAATGTCCGGAGATAGGTTTAGCAACAGTATATAGAACAGTTCAACTTTTAGATGAACTGGGCGTTATAAGTAAGTTGGATTTAAACGATGGCTTAAGCAGATATGAATTGGTGCACGAAAATGAGCCGCATCAACATCATCATCTAATTTGTACTGCATGTGGAAAGGTTACAGAAGTTCAGGGAGATTTATTAGATGAATTAGAAGATTGTATAGAAAATAAGTACCATTTCTTAATTAAAAACCATAGCGTTAAATTCTATGGAATATGCAGTGAATGTAGAAAAAAACTATAAATAATATTTGTAGTTTAAATATAAAAATTAAATTAATAAAATCGAGTAACGAAGGAGGGTAGTAGATAATGCGACGAGAAAAAGATAAGATTAAAATTATACCTCTAGGTGGGGTGGATGAAATAGGAAAAAATCTTACGGTTATCGAATACAGAGAGGAGATAGCTGTTATAGATTGCGGTCTTAGTTTTCCAGATGAAGAAATGTTCGGTATAGATTTAGTAATACCTGATGTAACTTATTTAATAAAGAATAGGGAAAAGGTAAAGGGAATATTTTTGACTCATGGACATGAAGATCATATTGGTGCGTTGCCTTATGTTTTAAAAGAGTTAAATGTTCCGGTATATGGTACTAAACTTACTATTGGAATAGTTGAAACTAAACTTAAAGAGCATAATTTGCTTAGTAAAGTTGATTTAAAGGTAGTAAAGCCTAGGGATATAATTAAACTCAATAGCATGTCTATTGAATTCATAAGACAAAGTCATAGTATTGCAGACTCTGTAGCTATTGCAATACATACACCTATGGGTGTAGTTCTTCACACAGGAGATTTTAAGGTGGATTATACACCTATAGATGGATGTGTAGCAGATTTTGCAAGATTTGCAGAGCTTGGCAAGAGAGGTGTTCTTGCTATGATGTGCGACAGCACTAACGTAGAAAGACCAGGATATACTATGTCAGAAACTACAGTGGGGGAAACTTTTAACACTGTATTTACAAAGGCTAAAGGAAGAATTATAGTTGCAACTTTTGCATCTAATATTCACAGAATACAGCAAATAGTTGAGGCCGCAGAACGCTATAATAGAAAAGTAGCGGTTTCGGGAAGAAGTATGGAAAATATAGTAGCTGTAGCTATTGAACTTGGTTACCTAAAAGTTAAGGAAGGTGTTTTAATAGGCATTGATGCCATAAATAGATACGCCGATAACAAAATAGTTATAATTACTACAGGAAGCCAAGGAGAGCCAATGTCTGCACTTACAAGGATGGCAGCTCAGGAACACAAAAAAGTAAAAATACAGGAAGGCGATATGGTAGTAATATCAGCTAACCCTATACCTGGAAATGAAAAGTTGGTTTCAAGAGTTATAAATCAATTATTTAAAAAAGGTGCAGAAGTTATTTATGAAGCTTTGGCAGATGTCCATGTTTCAGGTCACGCTTGTCAAGAAGAACTTAAGCTAATGCATACTCTTATAAAGCCTAGATTTTTTATACCAGTCCATGGAGAATACAGGCATTTAAAACAGCATAAAGAGCTGGCAACCAATTTAGGAATGCCTAAAGCTAACGTTGTAATTCCAGAAATCGGTGGCGTTATAGAATTAACAAGAAGCAGCATAAAGAAAACCGATACTGTAGTTGCAGGTAAAGTGTTTGTAGATGGTCTTGGTGTAGGTGATGTAGGAAATATAGTTTTAAGAGATAGAAAACATCTTTCACAGGATGGAATAGTAACAGTTGTTGTTACTATAGAAAAAGTAAGTGGTACTGTAATTGCTGGACCTGACATTATTTCAAGAGGATTTGTGTATGTAAGAGAATCTGAAGATTTAATGGAGGAGTCAAAAGAAATTGTAAAGACAGCACTGCTTGAATGTGAAGAAAAGCACATTACAGAGTGGGCAACTATAAAATCAAACATAAAGGATGTATTAAGAATATTCCTTTATGAGAGAACAAAGAGAAAGCCTATGATACTTCCTATAATTATGGAAGTGTAAATTTAATTCATATTAGAGGAATTAAATAAAAAAATAAATAAATTTTTTATGAAATAGTTTACTTTGGTTTAAGTAGATTGACTTTTTAAATACTTAATATTAAAATATTAATTGGTACTAGAAAATTGGATGCTTTACGTATCCAATTTTTATTTATGATTTCACGTAGTATTAGTGAAATATACGGAGGAAGAGAAATGGAAAAAATTACTAGAAATGATATAAGAAATATTGCTATAATAGCCCACGTTGACCATGGTAAGACTACTCTCGTGGATGCTTTACTTAGACAAAGTCATGTTTTTAGAGCAAATGAGAAAGTTGAAGAGAGAGTAATGGATTCTAATGATCTAGAAAAAGAAAGAGGAATAACAATACTTTCTAAAAATACATCTTTAATGCATGATGGAATTAAAATTAACATAGTAGATACTCCAGGACATGCTGATTTTGGTGGAGAGGTTGAGCGTGTACTTAAAATGGTAGACAGTGTTCTTCTTTTAGTAGATGCTTTTGAGGGACCTATGCCTCAGACTAAATTTGTTTTGAAAAAAGCTTTAGAGCTTAAATTAAAACCAATAGTTGTAATAAATAAAATAGATAAGCCAAATGCTAGACCTATGGAAGTTGTAGATGAAGTTTTGGACTTGTTTATAGACTTAGGTGCAGATGAAGATCAACTTGACTTCCCAATAGTTTATGCTTCTGCAAAAGCTGGTATTGCTAAGCTTGATGTAGATGATGAAAGCGAAACAATGGAACCTTTGTTCGAGACTATTGTTAAATACGTTAAAGGTCCTGAAGGATATCTTGATGAACCACTTCAAATGCTTGTTTCTACAATAGATTCTAATGAATATGTTGGTAGAATTGCAATAGGAAGAGTTGAAAGAGGATCTATAAAGAAGAATCAGCAGGCTGTTTTAATAAGACGTGATGGAGCAAAGGAAAATGTAAAAATTTCAAGCTTATTTACTTATGAAGGTCTTAAGAGAGTTGAAGCTGATGAAGTTAAGTTTGGAGATATTGCTGTAGTTTCAGGAATACCTGATGTTAATATCGGAGAAACAATTGCAGATGCATCTAGACCAGAAGCATTACCTTTTGTAGATATTGATGAGCCTACATTAAGCATGTTCTTCATGGTAAATGATTCTCCTTTTGCAGGTAGAGAAGGCGATTTCGTTACATCAAGGCATTTAAGAGACAGACTTGAAAAGGAATTAGAGACAAACGTAAGTTTAAAAGTTGAAGAAACTGATTCAGCTGATAAATTCAAGGTAAGTGGAAGAGGAGAACTTCATCTTTCAATATTGATAGAAACAATGAGAAGAGAAGGATTCGAATTCCAAGTATCTAAACCAACTGTAATATACAAAGAGGAAAATGGTAAGAAGTTAGAGCCAATTGAAGAGCTCACAATAGACGTACCAGAAGAATTTATGGGCGTTGTAATGGAGAAGCTTGGACCTAGAAAGGCTGAACTTGTTAACATGACTTCAGCTGTAAATGGTTATACAAGATTAGAGTTCAAAATACCTTCTAGAGGTTTAATTGGATTCAGAAATGAGTTCATGACAGATACAAAGGGAAATGGAATAATGAACTCTACACTTATAGATTATGAACCATTTAGAGGAGATATTCCTGAAAGATCAAGAGGATCTATAGTTGTTTTTGAAACAGGAGTTTCAGTTGTCTATGGATTGTACAGTGCTCAAGAAAGAGGAAGATTATTTGTTGGTGCTGGAGTAGATGTTTACGAAGGAATGGTAGTTGGAGAATGTTCAAGAGCCGAAGATATCGAAGTTAATGTTTGTAAGAAAAAGCATCTTTCAAACACTAGATCTTCTGGAGCTGATGATGCTTTAAAATTAGTTCCAATTCCTGACATGTCTTTAGAGAAATGTCTTGAGTTTATAGCATCTGATGAATTGGTAGAAATCACTCCAAAGAGCATTAGAATGAGAAAGAAAGTCTTAGATACAAATTTACGTAAGAAGAAAAGAAAATAGCTTTTAGAGGAATGGGTAATATGAAAGTACAAACTATTTTAAAGAAGAAAGTTTATATATTTCTGTTTTTAATCCTAGTATTAATTTGTGCATCAGCTGCATATTTTAAGCATGCTATGAATTACCCTTTTAAAATTAAAAACGATGTTAGTTTTCAAGTAAATAATGGTGATAATCCATATTCTGTTATGAACAGATTAGATAAACAGAATATGATTAAGAATAAACTATTTATAAAAGCTTACATTAAATATAATAAAGTTCCCGGTGATATAAAGCCGGGACTTTATTCAATAAAAAAAGGGGAATCTTCAAAGAAGTTTTTTCAAGATATAGCTGAAGGAAACTTTTCTAGTGACTATGTTAAGGTTACTATACCTGAAGGATATGATATAGAGGAGATTGCTAATTTATTTGATAAAAAGGGATTAATAAATAGAGATGAATTTATAAATGCTTGCAAGAATTATAGTATACCTAAGTACATAAAAAATGACGACAACAGAAAGTATAAGCTTGAGGGGTACCTTTTTCCGGATACCTATGAATTTAAAAAAGGTACAAAGGGAAAAGATATTATTGATACTATGATTAAGAGATTTGATGAAGTATTTAAACAAGCACAAAAGGACACTGGCAAGAGTGGAAGCGATGTGGACCAAACAATAATAATGGCGTCAGTTGTTGAAAGAGAAGCAGAAGTAGATAAGGATAGACCAGTTATAGCTTCCGTATTTTTTAACAGACTAAAAATTAAAATGAAGCTGCAGTCTTGTGCCACAGTTGAGTATGCACTTGGTCATCACAAAAATAAATTGTCCAATGCAGATTTAAAGACAAAATCAAATTACAATACCTATTTAATAGACGGTATGCCGGAAGGACCAATATGTTCTCCAGGTAAAGAATCTATTAAAGCTGCGTTAAATCCTTCCAGCACAAACTATATTTATTTTGTTTCGAATAATGATGGAACTCACTTCTTTACAAGTGATTATAATGAGTTTTTAAAGGTTAAGAAAAAAACTCAAGGATTTTAATTTGGAGGAAATTTTATGGGCAAAATAATGTATGACTATATAAGTGATTATATTAGAAATTTAATTCCTGAGCATGAAGGTGTATTAAAGGAATTAGAAGAGTATGCGGCAGAAAACAATGTGCCTATAGTTCACAAAGAGACAGCAAAATTTCTCGAATTTATGATGCAGGTAAAAAAACCACTTAAAATTTTAGAGCTTGGTACGGCAATAGGTTATTCTGCATCACTTATGGCTTTGAATTCAAATGCACATATCACAACTGTTGATAGAAGTGATAAAATGATTGAAATTGCATTAGAAAATATAAAGAAGTTTGGATTAGATGATAGAATTGAAGTTCTAAATGGAGAATGTATAGATGTAATTAAGAGTTTAAATGACAAGTATGATGTTATTTTTATAGATGCAGGAAAGGGACATTACGAGGACTTTTTTAACGAGTCTTTGAGGATTCTAAAGGATGACGGCATAATAATAGCAGATAATGTATTATTTAGAGGAATGGTTGCCAGCAATGATCTTTTAGAGAGAAGAAAGATTACAATTGTTAAAAGAATGAGAAGATACCTTGACGTTGTTTCTAATAGACCTGACTTTACTACATCAGTAATTCCAATGGGAGATGGAATTGCAGTCACAACAAGGAGGAAAAGCAATGAATAAACCCGAACTTTTAGCACCAGCAGGTAATATTGAAAAATTAAAGACAGCTATTGAATTCGGTGCGGATGCTGTCTATTTAGGTGGTAGTAAACTTAATTTAAGAGCTTTTGCTGATAATTTCTCGCTAGATGAATTAAAAGAAGGAATAGAATTTGCACACAGCCGAAATAAAAAAGTGTATATTACACTAAATGTTTTTCCTCATAATGAGGATTTAAACGGGCTTGAAGAGTATTTAAAAGATCTTTATGAAATTAAGGCGGATGCAGTTATAGTATCTGATCCAGGCATAATTATGACAGCTAGAGAAGTTGTACCTAACCTGGAAATTCACCTTAGCACACAAGCCAATAGTGTTAACTATAAAACAGCTATATTTTGGCATAAGCAGGGAGTTAAGAGAATAGTTGTAGCAAGAGAACTTTCATTAAAAGAAATAAAATCAATGAAAGAAAAAATACCTGAAACTTGTGAGATAGAGGCATTTGTACATGGTTCTATGTGCATATCTTACTCAGGAAGATGTCTTCTTTCTAATTATATGACAGGAAGAGATTCCAATAGGGGTGCTTGTGCACAACCATGCAGATATAAGTATTCATTGGTAGAAGAAAAGAGACCAAACGAATACTTCCCAGTTTATGAGGATGAAAAGGGAACTTATATAATGAATTCTAAGGATTTGTGCATGATAGAGCATATACCAGACTTAATAAGTGCTGGAATTGATTCCTTAAAGATTGAAGGAAGAATGAAGAGTTCATACTATGTTGCATCTGTAGTAAAAGCATATAGAGAAGCTATTGACACATATTTTGAAAATCCAGAGGAATATAAGTTTAATGAAAAGTGGATGGAATATCTTACTAAGCCAAGTCATAGAAGATATACTACAGGATTTTATTACGGCGATAGTAATAAACAGCACTATGAATCTTCATCTTATATAAGAGATTTTGATATTGTTGGTATAGTTAGAAGCTATGATAAAGAAACTGGAATAGCAGTTATAGAGCAGAGAAATAAGTGTTATGCTGGAGATAAAGTGGAGGTTTTAAGGCCTCGTGGAGAAAACCTTGAAATAGAACTTAAAGATTTGAAAAACAAAGATGGAGAGGCAATTGAGAGCACACCTGTAGCGCAAATGATATATACTATTAAAACTGATAAAGTGCTTGAAAGCGGAAATATGCTGATTAAAGGTAAAAATTAGCATGTAACCTGAATAAAATACCTTATTTTGGTCCAAAATGGATTAAAGTGAGGTGTTTTTTTTATGGAGAGAACAAGAATAAAATGTATTTTGATTTTTTTAGGTATATTTGCGGTATTTGCATTTCTATGTACAAGGCTTTATTTAATTATGAATGTATATAGTAAAGATTTAGAGACTAATTACAGCAGACAAAATACATCAAGTGAGAGAATTAAAAATATAAATTATGATGTTGTGGATTGTAATGGCAAAAATATGCTTACTTTTAACAGAAAATATTATGTTGTAATAAATCCATATATTTTTACGCAAAACAATAGTGATACAAATAAAAGAGAGCTTTATGCATTATCTTATATATTAAAAAATTACGATAATAAATACGATTTAACTAACATAGATATTAAAAGCGAATCAAGCAAAATATACTGGAGCATCAATGAAACACTTTATAATGATCTTTCAAAGTTTAAAAATGTAAATGGAGTATATACTTATTTTGTTGATGAGGTAAATAGGGATAAGGCTTCGGATATATGCAACATTATTACAAATCCTATGGATAAGGATAACAAGAAGTTTAAAGCCAATGCCTCTATAGAAAAAGCTGTATATAATGAATTTAAGAATTCCCCATTTCCTGAAAAAAACTTTGTAAATGATTCATATGGAAATCTAATTGCAACTAATGGTGGGCAAAATAAAGGTAAATCAGAGGTTAAATTAACTATAGATAAGGACATTAATGATAAAGTTCAGAATATACTAGACAGCAGTGGATTGAAACAGGTATCAGCAATTTTAATGCAGAGTGATAATGGAGCAGTAAGAGCTATGGTACAAAAGGATAAATATGCCCCTAACATAAATCTTGGTGGTGGTGGAATATACTATCCAGGCTCCATATTTAAAGCTGTAGTTGAGGAAGCTGCAATTGAAACTGGCAAACTGGATTTAAATAAACCAATAAAAAATACAGGAGAGTTTAGTGAGGATAAACTTTATGATTACTGCACTCCAGAAAAGGCTTTTATAATATCATCAAATGATGTTTTTATAAACATAGGACATCTAGCTGGATTTGATAATATATATGATCTTAGTAAAAGACAAGGACTTTTTAATAAGGTTTTAAACTTTGATTTAGAGTCGGAGGGAAGACTTGATAATAACGATTCTAATAGTGAAGGTAATTTAAGTTTGCTTTCCTATGGTCAAAGTATAAGAATAACGCCTATAGAAGCAATTGCTATCCCAAATACTGTAATTAATCACGGCATATATGTAAAGCCCCATATTATTGATTCATATATTGTAAATGATAAAGTAAAAACAAATCAAATTTACAGTTCAAGGGTTATAAAAGAAAGCACTGCAAATATAATGAAAGAGCAATTTAAGAAGGTATTAACAGATAAAGATGGAACAGGTAAACTTGCGTATACAAATAATAAATGCATAGGAGGAAAAACAGGAACAGCACAGAGAATAAACGGACATGATGTTAAGAGTGTGGATGGATGGTTTGTTGGATTCTTTGATTTAAAGGGTGTAAACTATTCAGCTGTTATATTTGTGCCTGGGATAGATGAGAAACTAAGCGCAGGCTCTGAAGCAGCTCCTATATTTAAAAAAATAGTAACGGATTTAAATAAATAGGGCAGCTAATTTATTTCTTTAAAAAGGTAACAAAAATTATGTCTTGTGAATAGTATAAATTGATAGGTTTTCTAATTTACAAAGTAACGAGAATACCTATAACAGCGTAGGATAAATAGTTTTAACCGTAATTGTGGTTAAACTTAAGTTAGTTTTGAAAGCATTATTAGGAGGATTACCTGTGTTTGTAATGTATTGTTTATTTAATATAGTGGGAAGTATCACATTTTTTGTAGCTTATATTGGTAACGGTGCATCGTTTCCTCAACCACTTTCCGAAAGTGAAGAAAAGTATTATTTAAAAAAGTTAAAGGAAGGTGATCCCCTTGCAAAAAACATACTCATAGAAAGAAATTTAAGACTTGTAGCTCACATTGTAAAAAAATATTCTTATTCAGGTAAAGAAGTTGATGATTTAATATCCATAGGCACCATAGGGCTTATAAAGGCCATTGATTCATATAATGTATCAAAAGGTACTAGACTTGCAACCTATGCTGCTAGATGCATTGAAAATGAGATATTAATGCTCATACGAAATAATAAAAAAAGCAAGAATGAGGTTTATCTTCAAGATCCGATAGGAGTAGATAAAGAGGGGAATGAAATATCACTTATCGATATATTGAGCAGCGATGACGATTCTGTAATTGAAATAGTTGAGAACAGAATTCAAATTGGAAAACTTTATGTAGAGATAAATAGAGTGCTAAAAGGACGTGAAAAAGCAATAATTAAGATGAGATATGGTCTCGGTGATGGAAAACCAAGAAATCAAAGAGAGATAGCACAAATATTGGGTATATCTAGATCATATGTTTCAAGAATAGAAAAGAGGGCATTAAAAAAATTGTATAGGCAACTAAACGGAAACTGCAAAATATAAAAACATGCTTTGTAACAATATAATTGTAATTATATAAAAATTAATTTATAATAAAAATGTTATAAAAGTTAGAACTTATGGTTAAATTTCTATAAAAACATTAAAAAATAAAAAAATAAGAAAAGACTTATTTTTACTAATTTATGGTAAAATATCTTGAATATTATGAGTTTTGGCCTACCTTTATATAAACTAAGAAAAGGCTTTAAAACTTATTATATTCAGGGGGGTTAAATAGGGAGGAATATTTATAAATGAAAAACTTAAAAGACTTACTTAAAATACTTGTTGAAAAAGAAGGTTCAGATCTTCATATTTCTGTTAATGTTCAGCCGGTAATTAGAATAAATGGTGAGTTAAATGTATTAAACGATAAAAATAAGATAACTAAGGATGAAGTAAAAAATTATGCTATGCAGCTGCTTGGTGATGACTATGATAAATATTTGAAGGCAGGAGAATTTGATGCGTCATACACTCTTAATGGTGTTGGTATGTTCAGAGTTAATGTGTATAAGGAAAGAGGAAACGACGCCATAGCTGTTAGGAATATTCCATCAAAAATTTTAAGCCCTAAGGAACTTGGGTTTCCAGATGTTTTTAATGATTTAATAAATGCTAAAATGGGACTTGTTCTTGTTACAGGACCAACAGGAAGTGGAAAAAGTACAACAGTTGCATCAATTATAAATGAATTTAATTTAAATACAAAACGTCACATAATTACACTTGAAGATCCTATAGAGTATGTACATAAGAGTAATAAAAGCTTAATAAATCAAAGGGAAATCGGAAAAGATAGTGGTTCATATGTGGCAGCTTTAAAGGCGGCCTTAAGAGAGGACCCAGATGTAATCTTTGTAGGAGAAATGAGAGATATGGAAACTATTACTGCGGCTATTACGGCAGCAGAGACAGGTCATCTAGTACTTTCAACATTACATACTATTGGTGCGGATAAAACCATAGATAGAATAATCGATGTATTTCCTGAGCATAATCAGACGCAAGTAAGAATTCAGCTTGCCTCTGTTCTTAAGGGAGTAGTTTCTCAGCAGCTTTTAAAGAAAAAGGACGAGTCTGGAAGAATACCAGCATTTGAAATAATGACCTTCACACCAGCTGTACAAAATTTAATAAGGGAAGGAAAAACTCATCAAATACAGTCTCTTATTCAGACAGGAAGCAAGTACGGTATGATAACTATGGATAAATGTATAATAGATTTGTATAAAAAGGGAATAATATCGTATGAAACCGCTGTGCAGTCAAGTGTAGATAAAGAATTCGTGACTAAAATGCTTATACTATAAATGAAGCGTAAAAATTAAATAAAAGCAAGTTTGTGGTAAAAATTTTAAGTTAAAAGTTAATAAATTTACAATTTCATAAAATACTATGGTATTTGATAAATTTTTGTGATAAAATAACTTTGTTTAGGGGGGATACATAGTGAATGAAGTAAAGTCTATACTACATGTAATTTCACGTGTCTTCACAAATACGGTTTTTATCATATCAATGTATTATCTATGTATATCATTCTTTGGTATTATACGAAAAAAGGATGGTAAAAAATTTGAGCCCAAAAAAACCTTTGCACTTGTTGTAGCTGCACATAATGAAGAAGCTGTAATAAGTGATATGGTTGTGAGTTTAAATAAATTGGATTATCCCGATGATATGTATGACATATTTGTAATTGCAGATAACTGTAGTGATAACACTGCTGAAAAGGCACGAGAAAAGGGAGCAAAGGTTTACGAAAGAGTGAACAAAGAAAAAAGAGGTAAAGGATATGCTCTAGAATGGATGTTCAGCAAACTGTTTAAAATGGATAAAAAATACGATGCAGTGGTAATATTTGATGCTGATAATTTAGCCTCTAAAAATTTTCTCAAAGAAATGAATAAAAAATTATGTGAAGGTTACAAGGTTGTTCAGGGATACTTAGACAGTAAAAATCCTAGAGATTCATGGATAACAGGAAGTTATTCAATAGCCTTCTGGTCTACTGATAGAATGTTTCAACTGTCTAGAAGTAATTTAGGCCTTTCAAATCAATTAGGAGGAACAGGCTGCTGCTTTGAAACTGAAATTTTAAGGAAATTAGGTTGGGGAGCAACTTGTCTTACAGAGGATTTGGAATTTACATGCAAGCTTGTTTTAAATGGTTATAAGGTAGGTTGGGCTCATGATGCGGTAATTTATGATGAAAAACCACTTACACTTGTTCAATCTTGGCATCAAAGAATAAGATGGATGCAGGGATTTTCAGATGTAGCCAGTAGATATTTTTTCAAGCTTTTAAAAAGCGCAATAGTCAATAGAAGCTTTGCTGCATTTGATTGTGCTATATACAGCATTAATCCGTTTATGACAATTTTATTTAGTATATCAATGATTCTAGGCTTTGTAGATACATCATTAGCAACTATACATAATATTCCACTTGCCTTTGATACTGCAAAAATTTTTGATATAACTCCATTAAAGGTATTTTTATTTATAGCAGCAGTATTTCAGTATGTGTACACACCATTTTTGTTAGCACTAGATAAAAAGCTAGACATTAAAATGATATGGTATTATGTTATAATTTATCCTATATACCTTATAACATGGCTTCCAATAACAATTATCGGTATTCTTAAGAAGAACAATAAGGATTGGAATCATACAAAGCACACAAGAAGTGTTGATATATCAGATTTGGAAAAAGCTAACTAAAGTAAAAGTAGTATATAGAAAAAGGGTATCCCTGATATCCTTTTTTTATTTACAATTAAACATAAGATTAAATATTTTTTTAATAAATAAAAGGGAATTTTATTTTTGTGTTGAATATATAATTGTGCTTCTCTGTGAGGGGGGAATTAATGTATGAATAATTATATTATAGGAATAGATGTTGGTTCATCCAAGATTTGTATAGCATTAGGAAAGTTAACGAAAAAAGGAGAGGTCCAGATAATAGGAGTTACATCTTCAAAATGCGAGGGAGTAAAAAAATCTATTGTTGTTAATATAGATAGTACAGCTGAATCTATAAAAAATTGTATGGCTAAACTAAAAAAAATGGTGGAATTTGATTTGGATGATGTGTACGTTGCACTCCATGGAAGCATAAGTGAGCTTATACATAACAAAGGTGTGGTGGCTGTATCCTCAGATGATAGAGCAATAACCAGTAGTGATGTTAAAAGGGTTATTGAATCTACTAGATTTATATCAGTTGCATCTGATAGAGAGATTATTGGAGTGGAACCCCAACAGTTTATTGTAGATGGTTACGATAATATAAAAGACCCTGTTGGAATGAGTGGGACTAAATTAGAAGCTGATGTCCATGTCATTACGGTGAATTCTAATATTGTGGACAATCTTATTAAAAGTGTGAATAAGGCGGGGTACAATGTAAAGGGTTTGTGTTTTGAACCTAAAATTGTTTCTAATGTAGTTTTAAGTAAACACGAGAGAGAAAGCGGATGTGCTCTTGTGGATGTAGGTACAGAAAATATAAATATAGCTATAATTAAAAATGATAATATAGTGTATATTGATAATGTACCATTAGGTGGAGATAGTATAACGCATGATATAGCTCTTGGATTAAAGATACCTTTTGAAGATGCTGAAAATTTAAAGAGAAACTATGCGAATATTGATGCTTCTATTAATAATGGTGAAAAAATTAACATTAAATTACCTGATAATCAAAACTTAAAAGTTGATTATAATTTCTTTAAATTAATTGTACAATCTAGAATTGAAGAATTATATGAGCTTATAAGGAAGAAATTAATAAGTAAGAGTTATTATAATGAAATAACAAATGTGGTAGTTGTAGGTGGTGGTATTGCTTTAGTAAAAGGCTCAATAAGTGTTGGTAGAAGAATATTAGATAAAAATGTAAGAGTAGGTTCTCCGAATTTTGTGGGAGCATCCAATCCTATATATGCTTCAGCGGTTGGAATTGTTAGTGATATAGGGTATAATATGAAAAGTAGTAGTTTTAGTTATGATGATGAAAGTTCTAAAAATGAAAACAAAGATTCAAGGAATAAAAATATTAAGAGAGATGAAGAAGAGACAAATATCTTTTCTAAGGTAAAGGAGTTTATTACAGATCTCTTTTAATGAGGGAGGTAGTATTGTGCTTGATTTTGATGTTGATGTTCAACAGTTTGCTCAAATAAAAGTAATTGGATGTGGCGGCGGAGGTAATAATGCTGTTAACAGAATGATTTTGGAAGGTCTTAAGAATGTGGAATTTATTGCCATAAACACTGATAAGCAGGCATTGGCTCTTTCGCAAGCATCACAGAAGATACAAATAGGTGATAAGCTTACTAAAGGGTTAGGAGCAGGAGCTAATCCTGAAATAGGTCAAAAGGCTGCTGAAGAAAGTAAGGATGAAATATCTCAGGCTATAAAAGGTGCTGATATGGTATTTATAACTGCTGGTATGGGTGGTGGAACTGGAACTGGTGCAGCACCTGTCGTTGCAGAAATAGCTAAATCCATGGGAATATTAACAGTTGGAGTTGTTACAAAGCCTTTCCCTTTTGAAGGAAGAAAGAGAATGCTCCATGCTGAGTCAGGAATTAAAACACTAAAAGAAAGAGTTGATACTTTAGTTACAATTCCAAATGAAAGATTGCTTGCTATTGTAGATAAAAAGACAACTTTAGTAGAAGCCTTTAAATCAGCAGATGATGTTTTAAGACAAGGTGTTCAAGGTATATCAGATTTGATAACTATTCCTGGTCTTGTAAACCTTGATTTTGCAGATGTAAGAACTGTTATGATAAACAAAGGACTTGCACATATGGGTACTGGAAGAGGTGCAGGGGACACAAGAGCTAGTGATGCTGCTAAACAGGCAATATCTAGTCCTCTTTTGGAAACATCTATAGTTGGTGCTACAGGTGTACTTTTAAACGTAACAGGAGGAGAAGACTTAGGACTTCTTGAAATAAATGAAGCAGCAAGAGTTGTACAAGAAGCAGCAGATCCAGATGCAAACATAATATTTGGAGCTGTTATCGATGAAAACTTAAAGGATGAAATAAGGATAACAGTTATAGCAACTGGATTTGAAAGCGAAGGAGAAAATGGAGAAATAATAAGAAGAGAAGTTAGGCCAGAAGTATCAGAGCCTAAGTCTGAGCAGGAGGCAGCAAGTGCACTTGATAATACAGGTAGCTTTGATGCTCCAGAAAAAGATCTTAACATACCTGCGTTTTTAAGAAGACAAAATAAAAATAAATATTAATTTTATATGAGCATTTAACAGACTGTGAATTGAAGAAATTCATGGTCTGTTTTTTATTTAACATTTTCTGAGCTTTCTTAAAAAAAATGATGGTAACTGTGATATAGGTAATTATATTATCAAAAATTTAAAATTAAAAATTTATTTTCAATAGTATAAAACGACAAAATTTTAAACCATCAAGTAATATAATTATTTAAGAAAGGTGGAAGAAAATGGTTATTTATTTGGATGTTTTAATTTTTGAAAATTCAATAGTAAATACTTTTCTATTGTACATAACAGCTCAAACTTTAAGAATAAAGGTTAAAATGAGATATTTAATCCTTGCTGGAATATTTGGAGGGCTTTACGTAATAGTTTTAGTTATTCCTACACTTAAGATATTTTCATCTTTGATATTTAAAATAATAGCTGCTTTTCTAATGATAATTATATGCTTTAGGAAAAAAAGTTTAAGATTTAATATAAAAGCGCTGGCTGTACTTATTATGTATTCTATGGTTACAGCTGGTTTATGTTTCTTTATTGAATTAAATAATACAAGAGGAAGCTATTTTAACGCCTTCATTGGTAATGTATCTTACAAGTGGATTTTAATAGCTATTATGATTATATATATGTTTGTAAATAGAATTATATGGTTCATAAACGATAGAAAATTAACACAAAGTCTAATTTATGAAATAGAAATATGTTTTAAGGATAATAGCAAATTTATAAATGCCTTTTTGGATACGGGCAATGAGCTTAGAGAGCCTATTACAAACTTACCTGTTATTGTTGTTGAAAAAGACATGGTAAGCGGTATAAAGTGGGATGATTGTCCAAAGTTTTATGTTCCATTTAGATTATTTAATGGAAAGGCAGGTAACCTTGAAGCTTTTAAACCTTCTTATGTAAAAATATACATAGGTGATAAAGTGGAAGTAAGAAATGCAATTATAGCTTTAATAGACAATAAATTAAGCAGCTTAAATGATTATAATGCACTCTTATCTAGAGGAAGTATTTAAAATGGGGGGATTTTATGAAGTTTTTATTGCGCCTTTTAAGTAAATTATTGTGTAGAATTAAATTGTTTTCAAACAGACTGTACTATATAGGTGGAAATGATGCGCTTCCGCCTCCTCTTTCAAAGGATGAAGAAGATGATTTGGTAAACAAGCTTGTAAATGGAGATGAGAGTATACGCTCCATACTTATAGAAAGAAATTTAAGACTTGTAGTGTATATTGCAAGAAAATTTGAAAATACAGGGGTTGGGGTTGAAGACTTGATTTCAGTTGGAACCATAGGGCTTATTAAAGCTGTAAATACCTTTGATCCAACCAAAAAAATAAAGTTAGCAACATATGGTTCAAGATGTATTGAAAATGAGATACTTATGTATTTAAGAAGAAATAGTAAAGTAAAAGCTGAAATTTCATTTTATGAACCACTCAATATAGACTGGGATGGAAACAAGCTGCTTTTATCAGATATATTAGGTACTGATAATGATTGTGTATATAATCTTATAGAAGGAGAGGTTGATAAACAGCTTTTGTTATTTGCTCTTAAAAAGTTAAACGAAAGAGAAAAAAGAATAGTTGAATTAAGATATGGACTTACAGGCGTTGGAGAAAAAACTCAAAAGGAAGTTGCAGATATGCTGGGTATATCTCAATCCTATATTTCAAGGCTTGAAAAGAGAATAATTAAGAGATTAAAAAAAGAAATAAATAAAATGTTGTGAGTTTGTCTTTAGTATAAAATAGCTCCCCTGAGGGAATAATTTTTAATGCTATTATTTCAAAGGGGCTGATAAAGTGGTTATAAACAAGGTTGAAATTTGCGGCGTTAATACATCTAAACTTCCTGTTCTAAAAGAAAAAGAAATGCGTGAACTTTTAATCAGTATGAGGAATGGAAACACAACTGCCAGAGAAAAATTCATAAAAGGAAATCTGAGATTAGTACTTAGCGTTATCCAGAGGTTCAATAATAGAGGTGAGAATGCAGATGATTTATTTCAGGTTGGGTGTATAGGGCTAATAAAGTCCATAGATAACTTTGATTTAAGTCAGAATGTAAAATTTTCTACTTATGCGGTTCCGATGATTATAGGGGAGATAAGGAGATATTTAAGAGACAATAACTCAATTAGAGTAAGTAGATCTCTTAGAGACATAGCATACAGAGCACTCCAAGTCAGAGATAGACTTATAAGTAAAAACAATAAAGAACCCACTGTTTCACAAATTGCAAAGGAATTAAAAATACCTCGCGAAGAAGTGATTTTTGCCTTAGATGCTATTCAAGATCCCATATCGTTATTTGAACCAATATACCATGACGATGGTGATGCAATATATGTAATGGATCAAATAAGCGATAATAAAAATTTAGATGACAGCTGGCTTCAAAATATATCAATCAAAGAGGCTATGAAAAAGCTAAGCGATAGAGAAAAAATGATACTTAATATGAGGTTTTTTGATGGTAGAACACAAATGGAAGTTGCAGATGAAATAGGAATTTCACAAGCACAGGTATCTAGACTCGAAAAAACAGCACTGAAACATATGAAAAAATATGTTTAATTAAATTAGGATAAAAAATTGATCTACTTATTAGAAGGGCTTCCAAAGGTTTTAATGGAAGCCCTATATACATATTAGAAACAATAGAATTTATTTAGAATTTTTTGCATAAGGTAAGCATATTTTTATAGTATAAATTCATGCAGCTTTTAAAATTTAATTTAGAAGTTTTATACTATAGAGAGGTGAGAAAATATGGATTTACCATCACATTCAATAAATGCTATGAAGTCCATGGAAGTAATAGATATCAATACAGGAACAAAACTTGGGCTTATTAAAGATTTAAAAATTGATACTGAAGAATACAAGGTTATATCGATAATACTTCCTGGTTCAAAGGTAGGAGGATGGTTTTCAAAAGGAAATGATATAGAAATCGATTGGACAGACATACAGAAAATAGGCGTAGATGTAATACTTGTGAACGGTGACAATTTATTTGTAAATAAGGATTGAACAATTAACCCTAAAAAGTGTATAATGAAACTAAATATATTCTTTAACGAGGGATGTGAAGGCTTTGAAGTGCCCATTTTGTGGATATAGTGAGAGCAAGGTAGTGGATTCTAGATCTACTGAAGACAACATGGCAATAAGAAGAAGACGTGAATGTCTTGAATGTAGCAAGAGATATACAACTTATGAGAAAGTAGAAGATATACCTATATTAGTAATAAAAAAAGATTCAAGTAGGGAATTCTTTGATAAATCTAAAGTAATAAATGGGCTCATAAAGTCTTGTGAAAAGAGGCCTGTGTCTAGGCAGCAAATAGAAGATATAGCTTCTGATGTGGAAAAATCTATAAGTAATCAGATGGTTACAGAAGTAAAATCAGATGCTATAGGTGAAATGGTAATGGAAAAACTTAAAGAGATAGATGAAATTGCTTATGTAAGATTTGCATCTGTTTATAGACAATTTAAAGATATAAACACTTTTATGGAGGAAATCTTAAACCTTGTAAATAAAAAGTAAAATCGTACATAGTGCAAGTTTAAGTAAATGTTAAATTTATAGTGAATATTATTTTTTACAGTTTTACTTTAATCGGTATATTTCTTGACACAAATTAATGTTAAAATTTTATAAAATGAGGAACTAGAAGTATCTGTTTTCTTTTTACCCACTAAACTTAGAAAACAAATGTTAATTTCTGGTTCCTTGTTTTGTTAAAAGCATGTTAAAATAAGGATAAAAATAATACAAAATTTAAAAAAGATAATATAATATAGGAGTAGATTAGTGATGAATATAAAAAAAGTAGATAAATACAGTTTCTTAGAGTTTAAAGATGATAAGTTTTCATTATATTTTTCAACTGCTGAGAATGGTTTGAATTTTAATATAAACACAGAAGAAGGCAATGATAATATTAGAAATTTAAAGGATTGGTTTAATGTAAAGGATGTGGGGTATTTAAAGCAGACTCACAGCGATATTATTTTAAACTATGATTCGGATAAAGAACTTCTAGAGGGAGATGCTTTAATTACAGACAAAGACAACACTTTAGTAGGAGTTTTTACAGCAGATTGTGTTCCTGTTTTATTATACGATAAGTCTAAGAATGTAATGGCAGCCGTTCACAGTGGATGGAAGGGAACAAGTGATATGATAGTTAAAAAGACAATTATTAAGATGAAGCAGGAGTTTTTATCTACGGCATCAGATATAACTGTTTACATAGGACCACATAATAAAGCATGCTGCTATGAGTTTGGAGAAGAGGCTCTAAGTGAATTTGAAGGCAGCGGTATTTATGATATTAGTGAGATTTATAAAGATGGAAAGTTAGATCTAGAAAAATGCATAGTAAAGCAGTGTAAAAGTGAAAATGTGAATAATATAAAATGCTTAAACATATGTACAAATTGCTCTAAAGAATATAAGATGTTTTCTTATAGACGTGATGGCAAAAGTGCAGGGAGGATGTTTTCTTTTATAATAAAAAAATAATATGTGGCTGGAGGGATAATATGGCAGGCGAAAAAATACTTGTTGTAGATGATGAGGAGCATATAGTCAAGCTTATAAAATTTAACCTTGAAAACAATGGATATAAGGTTATTACGGCAGCAGATGGTGGTGAAGCACTAGAAAAGGCAAAGGGAGAAGTGCCTCAACTGGTTCTTCTAGATTTAATGCTTCCAGTTATGGATGGCTACGATGTTTGTAGAGAAATACGAAGGGATCAATCCATTTCAAACATGCCTGTAATTATGATAACAGCAAAGGGAGAAGAATTGGACAAAATATTAGGCTTGGAGCTTGGAGCAGATGATTATATAACTAAACCTTTTTCAGTTAGAGAATTAGTTGCAAGGGTGAAGGCAGTATTAAGAAGGACTAAGGTTGATTATATAGATAAAACTTTTAAATTTGGTAATATTCAAATAGATTTTCAAAGGCATAATGTTACCAAAGAGGGAGAAAAGGTAGAGCTTACCCTTAAGGAATTTGAACTTCTTCAAGTACTTATAAAGAATAAGGGCAGAGTAATGACAAGGGATTTTTTACTTGATAAAATATGGGGATATGAATACATTGGAGAAACACGTACGGTAGATGTTCACGTGAGGCATTTAAGGCAAAAAATTGAAGATGATGATAAAAATCCAAAATATATAGAAACTATAAGAGGAATAGGGTATAGATTTAACTATAGTGGTGATTAAAGTGAAAAAGAAACTTGTATTGTACAATTTGGGTATTTTAATAATAACTCTTATAATGATAACTGTATTATTTATAAAAATCGAGGATTATGAATATAGGCAAAATACAGAGCAGGATCTTAAAAGAACAAATAATGTAGTTTCCAATGTAATTGATATGAACAAAGGAAAAGATATTTCAAGTGCTCTTAAAGTCGTAATAAAAAATTCAGATATAAGAGTAACATATATAAATAAAAATGGAGTAGTTTTATATGACAATGATATAAATGCAGAAAAGCTTGATAATCACAACAAGAGAGTGGAAGTTGCAGAGGCAAGAAAAAATGGATATGGTTACAGTGTAAGGTATAGTAAATCTTTAAAAAACAATATAATTTATTATGCAAAGGTCAGAGGAGACGGCACTGTAGTAAGAACTGCTGTAGAGCTTTCCTCTGTTGAAAGGTTTGAAGCAAGATACTTAAAGTTCTATATTTATGTAATAGCTCTAAGTATCATAGCGGCAGTATATTTATCTTTTAAGCTTTCTTATGTTATTTTAAATCCAATAAGGGAACTTCAAAATACAAGCTCTAGGATTGCAATGGGAGAACTGGAAACAAGGGTTAATGTTGAATCAAGGGATGAAATAGGTCAGCTTGGAAAAACCTTTAATAACATGGCAGGAAGACTTCAATCTACAATAAGAGAATCTGTTGAAAAACAAAAAAAGCTTGAGGCTATACTTGTTAGTATGGACAGTGGAGTTATAGCAGTTGATAGAAAGCATAAAATAATAATGATAAATCCATATGCAGAAAAAATATTTGGCATAGATAAAAATATAATAGGACAAAGCCTAATGGACTGTATAAGAAATTATGAATTTGAGGACATATTTAATAAAAGAGCGGAAGGATATGCAGAAATAAAAACCTCATGGCCAAAAGAGAGAAATCTTAGAATCAAAACTGCCGATATAATAAATGGATATGAATGCATTGGAACTGTTGCTGTGGTTCAGGATATAACAGATATTAGAAAACTTGAAAACATGAGAACGCAGTTTGTAGCAAATGTATCCCATGAGCTTAAAACACCACTGACATCAATAAAAGGCTTTGCTGAAACCTTAAGATATGTTGAGGATGACAATCAAAAAGGAGAATTTCTTGATATTATTGATGATGAAGTAGATAGACTAACTAGACTCATAAGTGATATATTAACACTTTCAGATATAGAAATCAGACCGTTTATGAAAAAAGAAGAGTTTGATGTCAATGAAATAATAAAAGCTGTCTGTGGACTTTTAGAAAAATCAGCCTCTCGTAAGAATATAAGCTTAAAAGTATTTGGAGAGGATGTACCTAATTTAATTGGGGATAACGATAAGTTTAAACAAATGATTATAAATTTGGTTGACAATGCTATAAAGTATACAGAAGCTGGTGGAGAGGTATCGGTATATAAGAAGTATACAAAAGATGATGTTATTATATCCGTCAAGGATAACGGTGTAGGCATACCGAAGGAGCATCTTCAAAGAATATTTGAAAGATTTTATAGAGTTGATAAGGCTCGTTCAAGAGCAAATGGAGGAACTGGTCTTGGGCTTGCCATAGTAAAGCATATAGTACTGAATTTTAACGGCAGCATAAATATTGAAAGTAAGTTAGGTGTTGGAACTGAATTTATTATCACAATACCTTATAAATAGTTTAAAAGAGCTTCTTTAAATTTTTAAAGAGGCTCTTTTTTTAACAAACATTTAAAATTACATAAATTAGATATAATCTTCTTTACTTATTATAGATGTATAAACAAACTTATTGTAAAGGAGATACTATATGAATTTTACATTGATGAAAAAAATGAAGAAAGAAAAAAGGGTTTCAATAGCTTACAGAATAGCATTTATAGTGACAGGATTAATAATTTCCATTATGGCAGCAGCAGACGGCATCATTTATTATGAAGCTTACACAAATATCTATAAAATAAATAAAAGCAATATGAAAGTGGTTTCCTCTGAAATATACAATAATTTTAAAAACTTAGTATCACTTCAAGATAATGAGGCGAAAAATTTATCGGAGGACTCTTACTTAAGAAAAATAGTCACCTATAATAAAAATATTTCCACAGATGAAATGAGTATGCTAAAAAATAAACTTAAAGGTGACAGCGACAAAGAAGTTGAAAATATATTTTTTGCAGGTCAGTTATGACAAGCAAACCTGTTATAACATTTGCAAATCCAATAAAAGATGACGATGGGAATACATTAGGTGTAGTTGGTAAAACTATTTTTGTAGACTATTTCTCAAAAAGATTTGACAGTTTTAAGTATATGGGAAATAGTACAAAGCTTCTTTCGTTAAATGCAGCTATTGAAGCTAGTAGATTGGGAGAAGAGGGAAAAGGCTTTGGTGTTGTGGCGTCCGAGATTAAAAAGCTGTCTAACAATGTTGAAACTCAAATTGTAAATATAGGGGAAATAGTAGCGCAAATCAATGAAAAAATAGTTAACATGAAAGATAAGATGACGTCTCTTAATCGTGATTATAAAGATTAAATAGCTGCTGTTAAAAATACTAAAACAAATTATAATAATGTATTTTCTCTAATTCAAGAAATAAATAATAATATAAAGTATGTTGATGAAAATGCAAACTATGTAAGTTCTCAAAATAAAAATATATACCATGAATTTAAAAACATAAGTGCATTTTATGATGAATTTAATACATCAATAGAGCTGGAAGAAAACATAGGTAAGTTTAGATTGTAAAGATCAATGTTAAATTTAATTAACATTAGTATAATACTCAATTAACATTAAAAATGTAACATGTTAACTGTAAAGAGGAGAGGAACCTAGTTATTAGGTTTTGAATTTAGTTACCAATCTATATATCTATACTTTGGAGGTATTTTAAATGAAAAGTAAAAAAATCAAATTAATGTCTGTAGCTATAACAATGACAATTATGGCTGGTTTATTTGTAGGATGTGGAAATTCAAATTCAAGCAGCAATAAAAGTAGTTCTTCAACTACGAAGAAGGTCTCTGGATCAATTACACTTTCAGGATCTACAGCACTTCAACCATTGGCAGAAAAATCTGTAGATGGTTTTAAAGAAAAATATCCCGATGTGAGTGTTAATGTTCAAGGAGGAGGAAGTGGTACTGGATTAAACCAGGTGCTTCAAGGAGCAGTTGAAGTGGGAAATTCAGATATCTTTGCAGAAGAAAAATTAAATGCAGATGATGCAAAAAAATTAACAGATCATAAAGTATGTGCAATAGGCTTTGCTGTAGTTACTAACAACGATGTAAATGTAAAGAATTTAACAAAACAGCAGGTTCAAGATATATTTACTGGTAAGATAACAAACTGGAATCAAGTTGGTGGACCAAGTGAAGCAATAAACATAGTTCACAGACCTAAATCCTCTGGAACAAGAGCAACTTTCACTAAAACAGTTATGGATGGAAAAGACGAAAAAGATGATATTGGAACTACACAGGACGCCAGTGGATCAGTTAAAACTGCAATGACAAGTGCAAAAGGTTCTATAAGTTACTTAGCATTTTCTTATCTTGTAACAGATGAGGGTAAAAAAGATATAAATATTCTATCATTAGATGGAGTAGAGGCTACTTCAAAGAATGTAGAAAATGGTACTTATCCTTTCTGGTCATATGAGCATATGTACACAAAAGGTAAAGGAAATGATGCAGCTAAAGCATTTATAGATTATATGATGAGTTCAGATAATAAAGCCTTAATTGAAAAAATGGGATATATATCAGCATCTAATATAAAGAAATAGTTAAGATACATAATTGTACCACAATATTAAAAACAGTATTATGGTGCAATTATCATTTTAAATTTAAATAATATAAAAACTTAAATTGAGGTAAAGCTATGGAAAAAAGAAGTTTTCTTAAAAAACTCAAAACAGAATATGTTGGAAGGGGATTTGCTACTATTTGTGGAGTTTTTATAGTTATTTTAACCCTTTCAATTATTTTTTTTATTGCATCTAAAGGCATATCAACATTTACCAAAAGGCATTATTCTATTTTTGATTTTTTAATGTCAAGTACATGGAAACCAGATAGTAAAACTCCTAAGCTTGGAGCATTTATATTCCTAGAAGGATCTACAATGGTATCAATTGGAGCGGTAATTTTAAGTACACCTATGGCAATTGCTTTAGCTGTATTTATGAATATTATATCACCTAAGCTTGGAGATAGAGTATTAAAGCCTTCATTAGAGCTCTTTGTTGGAATTCCATCTGTAGTTTATGGATGGATTGGGGTAACGGTTTTAGTTCCTTTTATAAAAAATCATTTTGGAGGAGTTGGCTTCAGCTTAGGTGCTGGAATTTTAGTTCTCAGCATAATGATTTTGCCTACAATTGCAAGTCTATCTTCAGATGCTATAAAAAATGTACACAATGAATATATCGAAGGCTCATACGGATTAGGTGCCACAAGATGGCAAACAATATATAAAATAATAATACCATCAAGTAAAAATGGAATACTTACAGGAATTGTTTTGGGACTTGCAAGGGCTTTTGGAGAGGCATTAGCAGTTCAAATGGTAATAGGTAATACAGTAAAATCAGCTCAAGGACTTTTTTCTCCTACTACCACTTTGACAAGCGTACTTACAATGGATATGGCTAATACTCCAAATGGAACTGCATGGAATGATGCACTTTGGTCTCTTGCGTTTTTACTTCTTGTAATTTCGTTTATATTTATAGTAATTATAAGATTTATAGGGAGAAAAGGTGAGGTTTAATGAAATCTAAACTATACGATAAGATAGCAACAATAATTTTATACTTGATTTCTTTATTTGTAGTTATACTGCTTGCAGCCTTTATAATTTTTATAATTTATAGGGGCCGTGATTCCTTGAATTTGAGTTTTTTATTTGGCAATCCTAAAATAGCGGAAAAGGGCGGCGGTATAGGTCCAGAACTTTTTAATTCTTTTTATATGCTTATAGTGTCTCTTCTTATAACAGTACCAATTGGTATAGGTGCGGGTATTTATATGTCTGAATATGCAAAGGAAGGCAGGATATTAAATTTTATAAGGCTGTGCATAGAAACAATGGCATCACTGCCCTCTATAGTTGTTGGTTTATTTGGTTTGTTAGTATTTGTAACAATGACGCATTGGGGTTATACAATTTTATCGGGAGCGCTTGTCATAACCATTTTAAATTTGCCATCAATGACAAGGGTATCAGAAAATGCAATAAGGGCATCTTCCTCTAAGGTTAAGGAGGCGAGCCTTGGACTCGGAGCTACTAATTGGCAGACAATAAAAAATATAGTACTTCCCTCTGCCATGCCGGAGATATTAACAGGTATAATTTTATCCGCAGGTAGAATTTTTGGAGAAGCTGCTGCACTTTTATATACAGCAGGAATGAGTGCTCCAAATCTTAATTTCGATACAATAAGCTTGGTTGATAAGACTTCAGCTTTCAGTTTGTTTAGACCAGCTGAAACTTTGGCTGTTCATATATGGAAATTAAACTCAGAAGGTATGATTCCAGATGCCACAAAGATTGCTAATGGTTCTTCTGCTGTACTGGTACTAATGGTGCTGTTATTTAATTTTATGGCAAGAATCATAGGAAGAAAGATATATAGTTTATACAGCGGTAAGTAAGGAGGAGAAAAATGGGCATAATACAAACTAAGGACTTAAATTTATATTATGGAAATGTTCAGGCATTAAAAAAGATAAACCTTGATTTCAGTGCTAATACGGTAACTGCACTTATAGGACCGTCTGGCTGCGGAAAGTCGACTTTTTTAAGAACAATAAATAGAATGAATGATTTAATAAGCACTGTTAAAATAGACGGTGAGGTAATGTTTGAGGGAAAAGATGTATATAAGGATTATGATGAGATAGAGCTTAGAAAAAGAGTAGGTATGGTATTTCAAAAGCCAAATCCATTTCCTATGTCTATATATGATAATGTAGCCTATGGTCCTAGAATACATGGAATAAAAAATAAGGGTAAATTAGACGAAATTGTGGAAAGAAGCTTAAAAGGCTCTGCACTTTGGGAAGAAGTTAAGGATAGATTGAAAAAGAGTGCACTTGGTCTTTCAGGAGGACAGCAGCAAAGATTATGTATTGCTAGAACACTTGCAGTTGAACCAGAAGTTCTTCTTATGGATGAACCTACATCGGCACTGGATCCAATATCAACACTTAAAATAGAAGAACTAATGGATGAATTAAAACATAAGTATACAGTAATTATAGTAACCCATAATATGCAGCAGGCAGGAAGAATATCTGATAATACGGCTTTCTTTTTAAATGGTGAAGTTGTAGAAAATGGAAAAACAGAGGATATTTTTTATAAACCAAAGGATAAAAGAACTGAGGACTATATAACAGGAAGATTCGGATAGGCTTTTAAAATTTATTTGTGGGGTGTAAAAAATGACAAGAAAAATCTTTGAATCTGATTTAGAAGAGCTTCACTCTGAACTTTTAAGAATGGGCAGCATGGCAGAAAAACAGATCTATGATTGTATGGAAGCTTTAGAGAAACAAGATGAAAATATGGCTGAAGTAATTATAAAAAAAGATGACATAATAGATGATATGCAAAAGGAAATAGAAAACAAGGTTATAAGACTTATAGCAATGCAGCAGCCAATAGTTGCTGAGGATTTGAGAAATATATTTACTACTGTAAAAATAGTAACAGACCTTGAAAGATTAGGAGATCATGCTGTAGATATAGCAAAAGCCATAAAAAGATTAAATGGTGAAAAACACCATGATATAGTAAAAGAGATATGGAACATGGGGAATAAAGTTAAGTCAATGATAAAGGATTCCTTGGACGCTTATGTGGAGAGGAATTTAGATAAAGCCTATGAAGTCTGTAAGAGAGACGACGATGTTGATTCTTTATATAAGAGAATTTTCAATGAACTTCTAAATATAATGAGCGAGGATAAAAGCAAGGTAAATCAGCTTACTCAATTTTTATTTGTTTGTAAATACCTTGAGAGAATCGGAGATAGGACCACTAACGTGTGTGAAAGCACTATATACCTTATTACAGGTAAGCAGGTGGATCTTAACGATTAAATCTTATGCATGACTGTTCTAATTTGATTGTGGATAATTTATTTAAATCTACTAATCATAAGAACAGTTATTTTTTATTTTATGGCAAATGCTTGTATTCTTGACTTAAAAGACTTAATAATGTAATATAACTAAAGAGTTTAAATATGTGAACACTATTATTGTAGGGAGTAATTATGGAAAATAAAATTGTTAAAATTGAGCCTCAAAGCATAGCGGAAGAAATGGGCATTGAGGTTGGAGATAGTCTTATAAGTATAAATGGTAAAGAAGTAAAAGATATAATAGATTATAGATTTTTAATGGCAGATGAATATGTTGTTGTAAAAATACAAAAAACTAATAAAGAAATATGGGAACTTGAAATAGAAAAAGAATATGATGAGAAGCTGGGAGTGGAATTTGAAAGTGGAATTTTAGATTCTGCAAAAAGCTGTAGAAATAAGTGTATATTTTGTTTTATAGATCAGCTTCCTAAAGGAATGAGAAAAACACTTTATTTTAAGGATGATGACTCCAGACTTTCGTTTTTGCAGGGAAACTTTGTAACTCTCACAAATATGAGTGATGATGATATAGATAGGATAATAAAGTATAGGATAAGTCCAATAAATATATCAGTTCAAACAACAAATCCTGAATTGAGAAAAAAAATGCTAAACAATAAATTTGCAGGAAACCTAATGGAGAGGATGAAAAAACTCTCTAATGCAGGTATAACAATGAACTGTCAAGTTGTTCTATGTCCTGGAATAAATAGTGGAGAAGAATTTTCAAAAACGGTTAATGATCTTTATAAACTCTATCCTTCTGTTAAAAATATAGCAGGAGTGCCAGTTGGAATAACATCTTACAGAGAAGGACTTTTTAACATGGTTCCATATGATTCTCAAAGTGCCTTAAAGGAGATAGAAAATATAAAACCTATACAAGAAAAATTCATAAAAGAAATTGGCAGTCCTTTTGTAAGGCTTTCAGATGAATTTTATGTATTATCAGGCATACCAATTCCCAAGGCAGAGTTCTATGGAGAGTTTGAACAATTTGAAGATGGAATAGGTATGATACGTACTTTTAGGGATAACATAAATATGTCTTTAGATAATCTAAAAGATGGTATACATAAGTCCTTTACCATGGTTACAGGAGTTTTAGCCTATGAAGAAATAGAAAATGCAGCTAAAATGCTTATGGAAAAAAGCAGAGGGTTAAAAATAAATGTTATAAAAGTAATAAATGAGTTTTTTGGTGAAAAGATAACTGTAGCGGGACTACTGACAGGAAGAGATATTTTAAACTATCTAAAAAGAAATGAAGTTGGCGATTACATAATTCTTCCGTCCAATATGCTCAAAAGTGATGAAGATGTATTTTTAGATGATGTTAAAGTTTTAGATATTGAAAAAGAGTTAAATAAAAAAGTTCTTGTTTGTAATTATTCAGGCGAAGACTTAGTGGATATAATAAATAAAAATGGCAGGGAGGAATAAAAATGGCTAAACCATTAGTTACAATAGTTGGAAGACCTAATGTTGGAAAATCAACTTTATTTAATAAGCTTGCTGGAAAAAGAGTTTCAATTGTTGAGGATACTCCAGGAGTTACAAGAGACAGAATATACGCTGAATCAGAGTGGGTAGGAAAGAAATTTACTATAATAGATACAGGTGGAATTGAGCCTGAAAACAATGACATAATACTTACACAAATGAGAAGACAGGCACAGATAGCAATTGAAATGTCTGATGTTATCATATTTATGGTGGACGGTAAGCAGGGACTTACAGATACGGATAATGAAGTTGCGATAATGCTTAGAAAAAGTAAAAAACCTATAGTTTTAGTTGTAAATAAAATTGATAAAAATGTTGAAGAAAATAATATATACGAATTTTATAATCTCGGCATAGGAGATCCTGTTTCCATATCATCATCACAGGGACTTGGCATAGGAGATATGCTTGATGAGGTTGTTAACAAATTTAAATCTGAAGGAGAAGATGAAGAAGAAGAAGAATATATAAAGATTGCTTTTGTTGGAAAACCTAATGTTGGAAAATCATCTCTTACAAATAGGATTTTAGGAGAGGAAAGGGTTATTGTAAGTGATATACCTGGAACTACTAGAGATGCTATTGATAGTTTTCTTGAAACAGACTTTGGTAAATTAGTTCTTATAGACACAGCAGGACTTAGAAGAAAAAGCAGAATAAAAGAAGAAATAGAAAGATATAGTGCAGTAAGAACAATGGCAGCTATTGAAAGATGTGATGTTTGCACTCTTATCCTTGATGCAACTGAACCTATTAGTGAGCAAGACGAAAGGATAATAGGCTATGCACATGAAAACAATAAGGCAATTTTAGTTATTGTTAATAAGTGGGATTTAATAGAAAAAGATGATAAAACCATGGAAAACTTCAAAAAGAATCTAGAGATGAAATTTTCATTTATGGCATATGCACCATTCTTGTTTATATCAGCAAAAACAGGTCAAAGAGTACATAAGGTTCTTTCTGAGATAAAAAAATGCTATGACAATTACAGCAAAAGAATTGCTACTGGAGTTTTAAATGATGTTATAAGTAATGCTGTACTTATGAAGGAACCTCCAGTTGTGGCATTTAAGAGACTTAAGATTTTTTACGTTACACAAACGGATATAAAACCCCCAACTTTTATATTCTTTGTAAATAATCCTGAGCTCCTTCACTTCTCCTACAGGAGATACTTAGAAAATAAATTAAGGCAGAGCTTTGATTTTGAGGGAACAGGAATAAAGATGATATTTAAGGAAAGGAAGAACTAATATGGGGGGAGTAACATTCATAGGAGGAGGAAGCTTTGGTACAGCACTTGCAATAATGCTTGCTAAAAAAGGTCATAATGTTGTGATTTGGGATAGAAATAAAGAAATTCTTGAAGATATAAATACATTAAGAACTAATACAAGATATCTTCCAAACAACATAATACCCTGCTGCGTTAAAGCAGTAGATGATATTGAGAAGGCAGCTAAGGAAAGCAAATATATTGTTCTTGCTGTCCCATCTTTTGCTATAAGGGAAGTATGCAGGAAAATAAAGGGCTTTTTAAGAGAAGACCAAATAATTATAAGTATTGCAAAAGGCATGGAAGAAGAGACCAAGAAGAGGCTGTCTGAAGTAGTTAAAGAAGAACTTTATAAAAATCCTGTTGTAGTACTTTCTGGTCCTAGTCATGCAGAAGAAGTTGCAAATGATATTCCAACTACAGTAGTGGTTACTTCCACAGATATGAAATATGCAGAAGAAGTTCAAGATGTTTTTATGACTAACAGTTTTAGGGTGTACACAAATAGTGATATTGTAGGCGTTGAAATAGGAGGAGCAGTTAAAAATATAATTGCTCTAGCATCTGGAATAGGTGATGGAATAGGTTATGGTGACAACACAAAAGCGGCGCTTATGACAAGAGGTATGAGTGAAATAATGAGAATAGGCGTAAAGCTTGGAGGTAAGCCAGAAACTTTTTTTGGACTTACAGGCATGGGTGACCTTATAGTTACATGTACTAGTATGCACAGTAGAAATAGAAAGGCTGGTATACTAATAGGTAGGGGGATGTCATGTAGGGAAGCATGTGATAAAATAGGAATGGTAGTAGAAGGCGTTAAAGCGTGTCACACCTTTTATGAATTAAAAGAATCCTTAGGTGTATCTATGCCAATTACCACTTCACTTTATAAGGTTCTATTTGAGAATGGAGATCCTAAAAAAGAAGTGTATGAGCTTATGGCAAGAGATAAAAAGAACGAGTACTATTTTTAATTAATTTACTCTTATAGGAATAAACAAGCTGCCCTCTGTATATATATATATTGTTAATATTAAGGTGTGGGAGGAAGCAGCGTGGAAAACTTTAATATATATAAAGACATTGCCGAAAGAACGGATGGGGATATCTATGTCGGGGTTGTAGGACCTGTTAGAACAGGTAAATCTACATTTATTAAAAGATTTATGGATACTATGGTAATACCCAATATAGACAATCCGCATAAGAAGGAGAGAGCAAAAGACGAACTCCCTCAAAGTTCATCGGGGAAAACAATTCATACTACGGAACCTAAGTTTGTTCCTAATGAGGCGGTAGACATAAGTTTAAGTGAAGGTATAAAATTAAAAGTGAGATTAGTAGATTGCGTTGGATATATAGTTAAGAGTGCACTTGGATACGCAGAAGCTGATAAACCTAAAATGGTTTCAACGCCGTGGTTTGATCACGAAATACCTTTTGAAAAAGCAGCAGAAATAGGAACAAAAAAGGTTATTGATGAACATTCTACTATAGGTCTTGTGGTAACTACTGATGGTTCAATAACAGGTATACCACGAGAAGATTATGTAGAAGCAGAAGAAAGAGTAGTTAAAGAACTTAAGGAAATAAAAAAACCATTTGTAATTATATTAAATTCATCACAGGTGGATGATCCTAAGACAATTGAACTTAGAGACGAATTGGAAAAAAAGTATGATGTTTCTGTACAAGTTTTGGATGTTCAAAATATGGTTGAAGAAGATATAATAAAAGTTTTCAGTAAAATATTAAGGGAATTTCCTGTAAGAGAAATAAACATAGATATGCCAGAATGGATTGAAAAGCTAAGCACAAAGCATTGGCTTAAGGATAACTTTATGAATATCATAAAAGAAATATGTATCAAAGTAAATAAGGTAAGAGATATTTCAAAAATTGTGGCCTCCTATTCTGGTATGGATTACTTAGACAAAGCTGATATGACAGAGATGGATATGGGAAGTGGCGTAGGGAGAATAGTTTTCACACCTAAAAGAGATATGTTTTATAAGGTGCTTAGTGAAGAATGTGAATGTGATATTGATGGAGAAAATAAGCTCTTATCAATAATGAAGGAAATGCATGAAGCAAAGGTACAGTATGATAGGATATCAGAGGCTTTGAAGGATGTAAGGGAAAAGGGGTATGGACTTGTAGCTCCTCAGCTTACAGAAATGAAGCTTGAAGAACCTAAGATAGTAAAGAGTGGTGCTAGATATGAGGTCAAACTTAAAGCTAGTGCTCCAAGTTTCCACTTTATAAGGGCAGATATAGAAACTGAGGTTTCTCCAATAATGGGAAGCGAAAGGGAAAGTGAAGAACTTGTAAGGTCTCTTCTTGAACAATTTGAAAATGATCCATCTGAAATATGGGAAAGCAACATGTTTGGAAAATCATTAGAAGTACTTGTTAAAGAAGGTCTTCAAAAGAAACTTTACAAAATGCCTGATGATGTTCAGGCAAAAATACAGAAAACACTTGAGAAAATAATCAATGAAGGTAATGGCGGGTTAATCTGTATAATACTTTGATTTTATTTGTTTGAAAGGGGATTTCTTTTTATAAAAAGGGAAATCCTCTTAATTATAGGTTATAATATGTATTTTTTAATTTATTATCTAAAGAGAGGAAGAAGCATATGAAGAAAGTTGCAGTGATATTTAATGGTGGTACTATATCTATGAAGTTTGATTCAAGGGTAAAGGCAGCAGTTCCAGCTTTGTCTGGAGAAGAAATAATGTCTATGGTAACAGGAATAGAAAAATTTGCTGAAATTGAGTCCTTTAACTTTTCGGAGGAACCAGGACCTCATATGACACCTGAGAAAATGATGGAATTATCTAATTTCATAAAGGATATTTTAAAAAGAGATGATATTGTAGGAGCAGTAGTTACACATGGTACAGACTCACTTGAGGAGACAGCATATTTCCTAGACTTAACCATAAAAAATGAAAAACCTGTGGTTGTAACTGGTTCCATGAGAAATAGTTCTGAACTTGGATATGATGGTCCAGCCAATCTTTCTGCTGCTATATGTACAGCAATATCAGAAGAATCAAGGAATAAAGGAGTACTAGTATGCTTCAGCGATGAACTTAACAGCGCTTCTGAAGTTACAAAGGTACATTCTATGCATCTTAATGCTTTCGAGAGTCCGGATTTTGGACCACTTGGAATAGTTGATACTAATAAGCCCATATTTTACAGGGATAAAGTTTATAATGATTACATAGAAACAAGCAGCGTAGAATCTAAAGTGGCTTTAATAAAAACAGCTGTAGGAATGAATTCTGATTTTATAGATTTTGCAGTTGAAAAAGGCTATAAAGGAATTGTAATTGAAGCTATGGGAAGAGGTAATGTACCTCCTTATATGGTAGAAGGCATTGAAAGGGCTCTCAAGAAAAATGTGCCTGTTGTTCTTGTCTCACGATGCTATAAAGGAAGAGTTCTTGATTCCTATGGGTATCATGGTGGAGGAAAAGAACTTAGAAATATAGGAGTAATTTTTGGAGATAATCTTCCTGGTCAAAAGGCAAGAATAAAGCTTATGCTTGCACTTGGAAAGACAAAAGATCTTGAAAAAATAAGAAATATATTTGAAGAGGATTTCTACAGGATATATAAATAATACTAAAAAGTAACAATAGTGAGCTCCATGAATACATTATATTATTGGGAAACTAGGTAGAATATTAAGTTGTACTTTAGTTTCCTTATATAATGGTAGTGGAGGAGTTATATGATTAAAATAAATAACAGACTTAAATCCATAGATGAGTACCATTTCAAGAAAATAGAGGATAAAAAAAGAGAGTTAATTAAAAAAGGAAAACAAATAATAGATCTTGGAATTGGTGATCCTGATCTTGAAGTAAGTAATAGAGTTCAAAATGAAATAATAAAATCCCTTGGAATTAAAGATTTTAATAAATATCCACCATACAGCGGAATAGAGAAGCTTAAATCAAGAGTTATAAAATACTATAGGGATATTTTTCAGGTTAATTTAGATTTAGATGAAATTATAATTACAATAGGATCAAAGGAGGGTATAAGCAGTATAATACCTTCAATTTGTGATATAGGTGATTATGTAATAGTTCCAAATCCAGGCTATCAGGTATATACAGCAGCGTCATATTTGTGGGGTGCTGTTCCATATAAAATCCCATTAACAGATAAGAATGATTATTTACCAAACTTAAATGTTATACCCCAAAATATAGCACTTAAAAGCAAACTATTTTTCATTAATTATCCTAATAATCCTACAGGAGCGGAGGCTAATAAAGACTTTTTTAAAGATATAGTTGAGTTTTGCAAAAAAAGAAATATAGTTTTGGTTAACGATTCAGCATATAATGAGATAATAAAAAAGGAGAGTACGCCAATTAGCTTGCTTCAAAGTGATGAGGATAAAAAAATGATTGAAATAGGGAGTTTCTCCAAGACCTATAATATGACTGGATTTAGAGTTGGATATGTGGTTGGCAATAAAGGAGTAATAAAGGCTCTTCTAAAGGTTAAAAGCAATATTGATTCAGGGCAATTCATGCCAGTTCAGTATGCGGCTGCTGAGGCTATTAACTTAGATAGAAATGAAATAAAAAAATCAAGAGAGATATATGATAAAAGGAGAAGTACAGCAAAAAAAATACTTAGTAAAAAGGGAATAAAATATTTTGATGCCAGTGCAGCCTTTTATATTTGGTGCAGTGTTCCAAAGGGATACAGCACAGATGAATTTTGTGACAAACTTTTAAGTGAATACGGTGTTGTTGTAACTCCAGGATATTGTTTTGGAAATTTAGGATACGGGTTTTTTAGAATAGCGCTGACAACTAAAATCGAAAATATTGAAACAGCATTGAGTAAATTTGAAGATTTTCAATGAAAATGTAACTTTTAAAGGAAAAAATACTATAAAACAATAAAAAATGTGGTATAATTGAGTTTGTTATAAAAAGAATCTGTTTTTACTTGCTACATTGTGTATAATTATTATTGTAATATTATACATGTTTTTACTTATGGAAGGATGAGGACAATGATAAGAAGCATGACGGGATTTGGTAGGGCTTCTAACGATAATGGCAGACTTGGATTTAATGTTGAAATTAAGAGTGTAAATCACAGATATTTTGATTTAAATATAAAGTTACCTAGAAATCTTATCTCACTTGAAGAAAAGATAAGAAAAGAAGTAGGAAACAAAATAAAAAGAGGTAAGGTAGATATATTTATAACTCAAAATGTCTATGATAGCAGTACTACTAATGTAAATTTGAATAAAGGTCTTGCTTATAATTATTGTGAATGTCTAAAACAAATAAGAGATGATTTTAATGTATTAGATGATATATCTGTTTCATTGATATCAAAATTCCCCGACGTAATTACTGTGACACAAAATGAGGAGGATTTAGATGAAATTTCTAGCCTACTTTTGAAGCCTATTAACGAGGCAGTTGATACTATGTTAAGTATGAGGGAAAAAGAAGGGGCTAGGCTTAAGGAAGATATAGAAGGTAAATTAACTAATATTGAAGAGTTACTAGTGAATGTAGAAAAGAGAGCTCCTTACACAGTAGAGAATTATAGAAATAAGCTTGAAGAAAGAATAAAAGATTTACTTGTCGATAATCAAGTAGATGAAGCTAAACTTGCAATGGAGGTGACAATTTTTGCCGACAAATCATGTATAGATGAAGAAATAGTTAGGCTTAAAAGTCATATATCTCAATTTAAGAGTACTCTTAGCAAGAATGAACCAGTGGGAAGAAAATTGGATTTTATAGTTCACGAGATGAATAGGGAAGCTAACACGATAAATTCTAAATCAAATGATATCGATATAGTTCACTGTGTCCTTGATATAAAAAACGAAATAGAAAAAATAAGAGAACAAATTCAAAATATAGAGTGATTTTAGGAGGATAAAATTATGGATATAAAATTAATAAACATAGGTTTTGGAAATATAGTTTCAGCAAATAGGTTAGTTGCAATAGTTAGTCCAGAATCAGCACCAATAAAGAGAATAATACAGGAAGCAAGAGATAGAGGAATGCTAATAGATGCAACTTACGGAAGAAGAACAAGAGCTGTAATAATAACAGATAGTGACCATGTAATACTATCAGCAGTACAACCTGAAACCGTAGCACATAGATTATCTACAAAAGATGATGGAACTAATACAGTAGATGAGGTAGAAGAGTAATGTCTAAAAAGGGATTATTGATTGTTATTTCAGGCCCTTCAGGTGCTGGTAAAGGAACCATTTGTAAGGCTCTTATGAAAGAACAACAATTTTGGTTGTCGGTTTCAGCAACTACTAGAGAGCCAAGAGAAAAAGAAGTTGAAGGTAAAAGTTATTATTTTTTGACAGTAGATGAATTTAAGAGTAAAATATCTGAAGATGGTTTTTTGGAATATGCAGAAGTATACGGTAATTACTATGGAACACCTAAGAAAAGCGTATGTGAGAAAATAGATAATGGTGAAAATGTAATTCTTGAAATAGATATCCAAGGAGCTCTTAAAGTTAAAGAAAATTATCCTGAAGGAGTATTCATATTTATACTTCCACCTTCTATGGAGGAACTCAAGAAGAGGATAATAGGCAGGGGAAGCGAGACAGAAAAGTCACTTATGACCAGATTTAAATCTGCGTATAAAGAGATAAATTATGTATCAAAATACAACTATGCTATTATAAATGATACAGTTGAAAATGCCGTTACAAAAATTAACAGCATTATAGTAGCAGAAAAATGTAGGGTAGATAGAATAAAAGATAATATAATTGATTCTAAGGAGGGTAAAATTCATGAACAATTCTATGATTAGTCCATCTGTTGTAGACTTAAAGGCAAAGACAGGTGATAGATATTCTCTTGTTGTTATAACTTCTAAGAGAGCAAGACAAATAATTGCGGGAGAGGAGCCTCTTGTAGATATAGAGAGCAATAAGGCACTTACTATTGCAATAAATGAAGTTGATCAAGATAAAATAAAATTTGATCTACCAATTGAAGGAATAAACTAAAATGGAAGTTAAGAATGTAGTCATTGGTGTAAGCGGAGGAATAGCAGTATATAAAGCACTTGATGTTATAAGCCGTTTAAAAAAAGCAGACTTTGGAGTAGATGTTATAATGACGAATTCAGCTTCTAAGTTTGTAACACCATTAAGTTTTCAAAGTTTAAGTGGAAATAAAGTTATAAATGATATGTTCGAAGAACCAAAATCATGGGAAATTCAGCACATATCTTTGGCAAAGAAAGCTGATATATTAGTTGTGGTACCAGCTACAGCAAATATAATAGGCAAGGTTGCAAATGGAATAGCTGATGACATGCTTTCTACAACTATAATGGCAGCATATGGTAGATGCCCTATTGTATTTGCTCCTGCAATGAATACCAATATGTATAAAAATCCTATTGTTCAAAATAACATAAAAAAATTAAAGGATTATGGGTATATTTTTATAGAACCTGAAAAGGGAAGATTGGCATGCGGGGATGTTGGAGAAGGAAAGCTTGCTGATACAGAACTTATTTATGAAAATATCAAAAGTCTTTTATATAATAAAAGGGATTTAGCTGGCAAAAAAGTTATGGTTACAGCAGGTCCTACTATAGCGCCAATTGATCCTGTACGATTTATAACCAATCATTCTACAGGTAAAATGGGATATGCTATTGCTGAAGAAGCAAGAGATAGAGGTGCTGAGGTTACACTTATAAGTGGAGAAACAAGCCTAAAACCTCCTTTTGGTGTTGATTTTATTAAAGTGTCCACCAATTCTGAGATGATGGAGAAGGTTTTAGAAAAATTTAGCGGCAGCGATATAGTCATAAAATCAGCAGCAGTAGCTGATTATAAAGCTAAAAATTACAGTGAATTAAAAATTAAAAAAGCCAGTGATAATTTAAATATAGAATTTGTAAAAGACAATGATATACTAAAAAAATTAGGTGAGATTAAAAAACACCAGATTTTAGTTGGTTTTGCAGCAGAAAGCAATGATTTAATTGAAAATGCTTATGGCAAATTAACTAGAAAAAATTTAGATTACATAGTAGCAAATGATATTTTATCGAAGGATGCAGGATTTGCTAGTGATGAAAATAGAGTTGTCATATTGGGCAGTGATGGAAGCAAACTTGAGCTAGATAAAATGTCCAAAAGAAAAGTTGCAGAGAATTTGTTTGATTTATTAAGTAAAAAGCGCAGTTAGCGCTTTTTCTTGTTAAAGGGTGATATAGTGTATAATTTTGCAGGCATTATAATAAATAATGAAGTTGCATCACTTGATAGAATTTTTACTTATGAAATTCCAGAAGAATTAAAGGAAAGCATAAAAGTAGGTCAGCTTGTTAAGGTACCTTTTGGAAACTCAAATAAAAGACTTTATGGTTTTGTCTTTGATCTTAAGCTTGAAAATCAAGGCAAAATTAAATTGAAGAAGATAGCATCTATAGAAAGTGATGAGCCTCTTATAACAGATAAAGATATGCAGCTAATTGAAAATATGAAAAAGAAGTATTTGTGTACCTATATCGAATGTATAAGGCTTATAATACCTACTGGAATTATGAAGGGTATGAAGCCAAAAACAACAGATGTAGTTTTTTTAAACGGCAGTTTGCCTGATAACCTAAAAAAGGATAAGTATGAAAGCATATATAAAATAGTAGAACAAAATAATGGTATGTATAATAGAAGCCAATTAAGCAAGAAATTCAATATTTCAGTATCCTCCATTAATACTATGATAAAATATGGAGCATTAACTATATCAGAAAAGGTTTTAACAAGATATGACAGCAGGGTATATGATGTATATGGTGAAAAAAAGCTTAATGATTTTCAAGAAGATGCTGTTAATACAATACTGTATTCGAATAAAAGAAAATTTTTAATTCATGGTGTTACTGGAAGTGGAAAGACGGAAATATACATGCATCTAGTAAAAAAGATGATTGAGGATAATAAGCAGTCGATTATCTTAGTTCCTGAAATTTCTCTTACACCTCAGATGATAGAAAGATTTAAGGGAAGATTTGGGCTAAATGTTGCTGTTTTTCACAGTAAGCTTTCAGATGGAGAAAGATATGATGAATGGATTAGAGTAAAAAATGGTGAGGTTAAGGTAGCTGTTGGAGCTAGATCCGCACTTTTTTTACCATTTGATAAGTTGGGTTTAATTGTAATAGATGAAGAACATGAAGGCAGTTACAAATCAGAAAGTGATCCTAAGTACAATGCAATAGAAGTTGCTGAAATGAAAAGTGCAATAGAAGATTGTATTCTTGTTTTGGGATCGGCAACTCCGGCTGTAGAAACCTATTATAAAACCTTAAAGGAAGATTATGATCTGATAACACTAAAAAACAGGGCTGATGGTGCTCTTATGCCAGAAGTATCAGTTGTTGATATGAGAGAAGAATTAAGAGAAAACAATAAATCTATATTTAGCAGAGCCTTGTATGAAAGCATTTTAGAGACGCTTGAGAGAAAAGAACAAATTATACTTTTTCTCAATAGGAGAGGATATTCAACCTTTGTTTCCTGTAGAAAATGTGGTTATGTTTTTAAGTGCAAAAATTGCGATGTTTCAATGACTTATCACAATAATAAGGGATATCTGATATGCCACTACTGCGGAAGCACTCAAAGAATTCCTTCAGTGTGTCCTAAGTGCGGTAGCAAGTATGTTAAGTATTTTGGAGCAGGAACAGAGAGGATAGAAAGAGAGATAAAAAGGCTTTTTCCAAATGCAAGAACTGTAAGAATGGATAGGGATACTACCGTAAAAAAAGATTCCTATGAAAGAATATATAATGGCTTCAAGAACAAAGAATATGATATTTTGATAGGTACTCAAATGATTGCTAAGGGACTAGATTTTAAGGATGTTACTTTAGTTGGAGTAGTAGCTGCGGATCTCACCTTGAATTTGCCAGATTACAGGGCAGGGGAAAGAACTTTTCAACTCCTGTGTCAGGTTAGTGGAAGAGCAGGCAGAGGCAGTAAAAAAGGTAAAGTAGTAATTCAAACCTATTCACCGGAAAGCTATGCTATAAGATTTTCATCTACAAACGATTATAGAAGCTTTTTTAAAGAGGAAATTAAATTAAGACATGACATGGATTATCCACCTTTTAATAAACTACTTCTTCTAAATTTTAGTTCTAAAAATGAACAATTGTTAATAAAAAATATACAAATAGTTGGTGATTTTTTAAAAAATAAAGCAAAGGAATATAGTAATATTTATGTATTAGGTCCATGCCCATCGCCAATATCCAAAATCAATGAAGCCTATAGATGGCAAATTGTATTAAAAGGCGATATAACTTATGAAGTAGCCTGCTTTATAAAAAAATCTATTTATGAATTGTTAAAAAAAGTTTATAATAATATAAGAGTTTCATTAGATATAAACCCATTGAGTTTATTATAATATTTTGGAGGTAATGTAATGGCAATACGTAGTATAAGAAAGTATGGGGACGAATTATTAAGAAAAAAAAGTAGAAAAGTAGAAAAGATAGATAAGAGATTATTAACTCTTATAGATGATATGTTTGAAACCATGTATAATGCAGATGGAGTAGGTCTTGCAGCTCCACAGGTTGGTATATTAAAAAGACTTGTAGTAATAGATGTAGGAGAAGGTCCTGTTGTACTAATAAATCCTGAAATATTAGAGACAAGTGGAAAAGCTGTAGATGTAGAAGGCTGCCTAAGTATTCCAGAAAGACAAGGAGAAGTTGAAAGACCAACATATGTTAAGGCAAAAGCTCTAAATGAAAAAGGAGAAGAAATTGTAATTGAAGCAGAAGATTTATTTGCAAGAGCTATATGCCATGAAACAGATCATTTAAATGGAGTTTTATTTGTAGATAAATTAGCTGAAAGTGAGGGAAATTAATTGTTGAAAATTGTGTTTATGGGAACACCGGAATTTTCAGTACCCTCCCTTGAGAAACTTATAGAAAATTATGATGTAAGGGCTGTTTTGACGCAGCCAGATAAGCCTAAGGGACGTGGGAAAAAGCTAGCTATGTCTGAGGTTAAAGAAGTAGCAGTTAAAAACAATATTCCAGTGTTTCAACCAGTTAAATTAAAAAATGATATTGAAGTTATAAATAAATTAAAAGAAATAGCACCAGATTTTATAGTAGTTGTGGCATTTGGTCAAATTTTATCAAAGGAAGTTCTTGATATACCTAAGTATGCATGTATAAATCTGCATGCATCTCTTTTGCCAAATTATAGAGGCGCTGCACCTATAAATTGGGCAATTATAAATGGAGAAACAAAGACAGGAAATACAACTATGATTATGGCTGAAGGATTGGATACAGGTGATATGCTTCTTAAGGATGAAGTTGATATAAAAAGAGATATGACAGCAGGTGAACTTCATGATATTTTGATGAATAGAGGAGCAGATCTTCTTGTAAAAACCATAGATGAATTTTCAAAAGGAAACATTAAACCAGAAAAACAAGGTGAGCCAGAAACGGATTATGCTGCTATGTTATCCAAGGATACTGGAAAAATAAATTGGAATGATAAAAGCGAAAGAATATATAACCTTATAAGAGGATTAAACCCATGGCCTCTTGCGTATTCTAGTTATAATGATAAGGTTATGAAAATTCACGAAGCTAAAATATTAGATGCTGCACCTGAAGGAGAACCAGGTCTTATAACTAATGTAGATAACAATGGAATAGAAGTTAATTCATCAGATGGAAAGATTTTAATTACAAAAATTCAGTTTCCAGGTAAAAAATCTATGAATGTTGGGGAATATATAAGAGGAAACAATATTGATAAGGGAGTTATTTTAAAGTAAAAGGTTAGGAGGTTTTATAATGCCGTTCTATTTTGATCCTAGTTTTATAATACTGATACCAGCTTTAATAATATCTTTTGCAGCACAATCACAAATAAGCTCTACCTTTAACAAATATTCAAAGGTAATTGGGTTAAATGGCTATACTGGAGCAGATGTTGCCAGGATGCTTTTAAATTCAAATGGTCTTAGTGATATTCCAGTAGAGATCATACCGGGAAAGTTAACAGATCATTATGATCCTAAAAATAGAGTTATGAGACTTTCTGAGGAGGTTTATTATGGGACTTCTGTTGCTTCAATTGGTGTAGCAGCTCATGAGACTGGTCACGCTTTTCAGCATAAAGCGCATTATGCCCCTCTTGAAATCAGAAACACTATAGTGCCAGCTGTAAACATAAGTTCTAATGCTTCTTGGGTTTTGTTCTTTTTAGGAATTGTGTTTGGTATACCGGCATTTGCCAAAATAGGAGTAGCTCTTTTTGCAGCAGTGGTGCTTTTTAATTTGATAACGCTTCCTGTTGAATTTGATGCTTCTTCAAGGGCACTTAAACTTCTAGAAAATAAGGGAATACTTTATCATAACGAGATTAAAGGTGCACGTGCTGTTCTAAATGCAGCAGCAATGACATATGTTGCAGCCGCTCTCATGGCGATTTCTCAACTTATAAGACTTATAATAATAAGTAGGAATAGAGATTAAAAAGGAATGAAAATATGAATAATACGAGAAAAATTGTTCTTGATGTTTTAAATAAAGTTCTTTCTCATGATGGATTTTCAAATATAGTATTAAATAAGGCATTAAAAGGCGAGGAAATATCATCTAAAGATAAAGGTCTTGTAACAGAAATAGTATATGGTACTATAAAATATAAATATAGTATTGATATTATAATAAGTAAGTTTGTAAAGACAAAAATAAATAAAATAGATAAAAGAGTTCTTAATGTTTTAAGGATGTCTATATATCAAATCAGGTATCTTGATAAAATTCCAGATTTTGCTGCTGTAAATGAAGCAGTGAATATCACTAAAAAATACATATCCTTAAAATCATCTAAATTTGTAAATGCTGTTCTTAGAAATTATCTTAGAAATCCTAACATTGCCTTTTATAATAAAGATAATTCTGTAGAGAAGCTTTGCTTTAATTACTCTTTTGAACCGTGGATGGTAAAGTTTTTTTTAAAGCAGTATAAGAATAAAGCAGAAGAAATTCTAAAAGGACTTAATGAAAATCCTTCTATTACTATAAGAGTGAATAGGTTAAAAACATCACATAAAGAATTATGGAATGAACTTGAAAAGCTTGATTATAATATTGAAGAAGGGTACATTTTAAAAGATGCCATAAGGATTAAAAAAGGCCACAGCATCGAAAATAATCCTCTATTTGTCAGGGGAGAGTTTACTGTTCAAGATGAAAGTGCTATGTTAGTATCAGAGTGCATGGATATTAAAGAAAATCTTGTAATATTTGATATGTGCAGTGCTCCTGGAGGAAAAACTACACATATGGGAGAATTGCTTAAAAATACTGGTACAATATATGCTTTTGATTTACATGAAAGTAAGATAAAATTAATAAATGAAAATGCTAAGAGGCTAGGAGTAGAAAATATAAATGCTTCAGTTTTAGATGCCAGTTCTTATCATGATGATTTTGTAAATAAGGCTGATAGGATATTAGTAGATGCACCCTGCTCTGGTCTTGGCATAATAAGAAAAAAACCTGAGATAAAGTGGAATAAAAATATTAAAGACTTAAAGGAACTCTCTGATATTCAAAAGAATATACTTCAAAACGCTTCACTTTACTTAAAGAAGGAAGGAATACTTCTTTACTCAACATGTACCCTAAATAAGGATGAAAATGAAAAGAGTATAATTCAATTTTTGAAGAACAATCCTAATTTTAAAGTAGAACCTATAGAATTTGGAGAATTTCCAAACTTGATTTATTCTCCTTATGGAGTGACTATACTCCCAAATGAATATATGGATGGATTTTTTATGTGTAAGCTTAAAAAAACTAGGTAGGTGAGACCTTAATTGGAAAATATTTTAGATTACAATGAAGCTGAACTCAAGCAGTGGATGGACAAAAATGGGGAAAAGACTTTTAGAGCTAAGCAGTTTTTTGATTGGATATATAATGGTACTTTCGATTTTAAAGATATGAAAAATCTGCCTCAAAGCACAAGAGAAAGACTAGAAAAAAATTTTTATATTGGCATGCCGAGTGTTGTTAAGAGGCTTAACTCAAAAAAAGGTGATACTGTAAAGTTTCTGTTTAGATATAATGATGGAAATATAATAGAGTGTGTTGTCATGAAATACGATTACGGTAACTCTATATGTATTTCTACTCAGGTAGGCTGTAGAATGGGTTGCAGCTTTTGTGCTTCAACTATAGGAGGAAGAGTTAGGGATTTAACTTCTGGAGAAATTTTAGCTCAAATATTAAAGGCTCAGAAAGAAATTGGTGAGAGAATATCAAATATAGTTCTAATGGGAAGTGGTGAACCTCTAGACAATTATGACAATGTTATTAAATTTATAAGGATTGTAAATTCTGAAAAAGGGCTTAATATAGGTCAAAGGCACATAACTCTATCTACATGTGGCATAGTTCCTAGAATATACGATTTAATGAAGGAAAATCTTCAAATAACATTGGCAATTTCTCTTCACGCTTCTGACGATGAGACTAGAAAAAAGATAATGCCTATAGCAAATAGATACTCTATTTCGGAAATTATTGACTGCTGTAAAAAATACTCTGATTTTACAGGAAGAAGAATCACTTTTGAATATTCACTTGTCAAGGATGTAAATGATGATAAAGAGAGTGCAAAAAAGTTAGGGGAACTTCTTTCTGGTATGCTTTGTCATGTTAATTTAATTCCAGTTAATACTGTTAATGAGACTTCTTATGAAAAACCCGAAAGTTCTAAAATTAAAAAGTTTTGTGACACACTTTTAAAATATAAAATAGAAAGTACTATAAGAAAAGAAATGGGAGCAGATATAAATGCCGCTTGTGGACAGCTTAGAAGAAATTATATTGAAGAAAGTGAAGGGAAATAATATGAAAATGGTAGGAATGCTATCTGATATTGGCACAGTTAGAAAACTTAATGAAGACTATGTTGGTTACTACGAAAATGATGACATAAGATTTTATGTTGTTGCTGATGGAATGGGTGGACATAATGCAGGTGAGGTTGCAAGTAAACTTGCTGTGGATTCAACTGTAAAATACATAAAGGAAATAAATAACATTAATTTATATGAACTTGGAGATGTACTTTCAAGTGCAATAAAATTTGCTAATGAACAGATTTATAGGAAATCAAAAGCGTCAGATGGACTAAGTGGTATGGGAACGACTATTACTGCTTGTTTAATTAAAGATAAAGACGCAGTTGTAGCGAACGTTGGGGATAGTAGTTGTTATTTTATAAAAAGAGATGATATTATAAAAATAACAAAAGATCACTCTCTTGTACAGCAGCTTGTGGACAATGGAACAATAACGGAAAAGGAAGCACTTTCGCATCCTAATAAGAATATTATTACAAGAGCTCTTGGAACAGGGGAAGATGTGGATGTAGATATATTTGATGTTACACTAAATGATGTCTCTAAAGGAATACTTGCGACCGATGGGCTTACTAATGTAGTTGATACTCGAGAAATATATAATATAGTGCTAGAAAATGATAATATGGTGGCATGTCAAAAGTTAATTGAACTCAGCAAAGACAAAGGCAGCCGTGACAATATATCAGTTATTGTGTTTGAAGGAGAGTGTAAAGATGATAGGAACTGTGCTAAGTAACAGGTATAAAATAGAGGAAGAAATAGGTGTAGGGGGAACTGCAGTTGTATACAAAGCTATGGATACTCTTTTAAATCGTCATGTGGCTGTAAAAGTTCTTAAACATGAATTTACAGAAGATGAAGAGTTTGTGTTTAAATTTAAAAGAGAAGCATCTGCTGCTGCTAGAATTGCCAATGCAAATATTGTAAATATATATGATGTTGGAGCTGATGGTAACGTTAATTATATTGTTATGGAATATGTAGCGGGAAAAACACTTAAAAAGCTCATAAAGGAAAATGGAAAAATAGAGTTTAATAAAATAATTGACTATGCAACTCAAATAGCAAAAGCGTTAAACTTTGCTCATAAAAATGGAATTGTTCATAGAGATATAAAGCCTCATAATATAATGGTTACGGATGATGATATAATTAAGGTTACAGACTTTGGAATAGCAAAAGCATCAAATGAATCCACAATAACTACTACGAATAAAGTTGTTGGTTCTGCACATTACTTATCGCCAGAACAAGCACAGGGAATTCCAGTAGATTGTAGAACAGACATATATTCTTTTGGAATAGTTCTCTATGAGATGGCAACAGGCAAAGTACCATATGATGCAGATACCCCTGTTTCTATAGCTTTAAAACATATACAGGATGCCGCTGTACCTCCTAATGAATTAAATAAAGATATACCAATTGCCCTCAATAAAATGATTTTAAGGTGCATTGAAAAGAAACCTGAAAATAGATATCAAAATGCCAATGAAATATTGGATGAACTGAGTAATGTAAAAAATAATTATGTAAATGATGATGAAGAGTTTACACGTGTAATGGATCCAGCTCAGATACAAAATGAGAGCAATCCAAATAACAAGTTGGATAACGATGATACTTACTATAATGGAGAACCATATAATAAAGAGCAGCCTCAAGAGGAGCCTCAAGAAGAAAATGAAGAGCCTAAAAATAAAATAAAAGGCAATAATATGTTAAGTGGTAAGGCTAAAAAGGCATTAGTTGCATCCATTATTGTAGTTTTAATTTTAGCAGGTTCTGCACTTGCTTTTTCAATGGGATCAGGAATATTTAAACCAAATTCTAATTCTGTATCAAAGGTAAAGGTTCCTAAAATAATAGGTTTAAGTGAAAGTGATGCAAAGGGAAAAGTTGAAGATGCAAAATTAAAGTTTCAAGTTGTTGATAGAGTAAAGAGCAGTAAACCAAAGGGCACAGTTGTAACATGTTATCCTAATGAGGATACAGAAGTAGACAGTGGTACAGTTGTAAGAGTTGATATAAGCTCAGGTGACACTGATCAAACCCTTCCTTCTCTTGTAGGACTTCCTGAAAGTGCAGCAAGAGCTCAAATTAAGCAGTACGGATGCAATGTTGGAAGTGTTACTCAAGAATACAGCGATGATGTTGCTCAAGGTAATGTAATTAGTCAATCACCTAGTGAAGGCTCTCAAATAAAAAAAGGAATGACTATAGACCTTGTAATAAGTAGAGGTCCTGAAGTTAAAAAGGCTACAGTTCCTAGCGTTTATGGTAAAACATCTGATAGTGCATCATCTATATTACAAAATGCAGGTTTTGGTGTAAATGTTCAGAATAAGGATGTTACAAATGCGGATCAAAACGGTATAGTTATAGAAGAGTACCCAAATGGTTATGTTAATAAGGGAACAACAGTAACTATAGTTATAGGAAGATTTAACAGTACAGCAGTTCAGCCGCCAAATAACAATAATGGAAATGGTAATCAAAACCAAAACCAAAACAAAACACCTGATACAAATCATGATGACAGTAAGGCACCGACTGGCGGGAATAATGATAATCAGAACCAGAATAATACAACTAATCCAAATGGAACTCAACCTGCAGGTGGAAATGTAACTGGAACTGGAAATGGAAATGTTACAAATACACCTAATGGAACTGGTCAAAAATAAAATAATCAATATTTGGAGGAACTATGCAGGGAATTATAATAAAAGGAATAGCAGGTTTCTATTATGTAAAAGTTGAAGAAGAAATATATGAATGTAAAGCAAGGGGAAAGTTCAGATTAGGTGAACTTTCCCCAATTGTAGGAGATAAAGTTGATATAACAGTAATAAATGGTAAGGGTGTTATAGAAAAAATACATCCAAGAACCAATAAGCTTATAAGACCTCCTGTTTCGAATGTAACACAAGCGTTTATAGTTTTTTCAATTGTAAATCCTGAATTTAGCAGTGATTTATTAAATAAGTTCTTAATATTATGTGAATTTAACAATATAAAGGTTAAGGTCTGCATAAACAAAATAGATTTAGTAAATGAGGAGCTTTTAACTCCAATAAAAAATTTGCTTAATAATACAGGATATGAACTTAAGTTTTTGAATGCAAAAAGCAAAATAGGAATAAATGAGCTTAAAGAAAGTTTAAAAGATAACATAACTGTTGTATGTGGACCTTCTGGTGTTGGAAAGTCTACTCTGATGAATTCTATAGCAGGAAGTAATGTTATGAAAACTGGAGATATAAGCGAAAAATTAAAAAGAGGAAAAAATACAACAAGACACAGTGAATTAATAGAAGTAGCTGGAGGTTTTATAGTTGATACCCCAGGATTTTCTTCACTTGATTTGAATTTTATAGATAGATATGAACTAAAAGATCTTTTCCCTGAGTTTTATGAATACAATGGCTCGTGCAAATATTCTACATGTGTTCATGATAAAGAACCAGGATGTGAAGTAAAAAAAGCAGTAGAAGAGGGAAATATCAACATAGAAAGATACAATTTTTATGTTGATACGCTGAATAAATTAAGTGTTAGGAGGAATTATAAATGATAAAATTGGCAGCATCAATTTTATCCGCAGATTTTTCAAAGCTTGGAGAAGAAGTAAGAACATTAGATGAAGCAGGAGCAGATTTCATACATATAGACATTATGGATGGAAATTTTGTTCCTAACATAAGCTTTGGAATTCCGGTAGTAAGAGATATAAGAAAACATACAAAACTCACTTTTGATGTGCATTTAATGATAGAAGAACCATCAAAATATGTAGAACAGTTTGTTAAAAGCGGGGCAGATATAATAACTGTGCACTACGAGACTGATAGGCATATTGATAGAACTTTAAATTACATAAAATCTTTTGGAGTGAAGGCAGCGGTAGCAATTAATCCAGGTACTCCTGTTAATATGATAAAGAATCTACTGACTACAGCGGACATGGTTCTTATAATGTCTGTAAATCCTGGATTTGGAGGACAAAAATATATTGATTATTCCTATGATAAAATAAGAGAAGTTAAAAAATATGCTGATGAAATAGGAAGAGATATTTTAATTGAAGTTGACGGTGGAGTTGATTCAACAAACATAAAAAAAGTAGTAGAAGCTGGTGCCAACGTAGTAGTAGCAGGATCAGCAGTTTTTAAAAATGGCGATATCAAAAAAAATATAGAGTTATTAAAGGGAAGTATTTAGAATGAAAGTAGTTGTTATTTCTGGAGGTAAAATGCCATCTGAAGCTTTACTTCGCAGTGAAATTGAAAATTGTGACTATATAATTTGTGCAGACAGTGGAGCAAACTGCCTGCACAAATATGAAATTAGGCCAGATATGCTGTTAGGAGATTTTGATTCCATAGATGAAGAAGTTTTTAACTATTTTAAGGAATTTCATATAAATACAATAAAGTTTCCTAGAGAAAAAGATTTTACAGATACAGAGCTAGCTTTTAGAGAAGCTTTAAAGCTTAGTGCAGATGAGATTTGTTTTTTAGGATGTACAGGAACTAGATTAGACCACATATTTGGGAATCTAGGACTTTTATATAGATGCCTTAAAAGTGGCATAAGAGCGTATATAAAGGATGATAACAATACTTTATTTATGATTGATAAAACTATATCAATCACAGGTAAAAAAGGTGAAATCTTTTCTATACAAGGGTTTAGAGAAGAGATAAAGGAATTATCTATAGAAAATGCTAAATATCCTCTTAAGGATTACAATTTGAGTTTTGGAGATTCTAGAACGGTTTCAAATGAATTTTTAGATGAGCCTGTTACAATAAGCTTCAAAAATGGCACTATAATTGTAATGAAATGTAAGGATTAGGAAATAATTAAAAATAGCCTGCATATAATAATAGAGAATTATTAATGGGGGTTATACTTATGTCAAAAAAGAAGTGGAATCGTGAGATAAATAAGTATGGAATGGGATTAATAATAGCCTCTGTTGGAGCTGGTATAGTGATAGCAGTGATTTTACCAATATGGGGATGGATTATTGCAGTAGGTGGAGGACTCATATTTTTAGGTTGGTTTCTTATTAATAATTGTAATAAAAAGAAATAATTTTATATGGGGGATTATTAATGAAGATTGTAGCTATAAAACTTCCAAAATTTTTATCTAATATAATTAAGTTTTTTTTCAGAAAAAAATCTTAACATATATAATTATAAAAAAATAAAAAATGCAATTGGTTACCAACTGCATTTTTTATTTTTATACAGCACGTTGTACTTTTCCAGAACGTAAACATCTAGTACATACATGTATAGTTTTTGGAGTACCATCTACAACGGCTTTGATTTTTCTTATATTAGGAAGCCATGTTCTTTTAGATTGACGGTGTGAATGACTGTATTGAACACCAGCAACAAGACCTTTTCCGCATATATCACATTTTCTTGACATAGTCTACACCTCCCTTAAACGTGCGAAATTAACTTTTCGCAAACAAGTTATATTTTATCATATATTGTATAAAATATGCAAGTAAAAATTACTGATAGAATAAATTTACAAGAAGTATTTAAAATCATTGAATAATTATCTGTTTTAATATAAAATGGTAGTGTGTTATGCATTTATGTGAGGAGGAATATAGTATGATGCAAATTTCCAATGAAAATGGTTCTATAAATTTTTCTGTGGAAACACTTGCTAATATAGTTGGCATATCTACGATGGAGTGTTATGGAGTAGTTGGAATGGCTTCAAAAAATGCTTCTGATGGATTTTGGGAACTTATAAAAAAAGGCGGAAATTTAGGTAGAGGTGTTAAAATAAACTCTAAAGATGATAAATTAAATATAGAACTTTATATTATAGTTGAATATGGAACAAAAATATCTGTAATAGCAAATAACATAATTCAAAAGGTTAGATATAATGTTGAAAACTATACAGGACTTAAAGTATCAAGCTTAGTGGTGAACGTTCAAGGCGTAAGAGTTTAAGGAGGTACAAGAATTGGAACACTTAACTATAGATGGGCATAATTTTTATAATATGATTGTAAATGCATGCAATAAATTAGATGAACAAAAGGACTTTGTTAATTCTTTGAATGTATTTCCGGTACCAGATGGTGACACTGGAACAAATATGTCCATGACATTTAGAAATGCTGTACTTGAGATAGAAAATATGAAAAATGAAGGCATAGGAAGTATAGCAAAGAAATTATCCAAAGGTGCACTCATGGGAGCAAGGGGTAATTCAGGGGTTATACTTTCTCAAATACTAAGAGGAATAGCAAGCGGTTTAGACGGCCTTAATAAAGTAGATAGTGAACAGTTTGCTAAGAGTATAATGGAAGGCTCAAAATTTGCGTATAAGGCTGTAATGAGACCTACTGAAGGAACAATACTCACAATTATAAGAAGCGCCGGTGAAAGTGCAGTAAATAGTAAAGAAACAGATATAACAAGGCTTATGTCTGAAGTATGTGCTGCTAGTGAAAAAATGTTAAAGAAAACTCCGGATATGCTTCCAGTTTTGAAAAAAGCAAAGGTTGTAGATTCAGGTGGAACAGGGCTTTTAATAATTCTTAAGGGAATGCAGGAAGCATTAGAAAATAACATTGAAGCAGTTCTTGAGGGAGTTAAAAAATCTAGTGATGTAACTAAGCCTAAGGCTGAAGATATTAGTGATGCTGAAATAAAGTTCGGTTACTGCACTGAATTTATAATACATTCAGGAACTTCAAGTGTATCAGAATTTAGAGATGATATATCAAAGCTTGGGGATTCTATGATAGTTGTAAATGTAGATGACATAACTAAAGTTCACATACACACAAACGATCCAGGTCTTGTATTATCTAAGGCAGTTAAATTAGGAGAGCTTTCTAAAATAAAAATAGATAATATGAGGGAAGAACATAGAGAAGTTTTAGGACTTAAAACTGAAGGCTCAAGTAGTGAAACAACAGAAGAAGCTAATGAAGATCAGGAAAAAGATTTTGGATTTATATCTGTAGCTTCTGGAGAAGGTATTGCAAAGATATTTAAGGATTTAGGAGTTGATTTTGTAATTGAGGGCGGACAGACAATGAATCCAAGTACTCAAGATATACTTTCAAGTATAAATTCTATAAATGCAAAAAATATTTTTGTATTCCCTAATAATAAAAATATTATCATGGCAGCCAATCAGGCTAGTGAATTAAGTGATAAAAATGTTGTAGTAATACCTACAAAAACAATTCCACAAGGAATAACTTGTATGACTGAGTTTGAGTATGATGGAGATGTGGAAAAAAACAAAGAAAAATTAACTAAAGCTATAGAAAAAGTAAAAACAGGATCTATTACTTATGCGGTAAGAGATACTGATGTAGATGGTAAAGTCGTAAATGCAAATGATATACTTGGTATAGTTGAAGGAAAGATAAAGGAAACAGGAAAAGATATATATCAGGTTTGCGAGAAGATAATAGATGGTATGGTAGATGAAGACAGTGAGCTTATATCTATATACTATGGAAAAGATTGCAGTGAAATAAAAGCGAGAGAATTATCTAAAATAATTGAAGATAAATATCCGGATTTTGATGTACAATTAACTGAAGGAAAGCAACCATTATACTATTTCATAGTTTCTGTAGAGTAGCTTACAGTTTGTAATGATTTGAAAATCCTGTAAGTATATTATTTAAAGTGGCAAGTTAAAGTGGCAGGTGAATTAAAAATGTTCTATCTTGAAGTTTTTAGAAAGTCACCGTACATTTAAAACTTGTCACTTTTATTATTAATTATGGGAGGATACATAATGAATATTAATGACGATATTGCAACACTTAAAGGAGTAGGTCCTAAAACGGCTTTGAAATTAAATAAATGTGGTATATTCACTATACTAGATTTGCTTCTATATTTTCCAAGAGATTATGAGAATTTATCTCTTATGTCTAATATTCTGGAAGTTGAAGATGGACAAAAGGTTATAGTGAAATGTACACCTTTAAGGTTAGAAAAAGAATTTAGATCGAAAAGCCGCAAAACTGTAACTAAAATAATATTTTCAGACGGTAAAACTACATTTAGCGGTATATGGTTTAATCAGCCGTATATAAAGAATAAATTTAAATATAATGAAACATATACAATCATGGGAAAAATAAAAAGGACTAAAAATGAAATAACTATGAATAATCCTATACCAGTGGAAAATAGAAGTTCAAGTGATGAAAAGATAGTGCCTAAGTATGCACTTTCTGGAACTTTGAAAAATACTTTTTTTATAAGATTGATATTTGAGCTTCTTCAAAACATTAAAATTGATGAAAATATGCCTGAGTGGATTATAAAGAAAAATGCATTTCACAGCTTAGATGAGTCACTTAGAGAAATTCACAGTCCTAGAAATATGCTTGAACTAAGGGAAAGTACAAGAAGGCTTAAGTTTCAAGAATTATTTACATATTCACTTAAAGTTTTAATGCTTAAAGAGTATATTAAGAAGAATAATAAAGGTTTTGCATTTAAAATAGCTCCTGAACTTATTAAATTGAAAGAAAGTCTTCCTTTTAAATTAACAGAGGCACAAAATTTGGTTATAAGAGAAATTCTAAAGGATGAAAAGAGACCTCAGGCTATGAACAGGTTAGTTCAGGGAGATGTTGGCTCTGGAAAGACAATTGTGGCCTTAATTGCTATATTTAATGTTATAAAGAACGGATTTCAAGCAGTTTTGATGGCACCTACAGAGATACTTGCAAAGCAGCATTTTGAATCTGCAAATACTCTTTTTAAAGAATTTAATATTAGAATAGAGCTTTTAACAGGAAGTGTTACTGATAAAAATAAAAGAATAATAAAAGAGAAGCTTAAAGACGGAGAAATAGACCTTATAATAGGGACTCATGCTTTAATAGAAGATAATGTTGAGTTTAGTAATTTGGGAATAGTTGTAACAGATGAACTTCATAGGTTTGGTGTCATGCAGAGAAACAGGTTATTTAATAAGGGAAATAATATAGATGTACTTGTTATGACTGCAACGCCGATACCAAGAACCCTAGCATTGTATCTTTATGGCGACTTAGATGTATCTATAATAGACACACTTCCACCAGGAAGAAAAGAAGTAAAGACACTTTGTATTAAGAAAAATAGCAGACAAAAAGCTTATAATTTTGCCTTAAATGAAATAAAAAATGGCAGACAGATATATGTGGTATGCCCACTCGTTGAAGAAAATGAGAAGCTAGAGCTTACATCTGTAGAAAAATTGTATGAGGAGCTAAAAAGCAGTTATTTTAAAGGCATAAAAATAGAAATGCTTCATGGAAAAATGGCTCCAAAAGAGAAAAATGCTATAATGGAAAGATTCAATAATAAGGAAACAATAGTTTTAGTGTCAACTACAGTTATAGAAGTAGGAGTTAATGTTCCAAATGCCAGTGTAATGATAATAGAAGATGCACAGCGTTTTGGACTTGCACAACTTCACCAGCTTAGAGGAAGAGTGGGAAGAGGACAATATCAGTCTTATTGTATGCTAGTTGCAGAAATGAAGAATAAGGTTGCAGAAAGAAGAATGGAAATAATGTGCTCAAGTAGTGATGGTTTCTACATATCAGAGGAGGACTTTAAACTAAGAGGAAGTGGCGAAGTTTTCGGTATAAGACAAAGTGGAGAAGATGGACTTATTTTATCTGATATAATACAGGATATAAGTATATTACGAGAAGCCAACAGTGCAGCTAAAAAACTGATTATAAGTACAGAAAAAAGTGACATTGTGATAAAAAAGTCAATAGTTAAAAGTTTAAAAAATACATCAAAGTACATATGTTTTAATTAAAATTAAAATATTTTGTATAATATGTCTTTGTATGATAAAATATAAACTAATGTATTTTTTATATTAGGAGGATAAATATGAGAATAATATCTGGCAAAGCTAAGGGGAGAAAGATTTTACCACCTAAAGGAATGGAAACAACTAGACCGACTTTAGATAGGGTAAAAGAGGCGATGTTTAATATAATACAAAACGATGTTCCTGAAGCTGTTGTCCTCGATATGTTTTCAGGTACAGGAAGTTTGGGACTTGAGGCTGCAAGCAGAGGGGCAAAAGTATGTTATTTAATTGACAAAAGCCCTATTACATATCCAATACTTAAAGAAAATGTTGAAAATTTAAGATTTGATGAAGAATGCAAAACCTTAAATATGGATTCTTATGAAGCTGTAAGGTATTTAGCATCCAAAGGGAAGGAATTTACATTAATATTTATAGACCCTCCTTATGCTAAGGAAATGATACCGCCGGCTATAGATTTAATATGTGAGAAAAAATTGCTGACAAAAAGTGGACTTATAGTTACAAAAATAGATTCCGATGAAAAGATATATGAGGGAAATAATGAAATTATCATGGTAGACCATAGAAAATATGGTAAAACTATTGTATGTTTTTACAGATACAAGGAGGACAAAAAATGAAGGTAGCAGTATACCCAGGAAGCTTTGACCCAATTACAAATGGACATTTAGATATAATAAGTAGAGCTTCTAAAGTATTTGATAAAGTAATAGTTGGGGTTCTTATAAATCCAGAAAAAAAAGGCATGTTTTCTGTTGATGAGAGAGTAGATCTTATCAAAAGAGTCATAAAACCATTTAATAATGTTAGTGTTCAAAGTTTTAGTGGTCTTCTTGTTAATTTTATGGAAAATAATGATTCCAACGTTATGATAAGAGGTTTGAGGAGTGTGGGAGATTTTGAATACGAGCTTCAAACTTCACTAATGAATAAGAAACTCAATCCTAATGTTGAAACTGTATTTATGATGACTAGTTTAGAGTTTTCATTTTTAAGTTCCACTGCTATTAAACAGGTTGCTGTGTTTGGAGGATGTATCAAAGAATTGGTGCCAGATGAAATTATAGATGATGTTTTAAGAAAAGCAAAAGAATTTAATTAATTATAGAAAAGCAGAACTAATTAAATTTGTTTGTATGAATGTTTTTCTATATTTATAGGGAGAGATTGGTCATGAACGTGGTTAAGTTATTAGAATATTTGGGGGATATTGTTGATACTTCTAGCAAAGTTCCGCTTTCAAATAAAGTTATGGTAAATAAAAAGGAGATTTTAGATGTTATTACTCAAATAATGAGTGAAATGCCTGAGGAACTAAAAAAATCTCAATGGATACTTAGTGAGAAGGATAAAATTTTAAATGATGCAGTTAAAGAGGCTAATGAAATAAAAAAGCAGGAAATTGAAACTATAAAAATGCAGATAGATAAGCACAGTATAACATTAGAAGCAGAAAAAAGAGCTAGAAAACTACTTGAGGATGCTGAAAATGAGGCCAAGCAAATTAAGTTATCTGCCCTTCATTATGTTGATGAGCTCTTGTGTCATCTAGATAGTCAATTAGATGATAGACAAGAGCAGTTTAATGAGAAGGTTCAAAGAGAAGCACAAAGTCTTTCAATTAATGTACAAAATGATTTTAATAGTATAAGAGAAATAATAAAAAACAATATATCAGAGATTAGAGAAGTTAAATAGTCTTTTTTATTTTGTATATAAGTATAGGTAATACAGCTAAAATTACTGCCACAGTAAAAAAGTGAGAAGGACTTAAAAAGTTATTATTTGCATTAAAAGTGCTTATTGTGTTATTTACATATAAAAACTTGAAAAGTAAAAAACATATTATACTGCTTATTACACCTTGAATTACTTTTAATGATATAAATTTTAAGTATGATATTTTATATTTTCCTATAAAAGAGTATATTTGAGCTATGACGCATAGACCTCCAAAAGATGAAAGAAAACTTATTGTTATCACTTTTAGTTCAATTGGAAAGCTGCTAGAAGATAGCATGGAGGAGCCGTTAGTCATTTCTACAATTCCAAGTATAAATGTTTTGATAAAACTTGCTTCACTGTTTTTAAAAATAACGCTTTGTTTTAAAATACCTATTATAACTGAAAAAATTATTATAAAGCTCATTACTTGCAGTATTACCTTTACTGCATTTTCTGTACTTGTTTTAAGAGCAGTACCAATGGAATGTTTTTCGCTAACATTCCATTTAGTTTTTTTTGTAGAAAAATCATCTTTTTTATTAGGAAGAATTATTCCCATTGCTATACATGATAGATAACATGAAATAAGAAGAATATAACCTAAATACTTATTTTTTAGCATAGATGTTCCAACTGCACCTATAATAAATAAAGGTCCTGGGTTGGAAGCTATATTTACAAGCCTTTCAAAGGTAGAAAAGCTAATTATATCATTTTCGTATAAATCAGCAGCATACTTTGCCCCTAAAGGATATCCACATAAAAAACTTACCATTAGCACAATTGACGCTTTTTTTGGCAGCCTTTGGGGAAGACAAAGGATTGGCCCTAGAAGTTTAGAATATATCTCAATTCCATCGTAGCATATTATTAAATTTGTAATAATTAAGAATGGAAACACATAGGGGAAAACGCTGAAGAAAAACAGCTTGGCCCCAGATATTGAGGCTGATATACAAACCTCAGGTTTCAAGATAATAAACAATATAATTAATGAAAGAAAAATTGTCATTATGTAATTTGATGCAGTACTTAAATGAAGCTCCTTTATAAGCAAAAATAAAAGAGCTGTTATTAAGAATATAATAATAAGTAGAAAAAAAATTATCAAGTGAAAAAACTCCCCCAATTAATGTTTATATAAATAATATATTTTTCTTTCAAATATATATTACTTAAACTATGATAATTTTTCTATAATAATCATCTAGAGGGTTTACACTTTTATTTATCAAGCTGTAGGCCTTGGTTGCATTTATATCTAAAGATAGTGCATCAAAGTTATAATTATTAACCTTAGTTATTAAAGGAATGGAGCTTGTTTTTTTAAATTCTTTTAAAGCATATTTGCCTTTTTCATTAAAACCTAGAATTCTAGCATAAGGGCAGGGGGAATTTCTTAAACTTTCTGTATTATAACAGTCAAACCCAATAAAATACTGGGTTAATATCCTAGAAATACGTGAATAGGTATATCGTTTATTTTTTGTCAATGTCATTAATGAATCCATATTTGAGCACTTAAGTAGAGAATTATATATTTTATTATCTATACCTTCTGACACATCAGGCAGTTTATTTAAAGATTCTTTACTTGTAAGAGCCTTATATTTTATATAGTCAAAAATGTAATCCTTATAGCATAGGCTATTAATATTATCCGATATCAAATCAAAAGTTTTTTTTGGAACTTGATATCTAAGAGTAGAAATCTCTTTTTTTGATTTCAGTGCATTTCTTATAGCAGAAGCACTTGAGATTGTTTTTAGTTCTAAATCATTATAGTTATTACCCTCTCTTTTTATAGTATATGGTTTTATATTACTTTTTAGCTTAATTAGACTCTTGCAGTATTCCACACCAAGTATGTTATTTGAGGAGGATAAAATATCGTGATTTAATCCATGATCTACTTTTGACAATGATGAATTTAAGTACATCTCTAGTGCATGCATTCTTGATTTTGGAAAAGAAAACCCTTGATTTAAATAGTCCTTTAAAATTGACTTATATTCATAGGGTTCATCTACAAGTATCTTTGAAATCAAATATATGTCATGCATTTCTCCTTCTTCGCTTCCAAAGCATATATTTGAAACGCTGCCAAGAGAGTTAAGAAGGCTTACAGCTCCGTATGCAAAGAACTCCGCAGAGGATAAAGAATATACGCAGGGAAGTTCTATAACTAAATCAACTCCTGAAGAAAGAGCTGCATAAGCTCTTGACCACTTATCTATTATTGCTGGTTCACCTCTTTGAACAAAGTCCCCACTCATAACACATAGTATTACATCGCTTTTACAAATTTCTTTTGTTTTTTCTAAATGATGAATATGTCCATTATGCATTGGGTTGTATTCAGCAATTATTCCAGTAATGTTCAAATTAATCACCTCAAAACGATTATACAGTATTTTCAATTTCAATTTCAATTAAATGCAAACTTAAATGCAATTTTTAAAAAAAAAGAGTATATGGAGTTTTAAAGTATAAAATCCCAAAATTATCATTGTTTTAAAATCAATACAAGAAAAAAAGATGTTGCAAAAATATTAAAGGTTATGTTATAAAGTATGTATAGTAAAATGTATTCGATTTGAATTTTTAGGTTAATATAATTATTGGCATTATGAAGGGAGAAAATACAAATGGATTTAATAGAAAGCATATGGGAGTGTGCTAAGCAAGACAAAAAAAGGATAATATTAGCTGAAGGTGAAGAAAAAAGAAATCTAATTGCCGCAGATAAAATTATCAAAGAGGGATTAGCAGAGCTTGTTCTTGTAGGTGATGAAAATAAAATTAAAGAAAAAGCAAGTGAGTTGAATCTTGACATTTCGAAGGCTGAAATAATGGATCCAGAGACATCACTAAAAACAGAAACATATGCTAGAGATTTTTATGAACTTAGAAAACACAAAGGAATGACTATTGAAAAATCTGAAAAAATGGTAAGAGATCCTCTTTATTTTGCAACAATGGCTTTAAAAGATGGCTATGTTGATGGAATGGTTTCAGGAGCTGTTCACACAACTGGAGATTTATTAAGACCAGGACTTCAAATTATAAAAACTGCACCAGGAGTTAAAATAGTATCAGGATTCTTTGTTATGATAATACCTGACTGCGATTATGGTGAAGAGGGTCTTTTATTATTTGCAGATTGTGCTGTAAATCCTAACCCAACATCAGATGAACTAGCTGATATTGCTATAACTACAGCTGAAACAGCTAGAAAATTATGTAACGTAGAGCCTAAAGTTGCGATGCTTTCATTCTCAACTATGGGAAGTGCAAAAGGCGAAATGGTAGATAAGGTTAAAAATGCTGTTGAAATCACAAAGAAATTCAGACCGGATCTTGCTATTGATGGTGAGCTTCAGCTTGATGCTGCAATAGATAGTGAAGTAGCGGCTTTAAAAGCACCTTCTAGTAATGTTGCAGGAAATGCAAATGTTCTTGTATTCCCAGATCTTCAAACAGGAAACATTGGGTACAAGCTTGTTCAAAGATTTGCAAAAGCAAAAGCAATAGGACCTATATGTCAAGGATTTGCAAAACCTATTAATGATTTATCAAGAGGCTGTAGCTCAGAGGATATAGTAAATGTTGTTGCTATAACTGTTGTTCAGGCTCAAAGAGGTATATAAGGAGGATTTTTATGAAAAACTTAGTTATTAACTGCGGTAGTTCATCAATCAAATACCAGTTTATAGATATGAAGGATGAAACTGTACTCGCTAAAGGATTAGTTGAAAGAATTGGAATAAAAGGATCTGTAATAACCCATAAAGTAAATGGAGAAAAATATGTTACAGAAACTCCTATGGAAGATCATAAAAAGGCTATAAAGCTTGTATTAGATGCTTTATTAAATGATGAATATGGTGTTATAAAAAATATTGATGAGATATCAGCAGTAGGACACAGAATCGTTCATGGTGGAGAAAAATATGCAAACTCAGTTTTAATAGATGAAGATGTTATGAAGTCTATAGAAGATTGTGTGAGTCTTGCACCGCTTCATAATCCACCACACATAATAGGAATTAATGCTTGCAAGGAATTAATGCCAAACGTTCCTATGGTTGCAGTATTTGATACAGCATTCCATCAAACTATACCTGATTATGCATATATGTATGCTATTCCATATGAATATTATGATAAATACAAAATAAGAAAATATGGTTTTCATGGAACATCACACAAATATGTATCAAGAACAGCTGCAGAATTTATAGGTAAAAAAGTAGAAGATTTAAAAATGGTAGTATGCCATATGGGAAATGGTGCTAGTATTACAGCTGTAGAAAATGGTAAATCAGTAGATACAAGTATGGGATTTACTCCTCTTGGCGGTCTTGCTATGGGAACTAGAAGTGGAGATATGGACCCAGCAGTAGTAACTTTTTTAATGGATAAATTAAATATAAATGCTTCTGAAGTAAATAATCTATTAAATAAAAAGTCAGGTATTGAAGGCTTAAGTGGAATAAGCAGCGATATGCGTGATATTAAAAAAGGAAACTATGTAGATAAAGACCCTAAAGCTATGCTAGCTTACAGTGTATTTAACTATAAAATAAAGCAATTTATAGGTTCATATACTGCAGTTATGAATGGATTAGACTGTTTAGTATTCACTGGTGGAATAGGTGAAAATTCATTTGAAAATAGAAGAGAAATATGCAAAAACATGGATTATCTAGGAATAAAAATTGACGATAAGAAAAATGATGAAACTATGGGAATACCAATGGATATAAGTGCAGAAGGTTCTAAAGTTAGGGTACTTGTAATTCCAACTAATGAGGAGTTAATGATTGCAAGGGATACCAAAGATATAGTAGGCAAGTTAAAATAAAACTTGACATTTATTTTGCATGCTTATATAATAAATTATGGCTGCGTTAATGATTTAACATTAAAACAGTTTATTTTTGTGAATTTGAATAAATATAACTTATTGACTTAGGAGCTTATAATAACATGTTAGATGTTTCTGATTTAATAACCAAAAAAGTCGACAAAAAAGATGTCGACATTCAGCTTGGTATGACGTATTTTGATTATGACTCTGAAGAATCCAAGATTTTTAGAGCCATTAACCTTAAAAGGTAAATTGTTGATGGATAATAGTATTATACCTTTGTATGCTGAAGTTAAGGGCATTGTTGAACTTACTTGTTCACGCTGTCTTCAAAAATTTCCTTACGATATTGATTTGGAAATAGACGAAAAGTTCACCGACAATCCCGAAAATAAGGATGATGAAGTCATCTTTATAAATAATTATGAAGTAGATATAAATGAAATCGTTGAAAACAATATTATACTTTCTCTGCCTATAAAAAAGTTGTGCAGGGAAGATTGCAAGGGCTTGTGTCCTATGTGTGGCACAAATTTAAATATATCTACATGCAATTGTCATGAAGATAATATTGACCCAAGATTTGCAAAGCTTAAGGATTTGTTTTCAAATCATTAAGGAGGTGTATACAAGTGGGAAATCCAGCTAGAAAATTTTCAAAAGCTAGAAGAGATTCAAGAAGAGCTCAAACTTTTAAATTAAGTTTACCTGGAATGGTTGAATGTCCAAATTGTCATGAAATGAAGCTTGCACATAGAGTTTGCAAGAAATGCGGTTACTATAAAGGTAAGGAAATAGTTGCTGTAGAAAAGTAGTTAAAAGAAAGTCTCGTGGCTTTCTTTTATTTTTTTAATTTACAGACATGTTAATTTAACCCAAAGTGAGGTGTGAATTATGATAATAGCTATTGATGGAATGGGTGGAGATAATGCTCCCGAGGCTGTTGTTAAAGGATGTGTAGAGGCTATTAAAGGCAATAGTAGCATACACATTATAATAACAGGTCCCAGTGACAAAATCAGTGCCGAACTAAAAAAATACACTTTTAACGAAGAAAGTATAGAAATAGTTGATGCTAAGGATGTTATAACTAACAATGAACATCCTGTTATGGCAGTAAGAAGAAAAAAGGAATCATCTCTTTATAAGGCTTTAAATCTTGTAAAAGAAGGAAAAGCAGATGCTGTTATTTCAGCAGGTAGTACAGGGGCATTAATGGCAGGTGCTACACTTATGATAGGAAGAATAAAAGGGATAGATAGAGTAGCTCTATCACCTATTATGCCAGGAAAAAATTCTCCTTTTATGGTAACAGATGCTGGAGCAAATGTTGATTGTAAGCCTCAATATCTTGTTCAATTTGCACTTATGGGTAAAATATATTTTGAAAGTGTACTAGGCGTTAAAAAACCGACTATAGGACTTGTTAATATAGGTGCAGAGGAAGAGAAGGGTAATGAATTAACTAAAAGTGCATATAAGCTTCTAAAAGAGTCAGGACTTAATTTTGTTGGCAATGTAGAACCAAGAGATGCATCTACTGGTGATGTTGATATATTAGTATGTGATGGATTCGTTGGAAATACTCTTTTAAAAATGTATGAAGGTGTAGCTTTAAATTTATTTAAAATGCTTAAAAGTGAAATTACATCATCTACAAGAGCAAAAGTTGGAGCATTGATGTTAAAACCCGTTCTAAAAGATTTTGCGAAAAAATTTGATTACAGTGAATATGGAGGTTCGCCTTTCCTAGGTTCAAAAGGTATAGTTATAAAAGCTCATGGAAGTTCAAATTCAAAGGCTTTTAAAAATGCAATAAATCAAGCTGTATCTTGTAGTGAAAATAAAATAATAGATAAGATTTCCAGGCAATTAGAAGAGCTAAATTAAATATTACGAATAATTTAACTGTATAAAGTAATAGAATTTAGTATATAAATATTGACGACAGCAATTATATGTAATATTATCATAATAGAGTTTAGGAGGTGAAAACATGGTATTTGAAAAAGTTAAGGACATAATAGCAGATCAACTTGGTATTGATGCAACTGAAATAAAAATGGAATCCTCTTTTATTGATGATTTAGGAGCTGATTCTCTTGATATAGTTGAACTGATAATGGCTTTAGAAGAAGAATTTGATATAGAAATGCCTGATGAAGAGGCTGAAAAAGTTTCAAGTGTAGGCGATGTAGTTAATTACATAAAAGCTCATACAGAAGAGTAAAAGAAGTCCCGTTTTATGCGGGACTTTATACTTAAAATAAAGTTTATTCTTGAAATTATTAATTATACATAATGTGTATGTAGATATCTGTAATTTGAAGAATGCACTTATAAGGAGTGAATTTCAATGGAAGAAGAAAGATTATTAGAGGAACTTGAAAGTAAATTAGGTATAGAATTTCAAAATATAAATCTCCTTGTTACCGCACTTACTCATAGTTCATACGCAAATGAAAATAAGAATGCTGAATATAATGAAAGGCTTGAATTTTTAGGGGACGCAGTTCTTCAGCTTTCTATATCAGAATACTTCTTTAAGAAGTACCCAACTATATCAGAGGGGGAACTTACCAAAAAGCGTGCACTTGTTGTTTGTGGTATGTCCCTTCACTCAATAGGGGAAAGATGGCAGCTTGGAAAATATATAAGAATGAGTCATGGTGAGGAGCTTACAGGAGGGCGTACACGAGTTTCTATTATAGCTGACTGCGTTGAAGCAGTAATTGCTGCTATATATCTAGATAAGGGGTTTGACACTGCTAAAAATTTTATCTTGAGGGAGTTTGAAGGTACAATACAAAATGCAGTAGAAAACAAAATAATACTTGACTACAAAACGAGACTTCAGGAAATTCTTCAGTCAAAAGGAAAAACTGATATAAAATACACTCTTGTAAGGCACGAAGGTCCACCTCACAGAAGAAAGTTCTTTGTTAATTTGAATTTTGATAATGATGTTAAAAGTACTGGTGAGGGATACACAAAAAAAGATGCAGAACAAGATGCTGCATGTAAAGCATTGAAAGGATTGGATAATTAAATGGGCAAATCTCACTATATAATACCTATTTTTGTTCCACATGAAGGATGTCCGCATGACTGTGTATTTTGCAATCAGAACACCATTACTGGTGAGGAAAGCAAAGTTAATGGTGACTATGTAAAAAGTACTGTAGAGGATTACCTAGATACTATTCCTAATAAGAGTGCAACTATAGAAATATCCTTTTTTGGTGGAACCTTTACTGCGATAAACATAGAAAAGCAAAAGGAGCTTCTTTCTGTTGCAAGGCATTATAAGGAAATAGGTAAAATTAAATATATAAGATTGTCAACCAGACCTGATTATATAGATGATGAAATACTTACCAATCTAAAAAATTATTCCGTTGATATAATAGAACTTGGTGTACAGTCACTTGATAGTGAAGTCCTTTTAAAATCAGGAAGAGGTCATACTAAAGAAGATGTAGTAAAAGCATCTAGGCTTATAAAGAAATATGGTTTTACTCTAGGCCATCAGATAATGCTTGGTTTACCCGGTGATAATGCTGAAAAGGACATAGAAACCACAAGGAAAGTAATTTGTATGAAGCCAAATATATGTAGAATTTATCCAGCGCTTGTAATAAAGGATACGGCAATGGAGAAAATGTATAATAGGGGTATATATAAGCCCTACGATATTGAAGAGTGCGTTGAAATTAGCAAGATTGTTTTTGGTATGCTTTTTGCAAATGATATTGAAGTTATAAGAATTGGACTTCAACCTACAGAAGAGATAAATACTGACGGTGAGTTAGTAGCAGGTCCATTTCATCCTGCATTTAGAGAGCTTGTTGAAGGAAGTATTATGAATGAAATGATTTTTGATAACTTAAAGGAATGTGAATCAAATACTGTGGATATATACTTAAATCCAAAAGATATATCGAAGTTGTATTCAAATAAGAAGACCTTTTTTTACAGTATGAAAGATAAGTTGAATAATTTAAGAATTAATGTTATTCAGAATCCAGAGGTGGAAAAAGATACTTTAAAGATGAATTTTGACGATAATTGTAAAATAGTATCAAAATATGAATACTTAAAAGTAAAATACAAAGAAGGAAAATAAAGTATTTTATAGAATATATAACCTCGTAAACTAATTTTATTGGGGGTATATATTTTATGGAAGTATTAAAAGTATCAGCTAAATCTCAACCTAAATCCGTAGCAGGTGCATTAGCAGCAGTTCTTAGAAATAGTAATTCTGCTGAAGTACAGGCGGTAGGAGCTGGAGCTATAAATCAAGCAGTAAAAGCCATAGCAATAACTAGAGGATTTGTAGCTCCTAATGGAATTGATCTTGTTGTTGTTCCAGCCTTTGCTGAAATATCTATTGAAGGCGAAGATAGAACAGCAATAAAATTTATAGTTGAATCAAGATAGAGAAAAACCGTGTTATCACGGTTTTTTATTGAATTTTTTTATAAATTAATATAAACTTATAGTGTTTACATTTTTAAATTTTATGAAAGGAAGATACGTTATGAGAAAAGCAACAAGAGAAAAAGCAACAAAGGTTCTTGCTTGCATAATTGTGCTTGCCATGATTATTGGATTGTTTGAAGGATTTATCTTTAGAAGTTAAAAAGGAGTGCTTTTATGTTTCTTAAATCCATTGAAATACGAGGCTTTAAATCTTTTGCCGATAAGACAGATTTGATTTTCAAAAATGGTATAACTGCTGTTGTTGGTCCTAATGGAAGTGGAAAAAGTAACATTTCAGATGCTGTGCTGTGGGTTCTTGGAGAACAAAGTGTTAAGAACTTAAGAGGCGGTAAAATGGAGGATGTAATATTTGCAGGAACCCAATACAGAAAATCAGTTGGACTAGCTCAAGTATCTTTGATTCTTGACAATTCAGACAAACAACTTAATCTTGATTATTCTGAAGTTACTGTAAGCAGAAGATTATATCGATCTGGAGACAGTGAATATTATATAAATAATACTAAATGCAGACTTAAAGATATACAAGAATTATTTATGGATACTGGTATCGGTAAGGAAGGATACTCCATAATTGGTCAAGGTAAAATTGAAGCTGTTTTAAGCGGAAAACCAGAGGAGAGAAGAGCCCTTTTAGAAGAAGCAGCAGGTATAGTCAAGTTCAAGACTAGAAAAGTAGATGCTGAGAAAAAACTTGAAAACACTAATCAAAATTTAGTGAGGATAAATGATATTTTAAGAACTTATGAAGAAAGATTAGAACCACTTAGAATAGAAAGTGAAAAAGCTAAAAGGTTTGTGGAATTATCAGATGAACTTAAAACAAAGGAAATAAACACCATTATATATTCAATTGACAATATAGATTACAGAATTAATGATTTGAAACAAAAAATGGCTGATTTGAAGCTATCTATTGATGAAAATGTTAAAGATAAAGAAAAAATTTCTTTAGAATTAAAGGTGGCTACTGAAAGCTTGGATGAGTTTGATGCTAAATATTCTAGTAATAAAACAAAATACTATGAGAGTAAATCTGAGCATCAAAAAATACTTTCAGAGATAGAATTATTAAAAGAAAAAACAAGTAACTCAGATGTGGCTAAAAATAAACTCTATAAAGAAATTGAAGATTTGGATAACAGCATCGTAAATCTAAAAAGTAGATACGAGATTCAATTAAAAACATTAACAGAAGACAAAAATTACAATAAAGAGTTATTAAGTAAGATAAACAAAAGTGAAGAAAAGAAGAAAAATATTGATGGACTTATTGAAGAGTGGGAAAAGTCAATAAAACAGTATAAAAATGATGCTATAGACATAATCAGTACTATTTCTCAAAATAATAATGAGGTTGTAATATTAAAAAAAGAAATTGAAAGTAATGAATCAAAGCTGGAAAGCATAAAAAGGGCTGGAGAAGGATATTCTAAGTCCTTAAAAATAAATGAGGTTACAAAAAACACACTGAGTGAAGAGCTAGTAAAAATCAATGATAAAATAAGTGGATATGAAAATCAAATAAGAGAAAATAGAAGCAAAATATCAAAATTGAATAGAATCATATCTGATGAGGAAAAATTAAACAGAGAGTTAAATTCTAAGTCTAATAAGTTAGAAGCTAATAAAAATATGCTTATCAATCTCGAGAAGCAGTATGAGGGATATAATAGGTCTGTTAAAAATCTTATGCAGCATGTTACAAAGGGCTTTGTTGATGTAAAACCTGAGAGTTCATTTGTACTTGGAGAAGTTATAAAAGTAAAAAAGGAATTTGAAACTGCTGTTGAGATATCACTCGGGGCTGCTATATCTGACATTATAACTCTAGATGATAACATTGCAAAAAAACTTATAAACTATTTAAAATCTAAAAATCTAGGAAGAGCCACTTTTTTGCCTCTTAATATTATAAAGGGTAGGAAATTAAATATTTCTGATGCTACTAGGCATGAAAAAGGTTTTATAGGCATAGCAAGTGAACTTATAGATTATGACAGTACGTTTTTGCCTGCAGTTAATTATGTACTTGGAAGAACTGTAATTGTAGATAATATGGATAGTGCACTTAAGATTGCAAAATTAAATTCATATTCATTTAAAATAGTAACCTTAACAGGAGAGGTTGTAAATCCAGGAGGTTCACTTACAGGAGGAAGTACATATTCAAAGGCAGCAAGCATAATAGGTAGAAAAAGAGAAATTGAAGAGTTAAATCTAGAGCTTAATAATGTATCTCAAGCATTGGAGCAGTCTTCAAATAAAATAATTGAAAATAAGAAAGTTGTAAAAGAACTAGATAACCTTTGCCTTGATTTAACAGACACAATCCATGGAGAAAAAATAGAACTTACAAAAATCAAGGAAAGATTAAAGTCCATAGACATTGAAAGTGAAAAATTAAATAAAAGCTATAATACCTCTGTTGGTGAAATAGGCTTCATTAAGGAAAAAATAAATAAGCATTTAGAAAAACTCAAAGTAAAAGAGGAAGAAAATAAAGCTTTAAAGTTAAGAGAAGCCAATAACAATAATTTAATAGATGAATTAGAGAGAAAGCTAAAGGATGAAAATTCTAAAGTTTTAAATTTAAATGAAGAAATAATGTCTATGAAGGTAGATAAAGCAAAAAGTGATGAGATGCTTATGTCTTCAACTAGAGAAATTGAAAGATACAAGGTTGAAATGCATAACATGGAAAATAAGAAAATAAGCCTAAAAAATGAGATTGACGATTTTGAAAATCAAGTCAAGATTCTAAAAAATAAAATTGAGTATAATAACGGTAAGGTAGTTCAAATAAAACAGGTAATTGAAGAACTTGAAAATTCCTTTAAGGATAGCGAAGTAGAAAGATCTAAATTAAAGGGAAACATAGAAAACAAGAGAAATTCTCTTCAAGGTATAAACTTAGTTTTACAAAAATTAGAGACAGAAAAGCATAGGTATGAGATAAATTTAGCCAAAATTGAAACAGAAAGTGAAAATCTCTATGAAAGATTAAACAGCGATTTTAAATTAACTTATTCTGAGGCAGCTGAGTTTAAAGAAGAAATTGAAGAGATGATAAGTTATAAGAAAAAAATAGATGAGTTAAAAAGAGAAATAAATAAAATGGGAGTAGTAAATGTGGCTAGTATTGAGGAATACAAAGAAGTTAAAGAAAAATACACATTTATGAATTCTCAAAAGGAAGATTTAGATAACGCTAAGGATGAACTTATACGTGTTATAGAAGAGATGACTTCAAAAATGAGAACTGTGTTTAATGAAAACTTTAAGAAGCTAAATGAGAATTTTAAAATTACATTTAGAGATCTTTTTAAAGGTGGAAATGCAGATCTTATATTAAGTGGAGATGATGAATTAAACAGCAGTATAGAAATAAATGTTGAGCCTCCAGGTAAAAAACTTCAAAATATAAATTTGATGTCCGGAGGAGAAAAGGGTCTTTCAGCTATAGCGCTTTTATTTGCTATATTAAAAATGAAACCTACTCCTTTTTGTATACTTGATGAAATTGAGGCAGCACTTGATGATGCAAATGTGGCACGATATGCAGAATTTTTGAGAAGATTTTCTGAGAACACTCAATTTATTGTAATCACTCACAGAAAAGGTACCATGGAAGCAAGTGACGTACTTTATGGTGTTACAATGGAGGAAAAAGGTGTTTCAAAGGTTATATCATTGGACTTAGATAGTGATAGAGAAAACGTAAGTTAAAATAATTGTATTTACAGGAAGGTGAAAATATGTTAGGTAACTTTTTTGATAAACTTAAAAATGGTCTTTCAAAAACAAAGAACAATCTTACAAGTAAGATAAGTGATGTCTTAACATCTACAGTAACTATAGATGATGATTTATATGATGAGCTAGAAGAAATTCTTATAACTTCAGATATAGGAGTAGAAACATCTTTGTACATAATAGATAAGCTTAAAGAAAAAATAAAAGAAAACAAGGTAAAAGACCCATCACTTGTAAATGACTGTTTAAAAGAAGTTATAAAAGATATCCTTGGTGATAAAAAGGGAAGCTTGATGCCAAAACAAATTCCCGAAACAATATTAGTTGTAGGAGTAAATGGTGTAGGAAAAACCACTTCTATTGGTAAAATTTCTTCAAGACTTAAGTCTCAAAATTTAAAGGTAATAATGGCAGCTGCCGATACATTTAGAGCAGCGGCTATAGATCAACTTGAGGTTTGGAGTAAAAGAGCCAATGTAGATATAATAAAGCATCAGGAGGGGTCTGACCCAGCAGCTGTGGTTTTTGATGCTATTGAGGCAGCTAAAGCTAGAAAAGCTGATGTATTAATATGTGATACTGCTGGAAGACTTCATAATAAAAAGAATCTTATGAATGAGCTTGAAAAGATAAATAGAATTATTGATAGAGAGTTTAGTCAAAGTACAAGAAGAACATTACTTGTACTTGATGCTACAACAGGGCAAAATGCAGTTATTCAAGCAAAACAATTCATGGAGGTTTGTAAGGTAGATGGTATAGTTCTAACAAAATTAGATGGTACGGCTAAAGGCGGTATTGTTATTTTTATAAAACATCAACTTGATATACCTGTTGAATTTGTTGGGGTAGGAGAAGGAATTGATGACCTTCAGGAATTCAATCCATCGGATTTTGTAGAAGCTTTATTTTAGTATAAAGAGTGTTAAGTAAAAGTACTTGACACTCTTTGCGTTTTTTGATATGATATTATCATTGGTCGGTGGTTTGAATGGAAGAAAGAATATATTTGTCAATGCTTTTAAGCACTTATGGCAGTCTACTTACAGAAAAGCAAGTGAATGTCATGAGATTATATTATGACGATGATTTATCCATGCCGGAGATAGCAGAATTAAACAATACTACAAGGCAAGCTATACATGATTTAATAAAAAGATGTCATAAAATGCTTTTAAACTATGAAAATAAACTTAAACTTGTAGAAAAGTATAAAAGAAATGAAGATATAAAGAAAGACATTAAGGACAAACTTTATATTTTGAAAGATAAAATTCAAGATAAAGATAATGTTCAGTTAATTGATGAAATTGAAAAAGATATAAATTCTTTTAGTATATAAAACGGGGAGGGATTTTACATGGCTTTCGAGGGATTATCTACAAAATTACAAGCAGCAATGAAAAAACTCAGAGGAAAAGGTAAACTTTCTGAAAAAGACATAAAAGATGCTATGAGAGAAGTTAAGCTTGCTCTTTTAGAAGCAGATGTTAACTACAAAATAGTTAAGAACTTTGTTAAAGTAGTAGGAGAAAAGTGTCTAGGTAATGAAGTTATGGAAAGTCTTACTCCTGGGCAGCAAGTTATAAAAATAGTTAATGAAGAGTTAACTAACCTCATGGGTAAAGAGGAAAGCAAAATAGAATTTGAGGAAAATGGAATTACTGTTATAATGGCAGTTGGACTTCAAGGTGCAGGAAAAACCACTATGTGTGGAAAGCTTTCTCTTAGTTTAAAGAAAAAAAATAAAAAGCCACTTCTTGTTGCATGTGATATATATAGACCAGCAGCTATAAAGCAGTTAGAGGTAGTTGGAAAGTCAATAGATGTCCCTGTTTTTTCTATGGGGGATAAGGTTAATCCTGTTGATATTTCAAAGGCTGCAATGAAGCATGCTAAAGAAAATGGTTTAAATGTAGTTATAATAGATACTGCGGGAAGACTTCATATTGATGATCAGCTTATGAATGAACTTGAGAACATAAAAAGTGAAGTTAATCCTAAGGAAATTTTGCTTGTTGTTGATTCTATGACAGGTCAAGATGCAGTAAATGTTGCTGAAAGCTTTGATAATAAGCTTGAACTTACTGGTGTTGTGCTTACTAAACTTGATGGTGATACAAGAGGTGGTGCTGCACTTTCAATAAGAGAAATGACTGGAAAACCTATAAAATATGTGGGTTTGGGTGAGAAGATGAATGATATTGAGATCTTTCATCCTGATAGAATGGCATCAAGAATACTTGGTATGGGTGATGTTTTAACACTTATAGAAAAGGCTCAGTCTGCTATTGATGAGAAGCAAGCAAAAGAGCTTGGTGACAGAATGCTCAGCCAGGAATTTAATTTTGATGATTTTCTTCAAGCTTTTGAGCAAATGAAAAAGTTAGGACCTATAGGTAAGCTTCTTGAAATGGTTCCAGGTTTTAATAGTAGTATGCTTAAGGGTGTTGATTTGTCAAAAAACGAAGGTGAAATGAAAAAGTATGAGGCCATTATAAAATCGATGACTGCTAAGGAGAGAAAAAATCCATCACTTATAACTTCTACAGCTTCGAGGAAAAGAAGAATAGCTCTTGGATCAGGTACTACGGTTCAAGAAGTAAACAAAATACTTAAAAACTTCGAGCAAATGAAGAAGATGATGAAGCAGTTTAAAGGAAATAAGTTTTCTAAAAAAGGGTTATTTGGTGGGAAAATGCCTTTTTAGTAGATAAATAAGTTATTCTTTGAAGGAGGTGAACACAATGGTAAAAATCAGATTAAAGAGAATGGGTGCTAAAAAAGCTCCTTTTTACAGAATAGTTGTAGCTGATTCTAGAAGCCCTAGAGATGGAAAGTTCATAGAAGAGTTAGGATACTACAATCCAACTACAGAGCCTGTTACTTTCAAAGTTGATGCTGACAAAGTTAATGCTTGGATGAAAAATGGAGCTCAACCATCAGAAACAGTTAAAAAGCTTTTAGATAAAAGTGGAGTAACAACTAAATAGTAAGTTTGGGGGTGTCTAACATGAAGCAATTGCTAGAGACTATTGCAAAGTCATTAGTAGATTGTCCTGATGAAGTTCAAGTTAGCGAGGTTACTGGAGAACAGTCCATAATACTTGAATTAAAGGTTGCACCTGAAGATATGGGAAAAGTTATAGGAAAGCAGGGAAGAATAGCTAAGGCTATAAGAACTGTGATAAAGGCAGCAGCTGTAAAAGAAAATAAAAGAGTTGTTGTAGAAATAATATAAGAGTTAGGGTTTTCTAACTCTTATATTTTTATTTTAGTGTATTAAAATGAAATTTATAGGACATAATATTAGTATGACTATAAATTTCATTATTATATAAATTATGTACGTGCTCGGAGGTGTTTTTATGGAAGATTTTTTTAGCATTGGGCAAATTATAAATACTCATGGAGTTCGTGGAGAACTTAAAATTTATCCTCTGACAGATGATATCAATCGCTTTGATGATTTAGATAGTGTTTACGTTGATAATGAAATAAAAAAGGTAATCTCAGTAAAAAAGCAACCTAATAAGCTTATATTGAAGTTAGAAGGAATAGATACTTTAGATGAGGCTGTAAAATATAAGAATAAGTATATTAAAGTTTTAAGAGAAGATGCAGTTGAGTTAAAAGAAGGTCAATATTTTATTAAAGATATTATAGGATGTAATGTTTTTGATGAAAATGATAAGGATTTGGGAGAAGTATATGACGTCATAAGTACAAAAAATAATGATGTATACTGCATAAGAAAAGAAGGTCAGCAGGATATTTTGGTGCCAGCTCTTAAAGATATTGTTCTTAAAATTGAAATAGAGAATAAAAAAATAGTTATAAAGGCTGTTGAAGAATGGCTAGAAAGTTGAAGATAGATATACTAACACTATTTCCAGAGATGTTTGACTTATTCAATTTAAGTATGATAGGCAGAGCTAAAAAGAATGGCATAATAGAAATAAATACTTATAATATAAGAGATTACACAATAGATAAGCATAAAAAAACTGATGACTACCCTTACGGTGGCGGTGCAGGTATGGTTATGACACCTCAACCTATAGTTGATTCAATTAGAAGTGTAAAGGAATCAAATAAAGGGAAGGTCATATTCTTAGGTCCTAGAGGTAAGAAATTTGATCAAGAGGATGCAAAGAAACTCGCAGACAGAGAAGAATTAATAATATTATGCGGCCATTATGAAGGAATAGATGAAAGAGTATATAAATATATAGACGAAGAATACTCTCTTGGGGACTTTGTACTAACAGGAGGAGAAATGGCCTGTATACCTATAGTGGATAGTATATGTAGAATGATTCCAGGAGTTTTATCGAAAAGTGAAAGTTATATTGAAGAGTCTTTCTATAGTGGACTTTTAGAGTATCCGCAGTACACTAGGCCAGAGGAGTTTGAAGGCGCAAGGGTACCAGATGTACTTATTTCGGGACATCATGAGAATATAAGAAAATGGAGAAGAAAGCAGGCTCTAAAAATAACTAAAGATAGAAGAAAAGATTTATTTGATAAGCTTGTTATGACGAAAGAAGACAAAAAACTGTTAAATGATAACGAATTATAAGATTCTTAGTAAAATAAATTATTGATTAACGCCTAAATTTGTGATAAAATTTAAATGTTATTGTGCAGGCGGTCCTCTGTCTTATATCTAGGCATGAACGTCAAATAAAATTAGGAGGTAAGTGCACATGTTAGATGTTATAAAAGAAATAGAAGCAGAACAAATAAGAACAGATCTTCCAAGCTTTAATGTTGGAGATACAGTTAGAATCGAAGTTAGAATCAAAGAAGGCGAGAAGGAAAGACTTCAAGCTTTTGAAGGAACTGTAATCAAAAGACAGAACGGCGGTCTTAGAGAGACTTTCACAGTAAGAAGAGTAGCATACGGAGTTGGAGTTGAAAGAACATTCCCTTTAAATGCACCTGTTATTGCTGGTCTTAAAGTTGTAAGAAGAGGTAAAGTTAGAAGAGCTAAACTCTACTACTTAAGAGATAGAGTTGGTAAAGCTGCTAAGGTAAAAGAAATAAGATAAAAAACAGGGGCTCTATAGTCCCTGTTTTCTTATCATGGTGGTGATAATTTGGGTAAAAGTTTGATTGAATTTGGAAAATCTATAATTATAGCAATAATTGTTGCTGTAATTATAATTATGTTTGTTTTCGAAACCGTCAGTGTTGACGGCACATCAATGTACAGCACACTTCAAAATAATGATAGATTAATAATAGAAAAAATTTCTTATCGTTTCGGATTTCCTAAAAGAGGGGATATAATAGTATTTAAATGTCCTAGTGATACAACTAAAAAGTTTATAAAAAGGGTTATAGCAGTAGAAGGTGACAAGGTTAAGATTGTAAATGATAAGGTATATGTTAATGGGGTTAAATTAAATGAAAATTATGCATACTACATGAATCAACAAGTAACAGATGATCCTAGGGTTCATGATTATGCACTTAGAACTGTTCCTAAGGATTCAGTTTTTGTTCTGGGGGACAATAGATATAACAGTTTAGATAGCAGATTTGAAGATGAAGTTGGATTTGTAAACAAGAAGCTTATTATTGGAAGAGAAGCTTTGAGAATTTATCCTTTTAATAAAATAGGAAAGGTAAGATAGAAATGATGATAGAATCAATAAACTGGTTTCCAGGACATATGGCAAAGACCACAAGAGAAATAAGAGAGAACTTAAAGCTGGTTGATGCGGTAATTGAAATAAGAGATGCAAGAATAGTATATTCCAGCAGTAATCCTGATATAAATAGTATTTGCAAGGATAAACCAAGGATTATTCTTTTGAATAAATTTGATTTAGCTGAGAAATCCATAACCGATAATTGGGTAAAGGCATTATCTAGTGAAAGTATAAGAGCTATTCCAGTTAATGCACTTGAGGGACGTGGATTAAATAGTATAAAACCTGCATTAAATGAACTTCTTAAGCCAAAACTTGATAATATGGCAGCTAAAGGTATTCAAAACTATATTATAAGAGTAATGGTTGTAGGTATACCTAATGTAGGTAAGTCTTCATTCATAAATAAAATGGCTAAAAATAAAGTTGCAAAAGTAGGAAATAAGCCAGGTGTCACTAAAAGTAAGCAGTGGATAAAGACAAATATAGGAATAGAGCTTATGGATACTCCAGGTGTTTTGTGGCCTAAATTTCAAGACCAAAAGGTTGGACTTAATCTTGCTTTCACTGGAGCAATTAAGGATGAAATAATGGATATAGAAGAACTTGCTTTAAAGTTAGTTCAATTTTTACAGAAGAATTATCCTGAAAAGTTAATGGAAAGATATAAGTTAGAAGATATAAATGAAGATCCACTTATCAATATGAATAACATAGCAGCAAAACGTGGTGCCCTTTTAAAAGGCGGAGAAATAGACTATAATAGAGTATCAATTATTATTGTTGATGAATTCAGATCAGGAAAAATAGGGAAAATATCTCTTGAAAGGCCGTGATTAAATCTTGGATTTTTTACAAATGAGCTTTAAAGAAATAAAAAGCACTTTGGAAGATATGGATGAGCAAAGTAGGCTTTCAGCAGCTCACGATATTATGGATGACACAAGAAAGAACGTTAAATCTCTAGGTAAAAAGATTCTAAATGCCTATGAAAAAAAACAAAATGAAATTGCAAGGGTAAAAAAGCTGTATGAGTTTGATAAGCAATTTGGAAACATTGTTATTGCAGGTGTAGATGAAGTTGGAAGGGGACCTCTTGCAGGTCCGATAGTAGGTGCAGCTGTAATTTTAGAGTTGAATGTAGAAAAAGATTTAGACCTTATACTTGGAATAAATGATTCAAAGAAATTAAGCTCTAAAAAAAGGCAAGAGCTATCGGAAATTATAAAAGAAAAAGCTTTGGCTTGGGAGATTGCATCATTGGATAATAATGAAATAGATAAAAAGGGAATCTCATGGTGTAATAATGAAATATTTAAAATTGCCATAAGTAAGCTAAAGAAAGTGCCTGAACTTGTAATATCTGATGGATATGCAGTTAAAGGAATTGGAATAAAAAATCATTACATAGTAAAAGGCGATGCACAAAGTGCAAGTATAGCTTGTGCATCAATAATAGCTAAAGTATATAGGGACAATTTAATGGGTGAGTACGCTAAAAGCTATTCAGAGTATGGCTTTGAAAGCAATGTTGGATATGGTTCCAAGGATCATATAGATGCTATAAAAAAATTTGGAACAACACCAATACATCGTATGAGCTTTTTGAAAAATATTATATAAATAAAAAGGCACAGCTTAGAATCTAAGTCTGTGTGCTTTTATTTATATTGCTATATTTGAAATGCATTTTCTATAAATTTTAAATCGTAAGAATCATTTTGATGATTTAGTATTACCTCTATGACGTCAAACCTAAAGTTATAGTTTATTAGACTCTTACTTGCGATATAATATTTAGCAGTTCTATAAATTTTTAATTTTTTTCTGTAATTTACTGCCTCACAGGGCAAGCCGTAGGTATCACTCCATCTAGATTTAACTTCTACAAAGGTAATATAATCTTTATTCTTTGCTATTATATCCACTTCGCCTAAGAAGCATCTGAAATTCCTATTAAGTATAGTGTATCCTGATTTTTTTAAGTATATTTCTGCTGCTTTTTCACCATAATCGCCTGCTTTTTTATTCAATCTATGCATAAATTACCTCTTTTCTTAAAATATTAATTTTCTACTGTGAAGTGTTGACAGTTTGTTACAAAGTTATTATAATTGATTAAATAATTATAATTTAGCACAGAAGCTAAACATAATAAAGTATAGGAAGTGAACAAATGAGGCCCGTAATTGGAATTACAGCATTATGTAAAAATGAAAATGGCAATCTTTTTACATTTTTAAATTATTATTATTCAAAATCCATAGTTATGGCAGGTGGAACTCCTATATTGATTCCACTTGGTGGAGAAGATGATGATATTAAAAATTATATAGATATAATAGATGGTTTGATATTATCAGGTGGCGAAGACATAAATCCACTTTTTTATGGAGAAAACCCTACAAATAAAATTAATTACACATCTCCGGAAAGGGATGAATATGAAAAAAAGTTATATTTAAAGGCACTAGAAGAAGACATGCCTATTTTAGGGATATGTAGAGGCTTGCAGCTTATGAACTCGGTATCTGGAGGTAACCTTTATCAAGATATAAATATGCAGGTTGAGAACTCTAATGGGCATAGTCCAGTGGGAATCTCTAAATCAAACTTATACCATACTGTGAATATAGTTAAGAATTCAAAGCTTTTTAATATATTTTGCGAGGAAGAAATTAAAGTGAATTCCTTTCATCACCAAGCAATAAAAAAGCTAAGTGATAAATTTATAATATCGGCACAAAGCTCTGACGGCATAGTAGAAGGTATTGAGCACAAATACAATACTTTTGTACTAGGAGTTCAATGGCATCCGGAATATTTATCTTCTAAATACCCTGAATTTTTAAAGCTATTTAGGACTTTTGTAATAGAGTCAGAGAAATTTAAAAGTAGATAATGGTTTTATACAATTTTTTCATCAATAAATTTTCTGTATTGAATAGCTTCAATTATATCTTTTGAGGCTATTTTTGATTTCTCATTAACATCAGCAATTGTTCTTGCCACTTTTAATATTCTTGTGTAGGCTCTTGTGCTGACTTCAAACTTGGAAAGTAGAGCTTTCATTATTTTTGTACCCTCGTAATCTAGCTTGCAGTATTTATCTATATGTTTTTTATTCATTTGTGAATTGCAATATATACCATCATTTTTAAATCTAACTTCCTGTATTTCTCTTGCAGTTGTAACTCTTTTGCGTATGGCTTCAGAGCTTTCTGAATGCTCTCTTTTTTTAATTTCCTCATAGTTAAGATAATTTACAGAAGAAAATATATCAATTCTATCCATAATTGCTCCCGACAATTTTGAAACATATCTTTTCCTTTGATATTCTGTACAGGTGCACTCTTTATTAGAACCATAGTTTCCACACGGGCATAGATTCATAGCGGATATAAACATGAAGTTAGCAGGGTAGGTTACATTACCTGACGATTTAGAAAATCTTATAACCTTGTCTTCAAGAGGTTGACGCAGTACCTCAATTGAACTCCTTTTGAATTCTAATAACTCATCTAAAAATAAAACTCCATTGTGAGAAAGAGAAATCTCACCCGGAAAAAGCTTACTCCCACCTCCAACAAGGGATATTTTTGAGCTAGTATGATGAGGAGCTCTGAAAGGTCTTTTGAAAACTAAATTTTTGTTATCAAATTGTCCAGTTATACTGTATATTTTGCTTACTTCTAAAGCTTCTTTATAGCTTAAAGGAGGTAATATAGTGGGGAGTCTTTTGGCAAGCATAGTTTTACCAGATCCAGGAGGACCATATAGAATTATGTTATGGCCTCCAGAAGCAGCGATTTCAAGAGCTCTTATTGAAGTAGATTGTCCTGCTATGTCTGAAAAATCAACTCCATAGTTAAAGCTATTTCTTATAGTATTTTTAGTTTTATAGGGAAGTACATCTCTGTATTTAATAAAATTGATAACTTGAACTAAATTATTGAAAGGATAAAGTTTTATGTTTTTTATAATGGAGCATTCTGTTAGGTTTTCATATGGGATTATAAAATTATTTAAATTTGTATGTACTCCTTCAAGTAAAGCAGGAAGAGCACCACGTATGCCTTTTAGATTACCATTTAAGGATAATTCGCCAATAAGAAAAAAGTCATCTATATTATCAAAATAAATTTGTTTTGTGGAGAGAAGAATACCTATAGCTATTGGTAGGTCAAAGGAAGAGCCTTCTTTTTTTAAACTCGCAGGAGCTAAATTTATTGTTATTCTGCATACTGGAAACTTAAAACCGGAATTTATGATTGCGGCTCTAACTCTTTCTCTTGATTCTCTAACAGCAGCATCTGCTAAACCAACTATATTAAAAGCGGGAAGACCTTTTGACACATCAATTTCAACAGATACCATGAAGCCATTTATCCCAGTTAATGAGGCTGATTTTAATATTACTGTGGACACTTTAATTACCTCCTAAATACCTTATAAAATAAATTATTGACAAATTAATTAAAATAATACAGATAAGTGATATTACCAATTATAAATGTAGGCTTTTTTAATTGGTGAATAAGTATAGTTAATATAGTGGTTAACAAAATAGTGTCTTAGAGTAGAAGTTGTTTTTAAATGCTCTATTGTATTAACTTCAATTTAGTTTACATAACTAAAATTATGACGACTAAATAAAAAGTAAACTTAAAGTAAGATTATAAGCAAAATTTGCAGCAAGATGATTATTAAATATCAGCAATAGACGGCGGTAACATAATATTTTAAATTTAATTTTTTAAAAGAAATATAACTAAAATGAGTCATTTTTAATATATAAAGGCAAAAGATAAAAATAAAGAAGTAGAAAACAACTATAGAAGATTATAAAGATAGAAATTACAAATATCAATTTTGATTGTGATTTACAAAGAATTAAGATGATGCATTATGACAAAGAATTGTTATACAAGAAGTATATATAGTGAAGGGGGGATTAAAGTGAATAAAGTTGATGAAGAAATAGTAGAAGGCATATTGAAGCGTGATTTGAATTCTTTTAATAAATTCATAGAATGCTACGGAATTATGATTCATAATGTAGTAACATCTATATTAAATAAAAGTCATGAAAGCCAAAGTATAGAAGAATGCGTAGATGATATATTAATGTGCATCTGGCGGAATATGGATTGCTTCTCAAAGGAAAGAGGAAGTTTAAAGTGTTGGATAATTGTTATTTCTAAGAATAAAGCACTAGATTACAAGAAGAAATTAAAAAAAATTATGAATAGTGTTGATATAGATAATGTGAAATTAAATTCTTTAGTAGATATTGAACAGGATTACTTGAAAGAAGAAAATAGAAAATCAATAATAGAACTTCTAAATAATTTAAGTATAAAAGACAAAGAGATTTTTATAAAAAGGTATATGAATGATTGGTCAATTGAGAAGATATCAAAAGATATGGGCTTAACGTCTATTGCGGTTTATAATAGGTTAAGTCGTGGTAGAAAAAAGCTAAAAAAAGTTTTAAGTGTAGGTAAGGAGGGATAGGTTATGGATGACAAAAATCTATTTAGAAATTATAATGATATTGTAGTTAGTGAAGAAGAGATAGAGAAGTATGAAACAAAGAAGGTTGATGATGATGTACTTTCTAAAATGAAGAATAAGGTAAAAAAGTTATATATGAAAGTTAATATGGAAGAAGCATTTGAAAAAGTTGAAAAACAATTTGAAGATGATGAAAAGGTAGAGTATATGTTTTGGGCAGAAACCTATGGAGTTAGGAAATATCAAATGGTATGTGGGGGATATTATTCCCTTGAAGGTGCTATATCGAATGATTGGGGTACAAAAACAGGAATTGTTTTGACTAACAAGGGTATATTTGGAATTGAAACGAATGATGCTTATGGTGTTTTAAAAATAAAAAATTTTAGATTTAAAGATGTCGAATATATTGAAAGTAAAAAAATAAAAAATAATTTTACGGTATTTGCAATAAAATCAACTAGCGGAATAGAGATAAAAGTAGAAATATACAATGGAGACAGACATATTAAATTTTTAAATTATATTAGGAATAATAATATTAAAGTAAATATTCGCATGATACAAGATAGAAAGATTCAAATAGCTTATGTATCTATAATAATTATTATTATGATTTTTATAATATTTGTTATTTCGAGCTCGATTATGAGGTCAGGAATCACAAAATAATTATAGTTATAAGAGGGTAAATCATTTTGTGTAAACTTTAGAAAAATAAATTTTAATTTATTAAGGTTGGGGGTAAATATATGCCTACAACTTTATTTGAATTTAAATGTATTTTTATTACATCATAATATATATTTAATTAAGCATAAGTGAGGCCATTATTAAAAAAATGTAGTAAGCTCATCTAAATTATTTTTCCAAGATTTTATTACTATTAAGCATTGCCTTTTCTTACTTTAGAGTGAATTACATCCATACCAATAATAGAACTTTCTAAATGAGATTGATGCTTCTTTACAATTTCAAGCGCTCAAATGAGCTTGAACGGTCTCTAGGAACATCAAGATCAAAGGCTGTTTTTATATTTGAGTATTTATCAAGTATTTTTATTAATTCATCTTTAGAGAAAGACTTAGTCCATGCTTTCTTCATTATGATAATTTATCATATCATTTTTTGAGGTTTACACAGACTATTTTACACTCTCTTTTTTTATGCATTTTCTTATATCGTTGTTTCAATTCATATAAAAAGTTAAAAATATATACTATAAATGTTATTCATTTAAATACTTCATATAAAAATAAACAAAGTTTGACATTGGACACTATACTCTAAAAGAATCCTAATTAAGGTGATAAAAAGCTTTTATTTAAGTCTTGTGACTGTAAAACCATCTTTCTTTAACATTTTTACAAGTCCATCGGGTCCAAGTACGTGTCCGGTTCCAACAACTATAAAATATTTTTTGCCTGAGGATATATAACTTTTTATTTTATTATACATGTTAATGTTTCTTTGTAATATTAGAGAATTGTAATAATCTCGAACGGCTTTATTATTTGAATTCTTTCCAAAGTCGTATTTTTCAAAATAATTCACATCACCATTTAAGACTGCATTATATTGAGTATTAAAAGCTTTTTTAGCATCATCAGGATAGAGCATATTTTCAAGTTGATAATTTTGATAAGCATCTCCACCAGCATTTATTGCGGCAGCTTGAGTTTTAGCATCTTCTAAAGCAACAATTTTTTTGTTATCATTTTTAGCTCTTTTTAGAAAATAGTAATCAAAGCCGTAGCTGTTTGCATCATCAGATAATAATTCACTATTAAGAATGGTACTGTATAAATAACCTAGAGTATCATTTTTGTAGGTATCAAGATTTAAATTTAATTTTTTCATAATTGGTTCAATATGTTTTTTTGCGGCAGGAGTTATATGCTTGTATAAATTATCACCACTTGAGTAAGTTACATCTTTTCCATATTTACGTATTGTACTAGTGTTTGTAATGTCGGTTTCTACAACTAATGTAGTGGATTTTTCATAGGCATTTTCAACAGCTTTAGAAAATTTAATAGGCTCATTTTTTCCAATGTGGATTGTACCACCCAAATATAATGAGTTTCCGTTACTTTCTACTTTGTAAAAGATGCCTTCTGATTTTGGCTTAGTGTATTTTTTTATATTGTATACAGCAATTAAACTTATGAGAATTAAAAGTAGTATTGAAAGTGTAATTAGTTTTTTGTGATTTTTCATTTTATAAATCCCCCAATAAAATTTAGTATTTATAATTGGTTTTATATAGTTGATTTTACATAATTATAACATATTTGCTACTAATTATATCAGAAATATAGTTATTGACATGATGAGCAAAATTCAAAAGAGATGAAAATATTAAAAGTATGGAATATGAGGAGGTTATTCACAAAAATCTATCGTTCATAATAATGAACAAGTTATTATCTAGATGGTAAAGCATATGACATTATAGATTTATCAAAAGGAGGTGAAAGGGGAATGGAGGTATTTAATGATCCGGATATTGCAGAAGTAATTATTTAAAAGAGATATATGGAAGTATTAGAACAAGAAAGGAAAGAGGAAGTTAAAAAGATTGAAAAAGAAAAACAAGATAAGGATGAGAAATTAAAAAGATACAATATAAAAACAACGACAAATCTGAATTTGTCGTCGTTTTTATATTGTAGATAAGATTACTTTTAAATGCATATATTAAAACGTCTTTATTTTTTAAAATTGCTTTTTACTTTTAAAAAAACGTACAAATACTAGCTTGAATTAATTCTATACGATTTTTTTTGATAGAATCAGATTTTTAATATATAAATAATACTAATTATTTAGCCGTTTAAAATATTACGTTAAGAAATCCTGAACTAAGCTTCAATAGAAATTAAATTTTCGGCATTATTTGCATCTATATATATTGATTAAAAAATGACATCTTTAATTAAAAAATAGTATGTTTGATTTTTGGTAAAAGCTAACGATTTTAAAATATATTCTTCTGAACTAATAAAATCGTTGAAGTCTTTAAATATTTTTCCTAATTCATACATAGTTTTACCATATCCAGGATAACCATAACAATTGTTATGACCTTCATAAGCAGCGATTTCAAGAACCCTTATTAAAGCAGATTGACTAGCTATGTCTGAAAAATCAACTCCATAGTTAAAGCTATTTCTTATAGTATTTTTAGTTCTATAGGAAAGTACATCTCTGTATTTAATAAAATTAATAACTTGAACTAAATTATTGAAGGGATAAAGTTTTACGTTTTTTATAATTGGGCATTTTCTTAGGTTTTCATATAGTATTATAAAATAAATTAAGAATATGAATAATTAGTTTGTGTTAAAATTAATGTAAAAAAATATTATTAACTTTAAAACCACAACACCTTAATTTTTATAAGCTTGGTATCGAATATATATAAAAAATTTCATTGTGAGGTGAAGATATGCTTTTTAACAGGTCACTTGAAGATCGTATACAGAAGGCGAAAGAAAGTAAAGAAGAATTGAATAGACTAATTCAAGAGTACAAGCCTTTTATAGCAAGCCTTTTGCAGAAAAAAACGGGAAAGTACTTGCAATATGGATATGATGATGAACTTTCAATTGGTATGATAGCTTTTGAAGAAGCTGTTGAATCGTATGATAGAAATAAAGGGAAATTTCTAAGTTTTGCTAAGCGAGTTATTATTCTAAGAGCTATAGATTATTATAGAAAAAATCAAAAATTTAAAAATATAGTTTATTTGCAAGGAAATTATGACTCGGAAAATAATGATATAAATCCTATAATGTTCAATAAGGCAATGGAACAATATAAAAATAAGAGTATAAATGAAATAAGAAGATTAGAGATTTTAGAATATAAAAAGGAGCTTAGAGAATGGGGAATTGAATTTGTAAACTTAGTACAAGCTTCTCCAAAACAAGAAAAGTTAAAGAAAACTTATAAGAACATTGCTAACGTTATTGTACATAACCAAGACATTCTTAATAAATTGATAAGAGTAAAAAGACTACCTATAAAAGAAATAGAAAAGAATATATACATAAATCGAAAAAAGCTTGAAAGAGGGAGAATATACATCATAGCATTAGTAATTGCAGAAATAGGTGACTATAGATTGATACGAGAATATATAGAATGAAGGTGAAAATATGAAGGGAATTGTAATTGAAGAATTAAAGTATAAACTTATCATACTAACAGAAAAAGGAGATTTTATAGAAATAGATAAATTAAATACAAGAGCAAAAATCGGACAAGAAATAAATATAAAAAGTAAAAAAATTAGTACAAAAAAAGCTTTAAGAAGATTTGCTTTGGCTGCAACTGCAATACTAATTTTTTTTATAATAAATTCTTTGATTTATGGCATGATTTTCACAAGAGAATATGTAGTTGTTGATATAAATCCTAATAATAATAAAAATGTGGCCATGGAAATACATTATAATTACTTTGGAAATATTATAAAATTACAGGCAGCAAATAAAAAAGGAGTTTCTATTGTAAAAAAAATGAGAAACTTGAAATTTAAAGCTACTAATGTAGTAATCAATAACTTTATTAGAACAGCACAAAACGATAAATTTATTGATTCTGGAAAACAAAATACAATCGTAATAACAATAGCAAGTTCTAGCAAAAGTATTAATGATGAAAGTATTGATAGTTCATTGGAACATTATATTAAGGAAAATAAGATAAATGCAAGGCCCATGATTGTATTAGGAAATGATATTGATTATAAAAAATCCAAACAAGTAGGCATTCCAATAGATAAGTTTATTTTAATAAATAAAGTTATAAAAAATAATCCTTCCTATAAATTTTATGATTTAAATAAAAAATCTATAGATGAACTTATTAACATAGCTAATCAGGAAGAAAATTATTAACAGTATGCTTAATAGGCAAAAAAACTTTAATTTTATTTTTAATATACCTTAAAAAAATAATAAAGTTTGCGTATTTATATATTGAAAGGAAGAAAATAGTGCAAATATAATAAACTAGTTAATTGGAGGTTTTAGTAGTGAATAAGTTAAAAATTGTAAAGTGCATTTTAATTGGTTCCATGATTTGTAGTGGAATTATAACTCAGCAAACTTTTGCTTCAACTAATGACATGAATTACAAAGAAACATATGGAGTTTCGCATATTACTCGTTATAATATGTCAAAAATACCAATGGAGCAAAATGACTTAAAATTTAAAGTGCCTCAATTTAATGCATCAACATTAAAAAATATAGCTTCAGCAAAGGGTTATGATAAGAATGGTAATTTGATAGATTTGGATGTATGGGATAGCTGGCCATTGCAAAATGGTGATGGAACAGTGGCTAACTACCATGGGTATCATATTGTTTTCGCTTTGGCAGGTGATCCTAAAAATCAAGATGATACTTCTATTTATATGTTTTATCAAAAGATTGGAGAAAACTCCATTGATAGTTGGAAGAATGCAGGTAAAGTGTTTAAAGATAGTGATAAATACGTTGCCAATGATCCTTATCTTAAGTATCAAACACAAGAATGGTCTGGTTCTGCAACTTTAACATCTGATGGTCAAGTTCGTTTGTTTTACACAGATTTTTCGGGAGTAGCAAAAGATGGTGGAACAGATGCTAGTAATCAAGTTATAACAACTACTCAAGTGAATTTATCTCAACCAGATTCAAATACAATTAATATTGATAGTGTAAGTGATCATAAATCTGTTTTTGACGGAGGAAATGGGACAATCTATCAGAACGTTCAGCAATTTATAGATGAAGGTAAATGGAGTTCTGGCGATAATCATACCTTGAGAGATCCTCATTATGTGGAAGATAATGGCCGCAAATATCTTGTTTTCGAGGCTAACACAGGAACAAACGATGGTTACCAAGGAGATACTTCTCTACTCAATAAAGCTTTTTATGGTAGAAGTCAAAGTTTCTTTAAAACAGAAAAAGATCAATTATTAATTGATACTAATAAAAAGCATGATGCTTCTTTAGCTAATGGGGCACTAGGCATTATTGAATTAAATAATGACTATACATTAAAAAAAGAAATGAAACCATTAATTGCATCCAATACTGTAACAGATGAAATTGAACGTGCTAATGTATTTAAAATGAATGGTAGATGGTACCTATTTACAGATTCAAGAGGATCTAAAATGACTATTAATGGAATAAGTTCAAAAGATATATACATGCTAGGTTTTAGTTCAAATTCCTTGACTGGTCCATACAAACCATTGAATAAAACTGGCCTTGTACTAAATTTAAACCTTGATCCTACTGATCTAACATTTACGTACTCTCATTTTGCTGTTCCTCAAACTAATGGTAAAAACGTAGTAATAACAAGTTACATAACAAATAGAGGAATGTATTCAGATCATCACTCTAGTTTTGCACCAAGTTTTCTACTTAATATTAAAGGAACCAAAACATCTGTTATATCAAATAGCATTCTTCAGCAAGGACAACTTACTATTGATAATTATTAAATACTAGCCTATGTCTTAAATAATTAAAAAATGCAGATATTTTATCGGCATTTTTTAATTATAAGTTTTATATAAACAAGTAAAGGAATGCATTAAGTTGAAGAGAAAAAAGCTTAAGTTATTAACTATTTTAATGATTTTTACAGTTATAATATTAATTGTTTTATTATCCTTATATATACAAAATAATAGCACAATAAAATCTACTACCACTAAAAAACAAAATTATAGAGAAGTGTATCATTTTACAGTGCCTAATAAATGGAAAAACGACCCTCAAAGGCCTGTATTTTTTGATGGAGAGTATCATTACTATTATCTGTATAACAAAGACTATCCTAATGGTAATGGTACTGAATGGCGTCAGGCAACGTCTAAAGATTTAGTAACTTGGAAAGATGAGGGAGTTTGTATTCCTAAATATACAAATGAGAATGGAGATATATGGTCGGGATCTTTCGTTGTCGATGCACAAAATACAGCGGGTTTTGGAAAAGGTGCTATTGTTGCTATAGTAACACAACCTTCTGCAAGTATGGATAAGCAGGAACAATTTCTTTGGTACAGTACAGACAGAGGAAGAACATTTAAACCCTATAGTAATCAGCCTATAATACCTAATCCATGTACAAAAGATTTTAGAGATCCCAAAATCATTTGGGATTTTAAAAATAATAAATGGGTGATGGTCTTAGCTGAAGGGACAAAAATTGGTTTCTATGAATCTTATAATTTAAAAAACTGGCAACACACAGGTGATTTTTTTACAAACAATATTGGTATTGTAGAATGCCCAGATATTTTTATGATGCAATCAAATGATGGAAATTATAAGTGGATTTTGGGTACTAGTGCTAACGGTAAAGTTTCAGGTGAGCCAAATACCTATGCATATTGGGTAGGAAATTATGACGGAAAAAAATTTATTGCCGATATAAGCACTCCTAAATGGTTAGACTACGGCTTTGATTGGTATGCAGCTGTGACTTTTGAGAGTGAAAATCAAAGCAAAAACCTAAAAAAGCGCTATGCTTTAGCATGGATGAATAACTGGGATTATGCTAATAACACACCAACAATTCAGAATAGGTTTAACGGAATGGACTCTATTGTGCGAGAAATCACTCTAAGTAAACAAAAGGATAATACATATAGTTTGCTTTCAAAACCTATTAAAAGAATAGAAAATATTACAACATCAATAGATCAATTTAAGCAAATTTCAGTAAAGGGATTAAAACATCTTAAGGTTCAAGGTAAGGCATATCAACTCGATACAGACATAAATTGGGTAGATGCTAAGAACGTAGGAATTAGACTTCGAGAGTCTCTAGATAAAAAACGCCATATTGACGTTGGAATTTTCACTGAAGGTAAGTATTCCTATGTGAATAGAGCCTATACAGGAAATCCAGATAAAAGCAAAAAATATGTTGAAAGCAGAGCACCATTTGATATAAATAATAAGAAGGTTCATCTAAGAATTTTTGTTGATAAAGTAAGTGTAGAAGTATTCATTGATGATGGCAAAATTACTTACTCAAATGAGGTATTTCCGAGACCAGAAGACAAAGGAATAACTCTTTTTTCTATTAAAGGTAAAGCCGTCTTTAAAAATATTACGATTAAGCATATTGATTAAATATATATTTTGAAAATATAGAACGACAAATTAAATACAAAATATTAAAATGTAGGAGAAATATATTTGAAAACAAGAAAAACTTATAAAATGATATCTTCGCTAATGGTTATTTTGGCAATACTAACAATTCCATTTTTAATACTTAGACATAACACAGGCTATACTAGTATTTGGTCACGCCAGCAGGCGCAAAATTTCAAATGTACAAAAGAAAACACAGCACCTAATATCAATCCGAATTTTAAACTTACTGCCCCTAATCTTTGGGTTTGGGATACTTGGCCGCTTGTAAAAAAAGATGGATCTTTAGCAGTAGTTAATGGATACAAGGTTATTTTTGCTTTGACTGCATCTAGAAATGTAGGCTGGAATAAACGTCATGATGTTGCAGGTATAAGTTATTTTTGCTCAACGGACGGTGAAAATTGGGTATACAAAGGACTAGCTTACAATGTGGAAGATGCTCTTGGATCTAGACAATGGGCAGGTTCGGCAATACTCGATGAAAATGGAATGGTTCAATTTTTTTATACTGCCACAGGTAGAAAAGGAGAAGCGGTTAGAACCTTTGAGCAGAGGTTAGTTAAAACTAAATTTAGTATAAACGTTGATAAAGGTGGAGTTCATATTACGAATTGTAGTAAACATCAAGTTATTCTTGAGCCAGATGGTGTATACTATCAAACAATGCAACAAGCAAAAGGACCCATAATATATTCTTTTCGTGATCCATATTTTTTTGAAGATCCTAAAACCAAAAAGGACTACTTAATATTCGAAGGAAATAAGGGCGGAAAAATTGAAAAAATGAAACCTGAAAATATAGGTGATAAATTATTTCGAAAAAATCATATAGCACCACGAGGAGTAGAAAATTTTAATGGGAATGTTGGTATCGCTGTTGCCCAAAATAAAGATTTGACAAGATTTAAATTGCTACCACCACTACTTGAAGCAGTTGGCGTTAACCAGCAGCTTGAACGCCCACAAATTGTAATGAAAAAAAATAAATACTATTTATTTACTATAAGTCACAAATTTACTTATGCTCAAGGATTAAATGGTGTAGACGGTTTATATGGTTTTTGTGGCAATTCTTTGCGTAGTAATTACAAACCCTTAAACGGAAATGGTCTTGTAATAACCAACCCAACTAATGATCCATATCAAACATACTCATGGTATTTAGTATCCGGACATGATGTCTTAAGTTTTATAAATGAGTATCATTTTAATGGGCAGCTTAGATATGGTGGCACCTTTGCACCAACCTTGCAAATTAGTTTAAAGGGATACAAATCAAAAATTATAGGAAGGCTTGGGGAAGGAGTAGTTACGCCTGCACATTAGTTACTAATATTATTTTTATGTAAGTAAAACTTAAGAAGATATTCAGAGAACTTATTAATCAAATTATATTTAGAGAACTAAAAAACTATCTATAGTGACTTTTTGTTTCTATAGATAGTTTTTTATACCATCCTAGTATAGCTTATGAATCTATCTATAAGAATAATGATATAAAAAAATGTCAAATTATAAGCTTATGTTTAATGATGCTATGAGGTATATTTAATAACTTTTTACACTAAAAATGTATTAAATATACTTTTATGTATTTATTTTTTAATTATAGTGATATAATAAATGTAGAGAATATATTCTTTAATTACCAAATTCATCAACACATAACAAAAGTGTAGGAGCTCCCATTATAAATCGATGCATGCATTAATATAAATTTGTATATAGGAGGAGACTATATGAAAATTAAGGGTATTATTGCAATATCGATGAGTATACTATTAATTGGGTCAATTAGTAGTGTAGTTAAGGCATCAAGTAATAATAAAAGACTACAAAATTTAACTTATAAAGAATTTCAAAAATTAAAATTAAATAAAGACTCTAATAAGTCATTGGTTAGAACAGATAACAATGAAAAACTTTCTTTAGATGATTTAAAGAATAATAAAAAAGTAATTCCATTTAACAAAACAATTTTAAAAAATAAAATAAAATTACCAATTATTAAAAGTGGACAAGATAATTCGGTATCTAAGTATAAAGGAAATAGTGTTGCTTCAGCAGCAGGAGATAAATCAAATAATGCACCAGTTGCTAAATTGGATCCATATATACTTAATCCGGAGTCATTAAAAAATGGAGAAATTACAACAAATACACAAATTGCTTGGATTTGGTCTGACACAGATGCCGATGGAGATGCTTTGTCACGTGCAGTAGGTGGTTTCCCAAGTGCATATATATTAGGCGTTTTACAGGATAATAAAGGTTTTGTTACTCAATTTACCAACGCTGGTGATTTTGATTTATACTACCAGGTAACGGATTCTAAAGGAGCTAAGTCTAATATTGTTGGATATTCTATACATGTTATACCACCAGAGGATTACCAAGCTTTTCAAGGTACCTTTCAATCTACAACTGATGTAAAAACATATAATGTAGCGGTTGACTTTTCTAAAATGGATACAGCTGCAATATGTTTGACAGGAACAAGTAAAGATTATATGAATTTAAAAATATCTGATCAAAGTGGAAACGTAGTGCAAAACGTATATAATTACGATAAAAAGTGGGTATATATTAACAAACCCTCTTCAAATGCAGGAATTTGTAATTATACAATAACAATAACACCAACTGTATTGTCATCTAATAGCACATATAACTCCTATAGACTTATGATTGGAAATAAAAATGATGTTGAGGCTATGCTTAGTGGAATACAAAACACTATTATATTAGATAAATATACAAATGAAAATGTAAAACAGTTTATTCAAGAATATACTCCTAATAAAAATCAAGAATGGTTTAAATTTACCGCTGATGGTTCAACTGTAATAACATTACTAAATAATTATCCAGAATTAAGATTCCAAGTTAGGGATACGGAAAATTTACAAGTTCTTTTTGATACAAATGATCCTAATAATGCGTCAACACATAGGAGTCAATACTGTGGGCTTAACTATAAATATGCAGAAAAAGCACGATTAAATACAACAGCTGGTCAAGATTATTACTTAGTTATATATTCTCCAAGCTTAATACAAGATACACCTATTTTAAATGATGAAATACATTTAACAGTTGGAGATCCCGTTTTAATATACGATAGTACAACAGCTTATGCAGATAACTATATTACAGGGCCTACTACAGGATATTCTTCTATAGCGAATATAAACGTTACAAATGTACCAACAACTGCAGCTGTAAAAGATATTTATGTAAGATCACTAAACGATGTAGCACGCGTATCAGATTTTAATTACTGGAAGGTTATGGCTCCAGGCGAATCTTTCTGGAGAGATTCTGGTCAACAGTGTAATATAGGTATAGATGTCAACTATGTTGAAAATGGAACTAACAATGTTCAACTAATGGGAACTTGGCGTTTTGTATTTCAAGCAGGAGTTGATCCTATAAGTATAATTCCAGGGTTACATTTTGACTATGTATATGAAGCAGGAGATTAATTAAATTTTATCATATATTATATACTTTAATTAGTTACATGGTCGCTTTATTCAGGCGACCTTTTTTATATTGGATGATTTAACTGATTGTTATGTATTTGATTTAGCAAGAAATTTACATAACTAAAATTATAAAAAATAAACATATAATAACTTTTGCTTAAAAAACCACAAGACTTTAAAATTTCATGTTTTGACATTATGCTGCACGTATTATAAAAACATAAATATGTCAATAATTTGTAAATTTATGACTGTACAATAAACATTTGTAACCTTAATATAGTATAATTTAAGATAATATTAATTTTATTTTTATTTTATAGTAAAGCAATCCTGCATTCTATAAAGCTAATAATTGAAATTTATCTACAAGAGGAGGAAACAATGGATAGAATTTTAACATTTGATTGTTATGGAACTCTTATTGATACCAAACCTGTTTTTGATGCCATATCTAATATTGCAAAAAATAACATTTTAAATTCGAAAGATGCTGTAAATATCTATGTGAATTATGAGGATAGGCTTATGTATGGTGAAACGTATATCCCCTATGATAAATTAATAAAACAAGTTTTGGAGTATTGTGATATGGAGTTAGTTACTAATGTTTTTAGCAAATCTTATGATGAAATTATTTCAGTACATAAAAGACTAAAACCTTTTAAAGAGGTAGTAGAAAGCCTTGAGAAAATACATAAAAAAGGATATGAACTTGCTCTGATGTCGAACTCTGTGCATGATATTATTGATTATAACCTAGATGCATTAGGTAATGTTTTTAATAATGTTTTTCTTTCAGAGGATATTCATGCATATAAACCACAGCTTAAGTTTTTTAAATATGTTGAAGAAAGATTAGAATTAAAACAAAAAAAACATTGTCATATTGCCAAGGGATATTGGTGGGATATTGTACCCTGTTCAAAATTGGGCTGGCGTAAAATATGGGTGAACCGAGAGAATAAAAAGGGCAATAAGTGTCATGAGCCATATGAAGAGGTACATACGCTTGATGAAGTTATAAACTTAATATGAAATTAAAAGAAGGGAGGTAATTATGAAAAAGCTAGTTGAGATAAAAAATGTAACAAAGAGTTATGGGAAAAAAGTCATATTGCAAGGTTTCAATATGACAATCAATAAAGGTGATTCAGTTGCAATAAAAAGAAGTAAATATCATTAAGCATACTTATTTTATATTAAGCGTTGACTTTGTATCAAAATGATGCTAATATAGTTTTAATATGATACAAAGCATGTACTTGTAGTAAGGAGAGAAAACATAAATGAGAGACATGAACAAAAAAAATAGAAATGGATTAACTGAAAAAGAATTTTTAGATAGATATGTACCCGGGGATTATGAAAGACCATCCAATACTGTCGACATGTTACTTTTTACTGTTGATGATGTACCTATTGAAGGTAAAGATCCTAATAAAGCATTAAAGATACTTTTAATTAAAAGAGGAGATCATCCTTATATGGGATGTTGGGCTGTTCCTGGAGGATTTGTAAATATTAACGAAGGATTAAGCTCAGCTTGTTATAGAGAACTTAAAGAAGAAACAAATGTAGAAAATGTGTATTTTGAACAACTAAAGACATTTGGTGATGATGTAAATAGAGATCCGCGTATGAGAGTTATTTCTGTAGCCTATATGGCTTTAGCAGATAAATTAAGCATAACACCTAAGGCAGGGGATGATGCGGATGACGCAAAATGGTTTACAGTAAAAAAGAGATTTATATCATCAAAAGGATTTGGTATAGATAAAATTGATACCTATAATATTTTATTAACTTCAGATGATGGTGAAACTAAAATTGGATATCTGGTAACTGAAAAATTTGAAAAAAATGGTGTTGTTACAATAAAGGTGCCTTCATATAGACTTTTGGAGTGGAGTAAAGAAGAGCTTGCATTTGACCATATAGAAGAAATAGATTGTGCTTTAGAAAGATTAAAGAATAAAATTGAATACACTCCAATTGCTTTTTCACGACTTCCTAAATATTTTACATTGAGAGAAGCTCAAAAGGTCTTTGAAGCTATTCTTAATTTAGAAAAGCCTTTAACAAGAGCTAACTTTAGAAGGAAAATTAAAAAGATGGTAGTTGAAACTGAAAAAGAAAAGATAACATCTGGAAGACCTGCTACTTGTTATACATTTAATGAAGATTGGCAGCATACTTTTCTAGATGAATAAACTGAAAGGATTGTAGTTATAATGGGTAAATTTGAAGAAAAAATATTAAATATGTCAGAAGAAATAAAAGGGAAATTTGTTGATTTAAATGATTTAGATAAGGACAAAACAGCTATAGTTATTGTAGATATGGTAAATGGCTTTGTTCATGAGGGAGCCTTATCTTCTCCTAGAGTTGAAGGAATAGTTGATGAAATTGTAAGAATTAATGAGAAAACCCTAGGAAATAAAAAAATATTTTTCTTAGATGAGCATACTAATAATTCAACAGAATTTAAAAGCTATGCTAAACATTGTTTAGAGGGAAGCTTAGAAGCAGAGCTTATTCCTGAGTTAAAGAATGAAGCACTACTTGATAGTAATACAGTAATGATACCTAAAAACAGTGTAAATGGTTTTCATGCACCAGGTTTTAAAAAGTGGCTTGAGGAAAATGAATCTCAAATAGAAAATTATATAATATGTGGATGCGAGGTTGATATTTGCGTTTCAAATTTTGCTAACACTTTAAAAACTTACTTTAATCAAAAAAACATGGATAAAAGAATCATTATTCCAAGTAATGCTGTTGAAACATTTGATTTTGGAACACATGACGGCGATTTAATGAAAATTATTTCTTTGTGGGAAATGCAGTCAAATGGAATAGAGATTGTGGATAGAGTTTTATAAGAATATACTTTGCTCTTTAACTTAGCTTTATTTTTATACAAAGTTAAAGAGCAAAGATATTGACAAATAAATACTATATGATATAATGTTTGTATCATATTGGTACAAATGGAAAATGAGAAAGATAAGAACAAATTTTTTTTATCTTTGCTTTGTATCAATATAGTACAAAGTAAAAAGAGGAGATATTTTGATTATGGAAGATTATTTGACTTATATATTAAAAGAATTAATGAAAAACAAAAGGCTTAATAAATTTGATGGAATTGTTAGAGAAAAAAATAGAAGCGTTTATTTAAAACATGGCAGGGTTTATGAAGAGTATAGTATTGATTTAGTATTTTCTATTGATACAGACAACTATTGTAAAGAAACAATTGCTTTTACCATTAAAGTTAATTCATTCAACTCAAAAATTGAAGTAACAAAACATTTTACTTCAGAACATTTAATATTTAGTATAAATTCAATTGATTGTGTAGTTCTGTATGTAGTAAATGAAATAATTAATTTTAAAAATAGAGATAAACAAATTACAAATTATTTAAAGGCATCAAATGATTAAAATTAAATTGATAGGAGATCTGCAATTATGAATAAAATAAAAAAATTTAATGTTAAAGATGATAGAAATTTATCTATGCTAATGGATTTTTATGAATTAACCATGGCTAACGGATACTTACTAAAAGGATTCGGTGATAAGATAGTATATTTTGATGTATTTTATAGAAAGAATCCAGATGGAGCAGGCTTTGCCATAGCAGCAGGATTACAACAAATAATAGATTATATAAAAAATTTAAAATTCTCAGAAGAGGATATTGAGTATCTAAAAGAAAAAAATATGTTTTCAGAGGACTTTCTAAAATATATGAAAAATTTTAGGTTTTCAGGGAGCATTAATGCCATTCCAGAGGGAACACCTGTATTTCCTAATGAAGCACTTATAACAGTAAAAGCAAAGGCCATTGAGGCACAGTTAATTGAGACAATGTTACTAATAACAATAAATCATGAATGTCTAATAGCTACTAAAACAAATAGAATTGTTAGAGCAGCAAAAGGAAGACCGGTATTGGAATTTGGTGCAAGAAGAGCACAGGGATATGATGGAGCTGTATACGGAGCAAGAGCTTCATATATAGGCGGAGCAGCAGGAACAGCTACAACACTTTCTGAACAAATGTTTAATGTGCCAGCTTCTGGAACAATGGCTCATTCATGGATTCAGTTCTTTGGAGATGAATTTGAAGCATTTAAAGCCTATGCAGAAATTTATCCTGACGCATGCACTTTACTTGTAGATACCTATAATGTACTAGAGAGTGGTATTCCTAATGCTATTAAAGTAGCAAAAGAAGTTTTAGAGCCTATGGGAAAAAGGTTAAAAGGAATAAGGTTAGATAGTGGAGATCTTGCATATTTGTCTAAAAAGGTAAGGAAAATACTTAATGCATCAGGGCTTGAAGACTGCAAAATAGTAGTATCAAATAGTTTAGACGAGTATATAATTGAAGATCTTATTGCACAAGGAGCTAAAATAGATGTGTTTGGTGTTGGTGAAAGAATGATTACTGCTAAGTCTGATCCTGTATTTGGCGGAGTTTATAAACTTGTTGCAGTTGAAGAGGATGGACAAATAGTTCCAAGAATTAAGCTTTCTGAAAATGCTGAAAAAATAACAAACCCTGGTTATAAAACACCTTGGAGATTGTATGATAAAGAAACAGGAAAGGCCATAGCAGATGTTATTACCTTAGCTCATGAGAAAATAGATGAGAATAAGGAATATACTATATTTGATCAAGAGAATATTTGGAAGAAGAAAAAAATAACAAAATTTGTAGCTAGAAAGCTTCAAGTTCCAGTATTTATTGATGGAGAATGCGTGTATGAAAGCCCAACACTTGAAGAATCTAGAGAGTATTGTGAAAAGCAATTAGATACGCTATGGGATGAAGTTAAGAGATTTGTTAATCCTCATAAATATTATGTTGATTTATCAATGGAGCTATGGCATGTAAAGCAGGAATTAATTCAAAAGTATAGAGTTAAATAAAATGCATAGCAATAATATTATATTGGTATACGGAGGGGCTTTTAATCCTCCCTCAGCTTCACATATTACTTTAGCTAAACAATTATTAAACTATACTGGAGCAAAAAAACTAATGTTTGTACCAGTAGGAAATCAGTATAAAAAGAAAGAATTAATACCTGCTTACCATAGAATAAATATGCTTCAAATTGCTTGTGAATGCAATAATAGATTAGAAGTAAATACAACTGATGTGGATTTTAAAAGAAGGCTGTACACTATAGAGACATTGGAAATTATAAAAAAACAAAACAGTGATAAAGATATATATTTTATTATAGGTACAGATAATCTCAGGGATATTCTCAATTGGAAACATTGGCAAAGGCTTTTAACTGAGTATAAGATAATTGTTATGGATAGGGGAGAAGATACGATTTTTAAAGTATTTAAGGATATTCCTATCTTAAAAAAATATAAAGCTAACCTTATTCAAATACCAGGATTATTAGTTAATAATATAAGTTCTACATTAATAAGAAACAATATTAGACAAGATAAAACTATTGAACATTTAACAATAAAGAAAATCATTAAATATATAAAAGAAAACAATTTGTATAAGTAGATGATTATTGGCATTGATTTGAAATTTAGCTAGATAAGGGGAGATAGATATGCAAATGAAGAAAGATTTTGGATATATAAGAGTTGGTGTTGCTTCCTGCGAACTTAAGGTAGCAAATCCAAATTATAATGTTAAAAGTATAATTTCTATTATGAAAAAAGCTTATAGAAGGCATCATATTAAAGTGTTAGTATTTCCTGAACTTTGTGTTACAGGATATACCTGTGGGGATTTATTCAATCAAAATCTTTTAATTAAGAGGGCTGAAAATGAATTAAATAACCTATTGGTTTCAACATCAAATATAAATATGATAACTGCTGTTGGCATGCCGGTTAAAGCGGATAATCAGTTATTTAATTGTGCAGTTATAATTAATAATGGAAATATACTTGGAGTAGTACCAAAAACATTTATACCTACATATAATGAATTTTACGAGAAAAGAAATTTTGCAGGCGCTATTTCAAGGATAAGTGATGAAATTATTCTGTGTGGAAAAAAAGTTCCTTTTGGTGAAAATCTGCTCTTCAAAGACATCTATTCAGAACTTTGCATAGGTATAGATATCTGTGAAGATTTATGGGTTAACATACCTCCGAGTTCTTATCATACACTTAATGGCGCTAATCTAATATTAAATCTATCTGCAAGTGATGAAATTGTTGCAAAATCAGATTATAGAAGGGATCTTGTAAGGCTTCAATCTGCAAAATGTATTACATCCTATGCATATGCTTCTTCAGGGCAAACAGAAAGTACTTCAGATTTAGTATTCTCTGGACATTCTATTATAGCCGATAATGGATCCATACTTAAAGACATAAAATTTGAGGAGGCTTCATATGTCAAATATGCAGATGTAGATATAGAAAAACTAATAAGTGATAGAATTAAATTTAATACTTATATGGGTAGAATAGAGGATAAAGAATATAGAACAATTAACTTTCACTTAGGTTATAACGAGAACATGCACTTAGAAAGATATGTTGAGGCTTCACCATTTGTACCTTCAAATAAAAGTAAAAGGAACATAAGATGTAGAGAGATACTAGATTTGCAAGCTTCAGGACTATATCAAAGATTAAATAAAACAGGTATAAATAAGGCTGTTGTAGGTATATCTGGAGGTTTAGATAGTACCTTAGCATTACTTGTAATAGTTGAGGCTTTTAAAAAGCTTAAAGCTCCTATGAAAAATATTATAGGCATTACAATGCCGGGGTTTGGTACTACTAGACGTACTTATAATAATGCTGTAGAGCTTATGAAAAAATTAGGTATTACAATAAAAGAAATATCTATAAAGAAAGCTTGTATACAGCATTTCAACGATATTGGACAAGACTTAAATACCCATGATACTATTTATGAAAATTCTCAGGCAAGAGAAAGAACACAAATACTTATGGATATAGCAAATAAGGAAGGTGCTATTGTAGTAGGCACAGGTGATTTATCCGAATTGGCACTGGGGTGGTGTACTTATAACGGTGATCAAATGTCAATGTATGGTGTAAATAGCAGCATACCAAAGACTTTGGTTAAATACTTAATTATGTGGTATGCAGAAGCATCAAAGGACAATGATATTAGAAACATACTACTCGATATTTATAACACGCCTGTAAGCCCTGAATTGTTGCCTCCCGATAAAGAGGGTAATATTAAGCAGAAGACAGAGGATTTAATTGGTTCATATGAATTAAATGATTTTTTCCTATATAATATGCTTAGGAGTGGCTATGAACCTTTAAAAATATTATATTTAGCAAATATAGCCTTTAAAGATAAATATTCAGAAGATGTTATACATTCAGCATTAAAGAACTTTTATAAAAGATTTTTTACTCAACAATTTAAAAGAAATTGTATGCCTGATGGTGTAAAGATTGGCTCTGTTTCATTATCACCAAGAGGTGACTTACGCATGCCGAGTGATGCTTCATATGGATTGTGGATGGATGAATTATAGACTATATCTATAGCTTTCCGATTATATTAAATATCTAATTGCAAGTTTGTAAAGTTTAGAAATACTAGTTTTTACTATAGTCTTGTTTAAAAATAAAATTGTAATATAACTATAAATAAATTGATAGAAACCACTAAATATTATATAAAAAGTATCAAACTAGGTTTATTATATAAATTTATTGAACAAATTCATTATTAACTATGATATACTAAGGGTTATAGATAAAGGTCTACCTATTAATAGCTTTATAAGAAACATATTGACAAGGAGAGTATAAAATGAGAAAGAAGAATTTTAAACTTGGATTAGGTACACAAATAATTATTGGGCTTGTACTAGGAATTATAGTTGGTATTGTTTTTTATGGAAATACAACAGTTAGTACATATTTAAAACCATTAGGTGATATTTTCATAAATCTAATTAAAATGATTGTAATTCCGATTATCTTTTCTACGCTTGTTGTCGGAGTTGCTGGTGGCGGAAGTGGAAAAACAGTTGGAAGATTGGGTCTGAAAACTATAGTTTACTTTGAATTAGTAACTACAACGGCAATAATACTCGGAATAGTTTCAGCTAATCTATTTCATCCTGGAACAGGTATAAACCTAAGTTCACTTTCGGCAGCTGATATATCCAGTTACATGAAAACCACTAAAACAGCTGAAAATAGTAGCCTGATAAATATGATTGTAAATATTGTTCCTGCAAATATTATTGAATCCTTTGCTAAAGGAGATTTGCTTTCTGTCATATTCTTTTCAGTTATGTTCGGACTAGGAGTTGCAGCTATTGGAGAAAAAGGAAAGCCTGTTTTGAATTTATGTCAAGGAATTTCTGATGCAATGTTTTGGGTGACTAATCAAGTTATGAAAGTTGCACCAATTGGCGTATTCGGATTAATGGGAGTAGCTGTTTCTAAGTTCGGAGTTAAATCTTTAATTCCACTTGGGAAGTTAACTATTACAATTTATGGAACTATGATATTTTTCATCTTTGTAATACTTGGTGTAATTTCAAAGTTTATTGTTAAGGTAAATTTTATTTCATTTCTTAGAGTTATAAAGGATGAAATTATTCTTGCATTTACCTCAGCAAGTTCTGAAGCAGTATTGCCTAAAATAATGCAGAAGAAGGAGAAATTTGGCTGTCCTAAGGGAATTGTATCATTTGTTATTCCAACAGGTTATTCATTTAATCTTGATGGATCAACACTATATCAGTCTATTGCGTCATTGTTTATAGCCCAAGCTTATGGAATTCACTTATCGTTGGCAGCACAAGTCAAATTAGTGATAATTCTCATGATTACATCAAAAGGTATGGCCGGTGTAGCAGGAGCATCTCTTGTTGTACTATTAGCTACTTTAGGCTCAATGGGTATTCCAGTAGCAGGAGTGGCATTTATAGCTGGAATTGACCGTATTCTTGATATGGCAAGAACTGTTGTAAATGTAGTTGGTAATTCATTAGCCTCTGTGGTAGTATCAAAATGGGAGCGCGTATATGATAATGCTCAAGGTGAAAGATATGTCCAAGCAATAAATAATAAATTTGATGTTAATGAAGTAAAGTAGTTTCCTATATAATAAAATTGGCCTACTTTCTTTAAGTTAAAAGCTGTTTGTAAATTACTACAAGCGGCTTTTTTTATTAGAGTAAAAAATTATGATAATCTGATTAATAAAGTTTATATAATTACTAAGGTTTACTATAAAAAAAACAGTACATATTAATTGAGATTATATAATAAATTATAAAGTATTATAGGTAAGTTTTTTCATTTTGAATAAAAACCTTTTTTATGAACATAATTATGCATAAAGAATTTACATAAAAAATAAATATTTATAAAAATTGTATTAGGAGAACAATTAAATGTATGATAATGATTTATGGTTTGCTACAATTAATTTGCCATATAGGCAAAAACTAGAGCTTTTAAGGATTTATAAAACTTCAGATGAGATTTTGTATAACTTCAAAAATTCAGAGCTAATTCAGAAGTATAAATTTGATATTGAGAAGATAAATTATATAAAAGATGAAATGAAAAAAAGTGGAATGAAAATAGTTTTCTGGAATGACGATGATTATCCTAAAGTATTAAAAAATTATGATGACATGCCTTATGGATTATTCTATATGGGAAATATTAAGAAATTGAATGAATTGAATTATAATGTTGCAATTGTAGGTTCAAGAAGATGTACACAATATGGTAAGGATATTACAACTATAATTTCTCGTGAGATATCGATAAATGGAATAGGAATTATAAGTGGTATGGCCAGGGGGATAGATACATATGCTCACAAAATATGCTTGGAAAATAACGGATATACTTGTGCTGTACTTGGCTGTGGGGCTGATGTTATTTATCCAAAAGAAAATAAAAATTTATATTGCCAAATTATTAGAAATGGGTGTATAATTTCTCAATATAAACCAAATACAAAACCGCTGCCATATAATTTTCCAATAAGAAATAAAATTATAAGTGGACTTAGTAATCTAGTTTTAGTTACTGAGGCAGATATTAAGAGTGGTTCGATAATAACAGCGTCCTCTGCTTTAGAACAAGGTAAGGATGTTGGAGCAGTTCCAGGATCTGTCTTCTCTAAAATGAGCAGGGGTACTAACAAACTTATTCAAGATGGTGCACATGTAATAAAAGATATTGATGACGTATTTGGAATTTTAAATTTTCAAAAAATTAATTTTAAAAAAATTCGAAATAATTCATCATATAGCTCAATGCCTGAAAATCAAAGGCAAATATATGACCTGGTTAGTGATAAGCCCATTCATGTTGATGATATAAAACGATGTCTTAATATTGACATTCAGGAACTTTATGAGTTATTATTTGAAATGCAGTTGAAAAATAAAATATTATGCTTAAGTGGAAGTTATTATGTAAGAGTAAATGATTGTTTGTAAATATATAAACTTTATTTTGGAGGGGATAAGATGGGACAGAAATTAGTAATAGTGGAATCTCCAGCCAAGGCAAAAACCATAGGTAAATATCTGGGGAAAAACTACATTGTAGAAGCATCAATGGGGCATGTAAGAGATCTTCCTAAAAGTACTTTAGGAGTAGATATAGATGATAATTATAATCCTAAATACATAACCATTAGAGGCAAGGGTGAATTATTGGATAAACTAAAAAAGGCAGCAAAGAAATGTGACAAAATATATCTTGCAACCGACCCTGATAGAGAAGGGGAGGCTATCTCTTGGCACCTTTCAAAGGTTTTAAAGATAGATGAAAGTGAAAAGTGCAGAATAGAATTTAATGAGATAACCAAGAATGCAATAAAAACTGCAATAAAATGTCCAAGAAAAATTAATATTAATCTTGTAGATGCACAGCAAGCAAGAAGAGTTCTTGACAGATTAGTTGGATATAAGATAAGTCCAATTTTATGGAGAAAGGTTAAATGGGGACTAAGTGCAGGTAGAGTTCAATCCGTTGCTCTTAAAATGGTATGCAGTAGAGAAAAGCTTATAAATGATTTCAAACCAGAAGAATACTGGAGCATAGATGCTCAAGTATATAAACAATCTAAAAAAGATAAGTTTACAATAAGACTAACTTCATTTAAAGGTAAAAAGATAAAAATAAATAATGAAGAAGAAAATGAACAAATAATAAATAGTATTAAGAAAGATGAGTTTAAAGTTGAAAATGTAAAAGAGGGCACAAAAAATAAGAATACTCTTCCACCATTTACTACTAGTACTCTTCAACAGGATGCAAATAAAAAACTTAACTTTTCAACAAAGAAGACAATGTCTGTAGCTCAACAGCTTTACGAAGGAATAGATGTTAAGGGACATGGTACAATCGGTCTTATTACTTATATGAGAACAGATTCAGTTAGAGTATCAAAAGAAGCTCAAGAGGCAGCTAATGATTATATATTAAATGAATATGGTAAAGAGTATTTACCTCCAAGTCCCAAATTATATAAAAGTAAAAAGAATATTCAAGATGCTCATGAAGCAATTAGGCCAACTTATATAGAGCTTACTCCTGGTATGGTAAAATCAAGTTTAAAGGATGATCAATATAAGCTTTATAATTTAATATGGTCTAGATTTATGGCAAGTCAAATGGCTAATTGTATTTTAAATACGTTATCTATTGAAATAAAAAATGGTGAGTATACATTTAGGGCATCAGGTAGCAATGTTAAATTTGAAGGTTTTATGAGAGTTTATAAGTACAATATTGAAGAAGATGAACATAATGAAAAAATTCCGTTGTTGCAAAAAGGTGATTTGTTACATACAGACAAGATAGATGGCAAGCAGCATTTTACTCAACCACCTGCTAGATTTACGGAGGCTTCATTAGTAAAAACTCTTGAAGAAAATGGAATTGGAAGGCCAAGTACATATGCGCCTATTATTTCAACTCTTATCGATAGAAAATATGTAAAGAAGGAAAAAAAGGCTATATTCCCTACTGAACTTGGAAATATAGTAGATAATATATTAAGCGATTATTTTAAGCAAATTATAGATATTGAGTTTACCGCTGATATGGAAAATAAGCTCGATAATGTTGAAGAAGGAAAAGAAAACTGGAAAGAAATTGTTGATGAATACTTTAAACCTTTGAAGGAAGCAATTGATATTGCTGAAAAAGAAGTTGCTAAAATAACCATAGAGGATGAGGTTACAGATATAAAGTGTGACAAATGTGGCAGAAATATGGTTATTAAACACGGAAGGTTTGGAGATTTTTTGGCATGTCCAGGATATCCAGATTGTAAAAACACAAAACCTATTGTAGAAAAATTGAAAGTAAAATGTCCTAAGTGCGGTGGAGATGTAATTGTAAGAAGAAGTAAAAAAGGAAGGAAATTTTTTGGATGTAGTAACTATCCAGACTGTGATTTTGTAAGCTGGTTTGAACCTACAGAAGAAAATTGCCCAAATTGCGGTAGCTTTATGGTTAAAAAATTTAGCAAGGCTAAAGGATACTATCTTCAGTGCTCTAACCAAGAGTGTAAATATGAAAAATCTAATCCTGATCCTGACAAAAAATAATTGTATTATTATAGTTATAATTGTCGGAATTGTAAAAAATAAGGTTGAATAAAAAAAACATATATGATATTATTTTTAATAGATAAGTTGATAATTCGAAATGTTAAGAAAAATTGTAATGTTTTAATACAATAATGATAAGGAAATCGGGAGGAAAAGTAATGTCCATACTATTAAATAAAACACGTAAGCTAAATACAATACTCCAAAAATCAGGAACAGAACCAGTTATTTTCGATGATATATGTAATATATTAAGCGAAGTGCTAGAATGTAATGTATACGTTGTGAGTAGAAAAGGGAAAATACTAGGTAATAATTTTTCAAGTGGTTTTGAATGTGAAAAATTAAAAAAAGAAATAATCCCTACTAAGAAATTTCCTGATTCCTATAATTTAAAACTTTTAGATTGCAAGGAAACAAAAGCTAATTTAAAGCATACTGAATTTTGTACATTCTATGAAAATGAAAAATGTGAGTTTGAAAACAAAGTTTCAACAATAGTTCCTATAATAGGAAATAGAGAACGTTTAGGAACTTTAGTTTTAGCTAGGTTTACCAAGAAGTTCACTGATGATGATTTGGTTTTAGCTGAGTACAGTGCAACAATTGTTGGACTAGAGATACTAAGATCTAAAAATGATGAAATAGAAGCAGAAGCTAGAAAAAGAGCTGTTGTTCAGCTTGCTATAGGAACTCTATCTTATTCAGAGTTAGAAGCTGTTGAACATATATTTAACGAACTTGATGGAAATGAAGGACTTCTAGTAGCATCTAAAATTGCAGATAAAGTTGGTATAACTAGATCTGTTATTGTTAATGCTCTTAGAAAATTTGAAAGTGCAGGAGTTATAGAGTCTAGATCTCTTGGAATGAAAGGTACTCACATAAAGATTTTAAATGATAGATTATTAGAAGGATTAAAGAAAATAAAATAATTAAAGAAAATTCTTGAACAGATAAAGTGTATGTGATATACTTACATAGGTAAAAATACACACACTATCCAATTTGAAATCTGTGCTATGTGTTATATAGTGGTTTTAAATAAAAGATAGTGGAGGTAATAACAAAATTTAGGAGGAAAAATTATGTCAGTTATTTCAATGAAACAATTATTAGAAGCTGGTGTTCATTTCGGACATCAAACAAGAAGATGGAATCCTAAAATGGCTCCATACATATTTACAGAAAGAAATGGTATATATATTATAGACCTTCAGAAAACTGTAAAGAAAATTGATGAAGCTTACAACTTCATAAGAGAAGTATCAGAACAGGGTAAGGATATTCTTTTTGTAGGAACAAAAAAACAGGCTCAAGAAGCAATTGCTGAAGAATCAGTAAGAGCAGGAATGCATTTTGTTAACAACAGATGGTTAGGTGGTATGTTAACAAACTTCAATACAATAAAGACTAGAATTGCAAAATTAAATGGCTTAAAGAAAATGGAAGAGGATGGAACATTTGATGTTTTACCTAAAAAAGAAGTTATCATCTTAAGAAACGAAGAAGAGAAACTTGTAAAAAATTTAGGTGGAATAGTAAATATGACACAATCTAACATTGGAGCTTTATTTGTAGTTGATCCAAGAAAAGAAAAGAATGCTATTTCAGAAGCGAAAATATTAGGAATTCCTGTTGTTGCAATTGTTGATACAAATTGTGATCCTGATGAAGTTGATTATGTAATTCCAGGAAACGATGATGCTATAAGAGCAGTAAGACTTATAACTTCAAAAATTGCAGATGCAATAATTGAAGGAAGACAAGGCGAGCAATTAGCTGAGTAGTAAAAATAAGAATTGTGTATATAATATAAATATTTTAATAAACAAATGAAGAAGATTTCTTCTTCATTTGTTTATGTGAATTGAAGCATAAAACGGAGGTATGAAACATGATTTCTGCAAGTGCAGTTAAAGAATTAAGAGAAAGAACTGGAGCCGGAATGATGGCTTGTAAAAAAGCTTTAAGTGAGGCTAATGGAGATTCAGAAAAAGCAGTAGAAATACTAAGAGAAAAAGGATTGGCAGCTGCTGCAAAAAAAGCAGGCAGAGTAGCATCAGAAGGATTGGTTGTTGCTTATGTAAATGAAGATGGAAAAAGCGGAGCAATTGCTGAAGTAAACTGTGAAACAGATTTCGTTTCAGCAAATGAAGATTTCAAAGCTTTAGCAGAAAACATCGTTAAATTAGCAGCAAAAAGTAATTCAAACACAGTAGAAGAATTATTAGAAGAAAACTATGTAGATGGAAGCAGTAAATTAAAAGATGTTATAACTGCTTTAATTGCTAAATTAGGAGAAAATATTAATTTAAGAAGATTTACTAAGTTTTCAAATGAAAATGGAACAATCCAAAGCTATATACATGGTGATGGAAGAATTGGAGTTCTTGTTAACTTAAACGCTGATAAGATTTCTGATGAAGTTCATACTTTAGCAAAGGATATTTGTATGCAAATTGCTGCAGCAAATCCATTATATTTAGATGAAACTTCTGTTGACCAAACAGCATTAGACAAAGAAAGAGAAATATACAAAGTTCAAGCATTAAATGAAGGCAAACCAGAAAAAATTGTTGAAAAAATGGTTGAAGGAAGAATAAAGAAATACTTGAAGGAAGTATGTTTATTAGATCAAGTATGGGTTAGAGATTCTGATTTAACAATTTCAAAATTGGTGGCTAAAAAATCAAAAGAATTAAGTGCTGCTATTTCCATAGCTGATTTCGTAAGGTTCGAAAGAGGAGAAGGAATAGAAAAGAAAGAAGAAAATTTTGCTGAAGAAGTACAAAAACAAATGCAGCAGAGCAAATAACATATTGGAGAACACTGCGTGTTCTCTTTTTTTAAAATAAAATGATATATGGTAGCATTGGAGGTACAGTATGCAATCAATAAAATATAAAAGAGTAATGTTAAAAATTTCAGGTGAAGCGCTAGCAGGAACCAATGGATACGGTATTGATTTCGAAGTGGCAAATAGGATTGCTAAAGAAATTAAAGAAATTGTTGACTTAGGAATAGAAGTTGGTGCTGTAGTAGGTGGCGGAAATATATGGCGTGGAAGAAATGGTAAAGGAATGGATAGAACTACTGCAGATTATATGGGGATGCTTGCAACATGTATAAATGCCTTAGCACTTCAAGATTCACTTGAAAACATGGATGTGGATACTAGAGTCCAAACAGCTATAGAAATGAAACAGGTAGCAGAGCCTTTTATTAGAAGAAGAGCTATGAGACATCTTGAAAAAGGAAGAGTTGTTATTTTTGCTGGTGGAACTGGTAATCCATATTTCTCTACTGATACCACAGCTGCATTAAGAGCTGCTGAGATAGAAGCAGATGTAATTCTTCTTGCTAAGAAGGTGGATGGAGTTTATGATAAAGATCCACATAAGTATGACGATGCTATTAAATTTGATAATCTAACTTATATGGAAGTACTTGAAAAAAATCTTCAGGTTATGGATTCAACTGCTACATCACTATGTATGGATAATAATATACCAATAATAGTATTTGGTCTTGATGTTTCGGGAAACATAAGGAAGGCCGTTTTAGGTGAAAAAATAGGTACTATCGTATCAAAATAAATTTGGAGGATTTATTTCTATGATAAGTGATATAATTAAAGAATTAGAAGAAAAAATGACAAAAAGTATATCAGCTTTAAAAAAGGAATTAACATCAATGAAAGCTGGTAGAGCAAACCCAGCTATGCTTGATAGAATTGAAGTTGACTACTATGGAACAATGACACCATTAAATCAACTTGCTAATATATCAGTACCTGAATCAAGAGTTCTCATGATTCAACCTTGGGATAAATCAGCTATGAAAAGTATAGAAAAGGCAATATTGATTTCTGACTTGGGGTTGAATCCATCTAATGATGGTACAACAATGAGACTTGTTATTCCTGAACTAACAGAAGAAACAAGGAAAAATATAGTGAAAAATGTAAAGAAAGCTGGAGAAGATGGCAAGGTAGCTTTAAGAGCTATACGTAGAGATGCAAATGATAAAGTAAAGAGCTTGAAAAAGGATAACTCTATAACTGAAGATGAAATGAAGAGTGCAGAAAACGATATTCAGAAGAAAACAGATTCCTATGTTAAAGAAATAGATAAAATGGTTGAAGCAAAGGAAAAAGAGATTATGTCCATATAGCTCGATATATATTGCTTATTTAAAACCTGCGCATTTATGCAGGTTTTTTTTATATTAAATATATGTTAAAATATCAGTGTATTTATATATTGATTGGAGAGAATATAATGCTAAATTTTATAAGGTCTGATAAAGACAAAGGTAAAGGCAATGATAATGATATTAATTTTTCTAATATACCAAAACATATTGCAATTATAATGGATGGTAATGGTAGATGGGCAAAAAAAAGAAATCTCCCTAGAACTATGGGACATAAAGCTGGTGGTGAAGCTTTAAAAAGAATAGTAAGAGAATGCAGTGATATAGGTGTGAAATATTTAACTGTGTATGGATTTTCAACTGAAAATTGGATAAGACCTAAGGAAGAAGTTAACGCAATTATGAGACTTATTGTTGAATTTTTAAAAAGAGAATTTAATGAACTTAATAAAAATAATGTTATTATAAATCCAATAGGCAATATTTTAGGATTGCCAGAGGCTTGTATTACAGCATTAAATGATGCAAAAAATAAAACTAAAAATAACACTGGTCTTATGCTTAATCTAGCACTTAATTATGGTGGCAGAGATGAAATATTAAATGCAGTAAAGAATATATTTGCGAGTTATGAGGAAAATAAGATATCTAAAGATGAGATATTTAACTTAAGTGATGAAGAATTCTCTTCGTATTTATATACAGGTTGTATTCCGGATCCAGATATAATAATACGTCCAAGTGGGGAGAAAAGATTAAGTAATTTTCTTCTTTGGCAATGTGCATATTCTGAATTTTGGTATTCTAATATAAATTGGCCTGATTTTTCTATAGAAGATCTTCATACAGCTATAAAAGATTATCAGAATAGGGATAGAAGATTTGGAGGCGTAAAATAATGAGTTTAAACAAAAGATATTTGGGTGCAGTTATTCTAGCTCCTCTCCTAATAATTTTATTTTTAGGAGGTATATATCTTAAAATATTTGTTTTTGCTTTATCGATGATTGGATTATATGAATATTATAAGGTATCTAGGGAAGCTAACCTTAAACCTATTTCTATTGTTGGATACTTGCTTTGTATAGCTTACTATGTTTTAATAAACTATAAACTTAATTACAAGTTTGTACTTTTTATGATAGTAATAGGTATATTTATTATGCTTTGTGTCCCTACATTGGATACTAAATATAATTATATAGATATTTCAGTTACAATATTAGGATTTATATATGTAGCAGTTTTCTTTAGTTTTATTGCCCTAACAAATGATTTGAAGTATGGAAATTATTTGTTGTGGATTATATTCATAGCATCTTGGCTTTGTGATACATTAGCTTATTATTCAGGAAGAATTTTTGGAAAAACAAAATTATGTCCTAAAGTAAGTCCTAAAAAGACAATTGAGGGTTCGATTGGTGGAGTTCTAGGAAGTGTAATTGGATGTACTGTTTATGGTTTTATAATTTCTAAATATGGAGTTAATATAGCTATTTATCACTACATAATAATAGGAATTTTATGCGGCGTTTTTTCTCAATTCGGAGATCTTGCAGCATCATCAATAAACGAACATGCTCAAGTTAAAGATTATAGTAATTTAATACCTGGTCATTGGAGGTATTTTGGATAGGTTTGACAGTATATTATTTACTTCTGTAGTAGTATACTATTATTTAAGCTTTATAGTATTTAGATAAAATTTATTATATAAGGAGGAAAATACTTTGAAACTTACTAGCATTGAAAATAACATTGCAGAGGACAGAAAGCATCCTTTTTTATTAGTAAAAGGTAAAAACAACACTGGAAAAAGTACCATTGCAGCTTGTAGGAGTATTTTCCTTAAGAATAATTACTGCATATCAAGTAGTGATAAAATATTAATAATTAATAATTCTAAGCAGAGCTTAAATAAATTTAATAATATATATTCATCTATATATGACGACGCAAACTTTAAATATTCAACTTTACTTGCACCAGAAAAGGACGTAATAGAAATTTCCACTTTGGATGATGTTATGGACAGATATCTTCCATCAAACTTAAAACTTGTTGATGAAAAAGAGACAAATTCTATACTGAAATCATGCATAGATGATTTGAAAAAGCTTTATCCAAATATCAAAGTATTAAATGATACCTATATTGAGTTCCTAAAGGATGAAATTCAATGGATAAAAAGCTGCGGTTACAATAATTTAGATGTATACCAAAATATAGCACGTACTGGAAGAAATTTATTAAAAAAACATGTGAATGTCAGACTTAATAAGAATTCAAACATGAGAAAATGCATTTTTGAACTTATGCTTATGTATAATGATAAATTGAATAGACAAAGACAATTTGATACTGTAGAAAAAATTAAAGCTGCTATTAAAAATTCTCGAAAAAGCAGCTTAAAAAAGTATACACATATAATAGTTGATGGTATTGAAAATTTAACTAAACTGCATGTTGATTTTATTAATTCTATAAGAAAAAATTCAGAGTACTCCACTACGCTTTTTACATATAATAGTGATTTAATAGAAAATAGTACCTCGTGGTTCATAAACAAAAAAAACATACGTTTAGTAAGTGAAACTAAAATAAAGAGTTATACTTTGAAAAACAGTTATAAAAACGAAAATACCACTATACCTTTAAATTCTCTAGAAAAATTCACTTACAAAGATATCAAGCATAAAACCTCTTTTGAGTTTATTAGGGACAACTATGATACTTCAAAAATAATTTTAACCGGGAATTCAGCAAACATAGAGTATGGTGAAAATGAAATAGAGAAAATACCAATATTTAATGAAATAGCTGCTGGTGAACCTATACTTATAAATTCACAAATTGAGGACAAGTTCTATCTTCCAAGATACTGGGTTAAGGATGCTAAAAATTGCTTTATACTAAAAATTAAGGGAGATAGTATGATAAATGCAGATATTAATGATGGAGATTGTGTGGTTATAAAAAAAACAGGTGCAGCAGAGAACAGAGATATTGTAGCAGTTAATATTGATGGTAGTGCAACGCTTAAAAGGTTAAAAATGGATAAAGATGGTATTGCTTTTATGCCTGAAAATGAATTGTATAGTCCAATAAAGGTTACTGAGGATGAACAGGTAATGCTAATTGGAATTGCCGTAGGTGTCTTAAAGTCTAATTAAAAATAATATAAAGTGCTTCTAATGAATATTAATAACTATAAAGTTTTACATGACTTTATAGTTATTTTATTTTTTGAGAGGTAATTACATTGAAATTTTATAAAAAATTAATTGAATGCATAATTCTTTTATTATTTTTTGTAGTCTTTACGTTGTTTATAAAGTACTATTTTAAACCATTTCTTAGTATTGTTATTTTAACTATACTGTGTAGCCCAATATACAATCTTTTAAGTAAACATAAAGTTTTCGGGGATAGAATAAATGCTGTATTAAGTATTATTGTTATAAATGTAATGATATTTTTGGCTATTTTTTTAATAGGAAATTTTATTGCTCAGAAATTAAACATATATCTTCAACATTATCATAATGTATTAGATATTAATAAATTGCCTATAATAGGTGAATCTAATGTTAATATTTTATTAAATAAGATTAATGTATTTGTTGACAAATTATTTAATGCAGATTTTTTTAAAAAAAGTGCAGTATATACTACTGATGGCATACTAACATACTTTGTTTCTATCATGTCTGTTTACTTTATTTTGGTAGATAAATATGATATAGTTAATTTAGCTGAGAAGTTATTTACTAAAAACAAGGTACATATACTTATGAAAAAATTTAGTGACATAAAAAGTTTGTTAAGGGTCGAAACTTTTTTAGTACTTATTACCACGATTCAAACCATAATTGGATTCTTCGTATTGGGAATAGAAGACTGCTTTATGCTTGGAATAATATGTGGCATTTTAGATATATTACCTTATGTTGGGACTATAATAATTTTTATTCCACTTATAATATACAAGATGTATGAAAAAAATTACGTTACTATATTTGGTCTTATAGCACTCTATATTTTTCTTCAAGTATCAAGACAAATTATGGAGACTAATTTTATGAGCAGTAAATTAAAGATTCATCCACTTATAATACTAATATCTGTCTACATAGGAATTAAGGCTTTTGGAATAATAGGATTATTCATAGCGCCAATTTATGTGATAACCGCAAAAGAAATAATATTGTCTTCATAGAACTTAGGAGTGATATAATGAAAAACATATCTATATTAGGAGCTACTGGATCAATTGGGACACAAACTCTTGATGTAATAAGAAATGACAGCGAAGCATTTAAATTATTAGCTGTTAGTGCACATAGTAATTTTAAAAAGATGATAGAGATAATAGATGAATTTAAACCCGAGCTTGTTGTTATGGTAGATAAATTAGCTTATAACAAGGTTCTTGATTACTGCTGTGAAAAAAAACTAAAAACATCTGTAAAAGTTGGATATGAAGCGTTTAATGAGGTCGCTTCCTACAAAGATAGTAATATTGTAGTTACATCTATAGTTGGCATGATAGGACTTATTCCAACACTGGAAGCTATAAAAGCTGGTAAAGATATAGCTCTTGCTAATAAAGAAACCCTTGTTGTTGCTGGAGAACTAGTAACAAAAGAAGCTAAGAAATATGGAGTTAATATACTTCCTGTAGATTCAGAGCATGGTGCTATATTTCAATGTCTTCAAGGAAACAAATATAAGGATATAAATAAAATACTTTTAACAGCTTCTGGTGGACCATTTAGAGGGAAGAGTTTTGATGAACTCAATAATGTAACTTTAAATGACGCTTTAAATCATCCGAAGTGGACTATGGGTAGAAAGATAACAATTGATTCTGCAACACTTATGAACAAAGGGCTTGAGGTAATAGAAGCTCACTGGCTATTCAATGTTGACTATGAAAAAATACAGGTGTTAGTTCATCCTCAAAGTATAGTTCATTCAATGGTACAGTATAAAGATGGGAGCGTTATAGCACAGCTTGGACCCACAGATATGAGGCTTCCAATACAATATGCACTAAATTATCCAGTAAGAAAGGAAAGGATTGTTGAGCCTGTTGATTTTTACTCTACTCCAGACTTGCATTTCGAAAAGCCTGATATGGATACCTTCAGGTGTTTACGCCTAGCTTATGATGCTGGAATGGCTGGAGGTATAATGCCAGCAATTTTAAATAGTGCAAACGAATATGCTGTAGATTTATTTTTAAAGGATAAAATTAAATTTACAAATATTCAAGAAATAATAGAAGATGCATTAAATCATTTTGAGAATGTAAATAACTTAACTGCTAATACTATAATAAATAAAAGTAATGAAGTTACAAAATATTTAAAGGGCAAAATTGGATTTTAGGAGTGATAATATTGAGTTTTTTTAATATAGTTATTGCTATATTAGCTTTTGGTGTACTCATATTAATACATGAGTTAGGACATTTTGTACTGGCTAAGTTAAATGATGTTAAAGTTGAAGAATTTGCAATTGGTATGGGACCTAAGCTTTTAGGTATAAAAGGTAAGGAGACACAGTATTCAATTAGAGCTTTACCTATAGGTGGTTATGTAAAAATGCTAGGTGATGAGAGTAAAAGTGATGATCCACGTGCTTTTAATAATAAATCATCTGCGAGAAGACTTAGTATAGTTATAGCAGGACCTATTATGAATTTAATTTTAGCAGCGGTTCTTTTTTGTATAGTCGGAATGTCAGAAGGCATAGCGTTACCTACAGTAGGCAAAATAAGTGCCAATTCCCCAGCACAAAAAATTGGTATAAAAGCTGGAGACACAATAGTTAAGATAAACAATTATTCAGTACATACATGGGAAGATATTTCTTTTAATATGGCACTTAACAAGGGTGAAGGCATTAAGTTAGCGTTAAAAAATAATGGAACGATAAAAAAAGTGACGCTAGTTCCTCAGTATAGTAAAAAAGAAAAGATGTATCTTATTGGAATTTCCCCAAAGTTTATAGATAAACCAACTATAATTGAAGGAGCTAAATACGGTACTTCTGAAACTGTAACTATGATTAAAACAGTATATTTAAGTCTTAAAATGATGGTTACTGGAAAGGCATCAGCAAAAGATGTATCTGGTCCTGTAAGCATAATTAAAGTTACTGGAGCAGCTGCAAATGCAGGATTCATAAGACTTGTTAATTTTATTGCTTTTATAAGTGCACAGCTTGGAGTAATGAATCTTTTACCTATCCCTGCTCTTGATGGAGGCTTTGTATTCTTATTCTTATTCCAAATGATAACAGGAAAGAAAGTTGATGATGATAAAGTAGGGTTTGTAAACACTATAGGCTTTGCTTTACTTATGATATTAATGATTGTAGTTACAATTAAAGATGTAGTGTATCCTATTAATTTTTAATCTTGAAGGGATGATAGATAAATGCAGAGAATTGAGACTAGAAAAGTTAAAGTTGGAAGTGTATATGTAGGAGGAGATTCTAGGGTAACAGTGCAATCAATGACAAATACTGATACTAGAGATTCTAAAAAGACTATAGAACAAATTAAAAAATTGGAAATAGCCGGCTGCGACATAGTAAGATGTGCGGTTCCTGATTTTGATGCAGCTTCTTCCTTAAGTGAAATAACTAAAAATGTTAAACTACCTGTAGTTGCGGATATACATTTTGATTACAGATTAGCACTTGAAGCTATAAAAAATGGAGTTTCAGCTTTAAGAATCAACCCTGGTAATATAGGAAGTAAAGAAAGAGTGGAGCTTGTTGCAAAAAGTGCAAAGGAAAAGAATATTCCCATACGAATAGGAGTAAATTCAGGTTCTCTTGAAAAGGACATTTTAAACAAATACAAAAGAGTTTGCAGTGAAGCTTTAGTTGAAAGTGCCCTAAATCATGTAAAAATATTAGAAGATGTAAATTTTAATGACATAGTAATATCTATAAAATCTTCTAATGTTCAAATGATGATAGATAGCTACAGATTAATTTCAAAAGAAGTAAACTATCCACTCCATCTTGGTGTCACAGAAGCAGGTACTATATGGCGAGGAACTATAAAATCCTCCATAGGTATAGGAACTCTTTTAAGTGAAGGTATAGGTGATACTATAAGAGTATCTCTTACAGGAGATCCTGTAGAAGAAGTTAAGGTTGGTAGAGAAATTTTAAAAACTTTTGGATATCTTAAAAGCGGAGTGGAATTTATTTCTTGTCCTACTTGTGGAAGAACTTCTATAGATCTTATAAAAATTGCAAATGAAGTTGAGAAAAGATTAGAAAAGACTAATAAAAGCATTAAGGTAGCGGTTATGGGTTGTGTTGTAAATGGTCCTGGAGAAGCAAGAGAAGCTGATATAGGTATTGCAGGAGGAAAAGGAGAAGGTCTCATATTTAAAAAAGGAGAAATAATAAAAAAAGTTAAGGAAGAAAATCTAGTTGATGAACTTATGAGGGAGATAGACAATATGTAGCTTTATATTTTTTGATAATATACAAATAAACACTGTGTACAAACTCATGATATCCATATAATAGCGAATTAAATTGATTTATATGGTATATATAGCTAATTGTTGATACTAAAAGTGTATATGTTAATTTATCCTTGAAATATAAATTTCAATATGTTACAATAATACGAGATGTTGAAGTTTACTGATAGATTTGTGCCAAGAGAGTGGGTAGTTGCCCGCTCTTTCATTTTGTATTTTTTATTTTAAGAATTAAAAAACTTTAAGTAGCAAAATATATATTGTTAGGAGGGGATTTAAATGATAGATAAATTAATCGAAATTATAAGACCTGTTGTTGAAAGTTTAGGTTATGAATTTTATCATATTGAAATTGTTAAAGAAGACGGTGAAAGATATTTAAGAGTATACATAGATAAAGAAAATGGCATATCCCTTGATGATTGCGAAAAAGTTAGTAGGGCTATAAGTGATCTGTTGGATGAAAAAGATCCTATTCCGTACAGTTATTATCTTGAAGTATCATCACCTGGAATATATAGAACTTTATTTACAGAAGAACATTTAAAAAAATATATCGGAAATACTGTAGATATTAAGTTGAAAAGCAGTCTTGAAAAGTCAACAAATTATTCAGGTAAACTAATTGATGTTAATGAAGAAGATATAGTAATAGTTGTCTCAGATAATAGGGAATTTAAGATCCCTAGAAAAAAAATTAAAAAAATTTGTTTGAGTGGGGAATTTTAAGGAGGTTAATACAATGAATCAGGAATTCATCCAGGCACTTAAAGAAATTGTGGAGGAAAAAGGAATAAGCGAGGAGCTCCTTTTTTCAACCATTGAAGATGCATTAGTCGCAGCATATAAGAAAAATTACGCTAAACTCACAGAAAATGTCCATAATGTTAGAGTGAGTATGAATAGAGAAAATGGAGAAATACATGTTTATTCACAAAAAAAGGTAGTTCAAGAAATAGAGGATAGTATATGTGAAATTTCTCTTGATGATGCTAAAAGTATAGACCCTAAATATCAATTGGATGATATAGTTGATATAGAAATAACTCCTAAGAGTTTCGGAAGAGTTGCAGCGCAAGCAGCCAAACAAGTTGTTATTCAACGAATAAAAGAGGCTGAAAGAAGTCTATTATATGATGAATTTTCAGAAAAAGAATTTGATATAATAACAGGAACTGTACTTAGAAAGGATAAAGGAAACATTTTAATTGATTTGGGAAGAATAGAAGCAATCTTAGGTCCATCTGAGCAAATACCAGGAGAAGATTACATATATAATTCTAAAATAAAATTATATATTGTTGAGGTTAAGAACACTACAAAAGGAGCACAGGTGGTTATTTCAAGAACTCATCCGGGTCTAGTTAAAAGATTATTTGAATTAGAAGTACCCGAGATTTACAATGGAATAGTGGAAATAAAGGGTATCTCAAGAGAAGCAGGATCAAGAACTAAAATAGCTGTTTATTCCCATGATGAAAATGTAGATGCTATGGGAGCTTGTGTAGGTCCAAAAGGAATGAGAGTTCAAAATATAGTAAATGAACTTAAAAATGAAAAAATAGATATAATAAAATGGAGTAAGCTTCCAGAAGAATTTATATCAAATTCACTTAGTCCTGCAAAAGTATTAGACGTATATATTGATGAAGATACAAAATCAGCAAGGGCAATAGTAGAAGATAATCAACTATCTCTTGCTATAGGAAAAGAAGGCCAAAATGTAAGGCTTGCAGCAAAACTTACAGAATGGAAAATAGATATAAAGAGTAAATCTCAATATGACAGCGAAGTACATGAATAATTTATAATGCTATATTTTTGGTAAAGGACGGTGTATTGTATTGAAAAAAAGAAAAATACCTCAAAGAATGTGCACAGGATGCATGGAAATGAAACCAAAAAAAGAGCTTATAAGAATTGTGAAAAACAAAGAGGGAGAAATATCAGTAGATACTACAGGAAAGAAACCTGGAAGAGGAGCTTACATATGTAAGAGTATCGAATGCCTTGAAAAAGCAGTTAAACAAAAAAGGCTTGAAAAGAATCTGGAAATTAAAATTGATGAAGAGCTTTATAATAAATTAAGAAATGAGGTTACAGATGAATAACAAATTTCTTCAATTTTTAGGTATAGCTAAAAAGGCAGGTAAGTTAGTTGAAGGTTATAATAAATGTGAAGAACTCCTTTTAAAAAGAAAGGCAGATCTTATAATACTTTCAACTGATATTTCAGAAAATAGCAAAAAAAAGTTTGAAAATTATTCTTCGAAGCACAATATAGACATTATAAATGCATTTTCAAGCAGTGAGCTCGGAAATATACTTGGTAGTGATAGTATAAAAGTAGTGTGTATTGTTGATAAGAAGATTAGCGAAAAGTTAAAAAGTCTATTAACTGAAAATAATTAAATGGGGGTGTATAATGTGCCAAAAGTAAGAATTTATGAATTGTCAAAAGAATTAGGTAGATCAAGTAAGGAACTTATTAACATACTTCATGATGAATTTGGTATAGTTGTTAAAAATCATATGAGTGTTATAGATGAAGAGGATGCAGAACTTATAAAGGAAATGTTATCTGAAAGTAATGATGAGGATAAAAAATCAGATCTTGTAGAAGAATACGAAGATATGATTTCTGACAGTATAAAGGTTAGAAAAAACAAAAAAGTTAAGCAAAAGGATAAAGATAAGGAAAATACCGATGAGGATGAAGAAGAAGAGCAAGAATTCGATGATGTAATTGAAATTGAAAATACAATAACAGTAAAAGATTTAGCTGATAAATTGAAAAAACCAATAACAGAAGTAATTAAAGAGCTTATGTTTATGGGTGTAATGGCTGCAATAAATCAGGAAATCGATTTTGAAACATCATCTAAAGTTGCTGCTAAATTTAAGGTGGATGTTATACAAAAAGCAGAAGAAGCTGATAAAAAGGAACTTAAAAGTGAGTTCGAGAATGAGTTTGAAGAAGATGAGGATGAGGGCACTTGGATAAAAAGACCTCCAGTTGTAACTGTAATGGGTCATGTTGATCATGGTAAAACCTCCCTCCTTGATGCTATAAGAAAATCAAGTGTAACTGAAACAGAAGCAGGCGGAATAACACAGCATATTGGAGCTTATACTGTAAAAATGAACGAAGGAAAAGTAACATTTTTGGATACTCCAGGTCATGAAGCTTTTACAGCAATGAGAGCAAGAGGTGCTGAAATAACAGATGTTGTAATATTAGTTGTTGCAGCAGATGACGGAATAATGCCTCAAACTAAAGAAGCAATAAATCACTGTAAAGCTGCTAATGTACCAATAGTTGTAGCTATAAACAAAATTGATAAACCTGGTGCAAACATAGATAGAGTTAAGCAAGAGCTTACAGAACATGGTTTGATTCCTGAAGACTGGGGCGGAGATACTATATGTGTTCCTGTTTCAGCTAAAACAAAGCAGGGTTTAGATAGCTTAATTGAGATGACTATATTAACTGCTGATGTTATGGATTTAAAAGCGGATCCTAAAAGACATGCAAGAGGAACAGTAATAGAAGGAAAACTTGACAAAGGAAGAGGCCCTGTTGCATCTTTAATAGTTCAAAATGGTACTTTAAAGGTTGGAAATTCTATAATAGTAGGATCAACTTATGGAAGAATAAGAGCTATGTTTGATGATAAAGGTAAAAAAATCAAATCCGCTGGTCCATCTGTCCCGGTTGAGATTTTAGGTCTTTCTGATGTTCCTGAAGCTGGTGATAAATTTAACGTTGTAAAAGATGAGAAGACAGCAAGAAACATGGCTAAAATTAGAGTTGAAAAATTAAGAAGTGCAAATTTAGCCTCAAAACATAAAGTTTCTCTTGAAGATTTATACAGTCAAATACAAGAGGGAAAAGTTAAAGAATTGGGCATAATAGTAAAGGCAGATGTTCAAGGATCTGTAGAAGCTGTAAAACAGTCTTTTGAAAAACTTTCTACTGATGCAGTAAAGGTAAGAGTTATTCATGGTGCTGTTGGTGCAATTACAGAGACAGATGTTATTTTAGCCAGTGCCTCTAATGCCATAATAATAGGATTTAATGTAAGACCTGATAATAATGCATCAGCTTTGGCTGAAAAAGAAAAGGTAGATATAAAAACTTATAGAGTAATTTATACTGCAATTGACGACATAAAATCAGCTATGATTGGTATGCTTGATCCTGAATATAAGGAAGAAGTTATAGGAAACGCTGAAGTTAGGCATATATACAAAATATCAAGCATTGGTACTGTTGCAGGATGCTATGTAACTTCTGGAAAAATAACTAGAAGTAGCAGTATTAGAGTAATAAGAGATGGTATTGTAATACTTGAAGGAGAATTGGCTTCACTTAAGAGATTTAAGGATGATGCTAAGGAAGTAGCTCGTGGATTTGAATGTGGTTTAACTATAGATAAATTTAATGATATAAAAGAAGGAGATGTCATAGAGGCATTCCAAATGGTAAAAGTTAAACAAGAGGGCTAAAAGAAAATAATCTGCCTATAAAGGAGAGATATTCTATGGCTAAGTATAGAGCAGGAAGAATTAATGAAGAAGTAAAAAAAGCTATAAGTAGTATAATTCAAAATGATATAAGAGATCCTCGTCTTACATCTATGATTAGTGTAATAAAGGTTGATGTAACTAAGGATTTGAGATATGCAAAGGCTTATGTAAGTATACTTGGTGATGAAGCTAAGAAAAAAGAAACCATGGATATACTAAAAAAAAGCGAATCCTTTATAAGAAAAGAACTTGGTTATGCTGTTAAGCTTAGGTATACACCTGAAGTTATAATAGAACTTGATACTTCAATAGAAAAAGGAATGCATATTGATGCTATTTTAGAAAAAATTAAGGGGTCCGACAAAAATGATAATAGATGATATAATTAATAAAATTAAAAGCAGTAATAAAATTGCTATAAGTTTTCATATATCACCTGATGGCGATTCCATAGGTTCTAGCTTGGGCCTTTTGAATGGGCTAAGAAGTATTGGTAAGGAAACCTATATTTTAAGCAAAGAAGTCGTTCCTGAATCCTTTGAATTTTTGAATTTTGCTAGAGAAATCGATGGAAATCACTTTGAGGTAGAAGATAATACAGATTTACTTATAACTTTAGATTGTGGAAATATCGAAAGATTAAATTTTGATACTTCTGATATGATAAGTGAAGATAAAAAATACACTGTTATTAATATAGACCATCATGTTACAAATGATTCTTTTGGAGATTTAAATTATATAAATACAAAAGCAGCATCTGTTGGAGAAATTGTGTATGATTTATTATCAAAAATGAACATATCAATAGATAGAACTATCGCTGCATGTCTATATACATCAATATTAACTGACACAGGATCCTTTAGATTTTCAAATACAACACTTAATACACATGTGGTAGCTGGAAATTTAATTAGTACTGGTCTGGATTTTAGTGAAATACATAGAAAAATATTTGATAACAAGAAATTTGAAGCTTTAAAGCTTCAAGCTCTTGTATTAAATGATATGTATTTAACTTTTAACAATAAGCTATGTGTGATGAAAGTAACTCATGATTTTATAGAAAAGGCAAATGCAGAGGATGTAGATACTGGAGATTTAGTATCACTAGGACTTAAGGTGAATACAGCAGAGGTATGTATGCTTTTAAAGGAAAAAGATGATTGTATAAAGGTTAGCTTAAGATCAAAATCCTATGTTGATGTTAGAAAAATTGCAGAGAAATTTGGTGGCGGTGGACATATACGAGCAGCCGGTTTATCAATAAATTCAAATATTTTAGACGCAGAAAAGATGATTCTTTCTGAAATACAAGGTGAGCTTTAAATATGGATGGAATTTTAAACATATTTAAGCCAATAGGACTAACATCCTTTGATGTAGTAAGACAAGTAAAAAAAATCTCCAAAGAAAAAAAAGTAGGGCATACAGGGACACTTGATCCATTGGCATCAGGTGTTTTGCCTATTTGCATTGGAAAAGCTACTAAAATTGTGGATTTTGTAATGGAAGGTAAGAAAATATACGACGCAGAAATGAAGCTCGGTGAAATAAGTGATACTTATGATAGAGAAGGTAAGATTTTAAAAGTAAATCAAGTTACTTCAAGTGAAAATAATATAGTTGAAGCTATTATGAGTTTTCAAGGTGAAATTCTTCAAGTCCCTCCAATGTACTCAGCACTAAAGGTTAATGGTATCAAATTATATGATTTAGCCAGGCAGGGAATTGAAATAGAAAGAGCTTCTAGAAAAATACACATATATGCAATTAAGATTTTAAGTATAGATATTCCTTTTGTTAAATTCCGTGTTGAGTGCTCTAAAGGAACGTACATAAGAAGTTTATGTTATGATATAGGTAACAAACTAGGATGTGGAGCATTAATGTACAATTTAACGCGAGTGTCATCCGGAAATTTCAATTCTTCATTCAGCATTCCATTGGAAGATCTTAATGAGCAAAATATTACGGAAAATATAATTAATGTTGATAAATGCCTGGAAAATTACGATGAAATAGCAGTAGATGAAAAATTCGAAAAATTATTGGTAAATGGCGTAAAAGTATCAGACAGAAGATTAATTGAAAAAATTCCTGATAACAAAACTTATAGAGTCTATAATATGGAAAGAAAGTTTTTAGGTCTTGGAAATTTAAGTGAAGAAGGATTTAAAATAATTAAATTATTAACCTAGGAGAAATTTATATGGAAGTTTTAAATGATAGTTTTAAGATTAAACTTAACTGTAGAACTTATGTTACAATAGGAAGTTTTGATGGCATTCATATGGGACATTTAAGTTTAATAAAAAAAGCAATATCTCTTAGTAAAAAAAATAATACTATGAGTATGCTTAGCACATTTAAAGAACATCCTCTTAATGTTATAAATAAATCTATTGTTCCTAAAATATTAATGGATAATGAAACCAAAATAGAAATATTAAAGTCCATTGGTTTAGACATTTTAAATTTTTTTGATTTTAATGAAGAAATAATGAAAATGATGCCAGAAGACTTTATATTAAATATGATAAATCATTATAATATAGACGGTATAATAACCGGATTTAATCATCGATTTGGGTATAAGAATTCAGGAGATATACATTTATTAAAAACTTTAAGTGAAAAATATGGTTTTGAACTTTATGTCTTGCCTCCAGTGTCTTTTAAAAATGACATGGTTAGCAGCACTCGTATAAGAAACTGTATATCCGATGGAAATATAGAAGAAGCAAATCAAATGCTTTTGAGACCTTTTTCAATTAAAGCCAAAGTTATTCATGGAAGAGAAATTGGCAGACAAATAGGATTTCCAACTGCAAATTTAAGTTATGATAATAAATTTATACTTCCTAAAATAGGAGTGTACTATACTACAGTTGAGTATAATAAAATTACCTATAAGGGAATAACGAACGTTGGCACTAATCCAACTGTAAATGGTGATAAACTTACTATTGAAACTTATATCTTAGATTTTAATCAAAATATATATGATGAAGAAATTCGAGTGAATTTTGTAAAAAAAATACGCGACCAAATCAAGTTTGAAAGTATAGAACAATTGAAGGTTCAGTTGGAAAAAGATAAAAAATTTGCATATAAGCAATAATATTAGATAAATAGTAATTTACATTTGAAAAAAACTTTGTTATACTATTATAAGGAACCTTATGCTAAGACTATCGAGACTCCGACGATATTCTTGGAATAGGGGGATAATATTTTGGAGGTGTTTTACATTGGATAAAGCAAAAAAACAAGAGTTAATTGCAACATACAGCAGAAAGGAAGGAGATACAGGTTCTCCTGAGGTTCAGATTGCTTTATTATCTGAAAGAATTAATCATTTAACTAGTCATTTAAAAGAACATAAAAAGGATCATCACTCAAGAAGAGGTCTTTTTATGATGATTGGTAAAAGAAGAAGTCTTTTAAACTATCTTGAATCTGTTGATATTGAAAGATATCGTGACATTATAAAAAAATTAGGTTTAAGAAAGTAAAAGCAGTGAAAGATGGAGCGGTTAATACCGCTCTATTATTTTAGAACACAAATTATAGGAAATGAATTTAAATATTAGTTTATAGATGTACCAGAAAGTTTTAAATAGTTTTTCTTCTGATATATCTATAAGCTAAGTTTATATTTGAGTTCCTATTAAATGTTTAAAATTAAACTCTATATTTTTAACTATATACATAAATCAAAAAAAACTTTTTATACTATTAACGTAAATTCATATAGGGAGGTAAATTATATGTTACATTTTTTAGAAACAGATATTGCCGGAAGAAAACTTAAAGTTGAATGTGGCAAAACTGGTATGCTTTCAAACTGTGCTATGTTCATAAGTTACGGCGATACTGTTGTAATGGTTAATGTCAATGCCTCAGAAAAGCCAAGAGAAGGTATTGATTTCTTTCCTTTGAGTATTGAATACGAAGAAAGACAATATTCAGTAGGAAAAATACCTGGGGGATTTGTAAAAAGAGAAGGTAGACCTTCTGAAAAATCTATCTTACATGCAAGAGCTATAGATAGACCTTTAAGACCATTGTTTCCTAAAGGGTACAGAAATGATGTTCAGGTGGTATGTACTGTAATGTCTGTAGAGCAGGATAACTTACCAGAAATACTTGCTATGAACGGTGCATCAATGGCTCTATGTTTATCTGATATTCCATTTACAACACCTGTTGCTACAGTATCTGTTGGGTGTATTGATGGTAAATTTGTTTTAAATCCTACATTAGAGGAAAGAGAAAAAAGTTCTCTTGATTTAACTGTTTGTGCCACAAATGAAAGAGTAATGATGTTAGAGGCTGGTGCCGATGAAATTCCTGAGGATTTAATGATTGCTGCAATAGATTTTGGATTTAATGCTTGTCAAGATATAGTCGCTTTTCAAGAAAAAGCAATGAAAGAATTCGGAAAAGAAAAGGTTACCCCAGAATTATATCATCCTAAAGAAGAAATTGAAAAAGACGTTACTGAATTTGCTTTTGAATCTATTAAGGAAATTATGTACATAACGGATAGGGATGAACGAAATTTAAGATTAAGAGAGATAAAAGAAAAAATATCAAATGAGTTTGCAGAAAAGTATCCTGATGATGGTGCTGATATAGATGAAGTTGTATATACACTTCAAAAGAAGGTCGTTAGAAATATGTTATTAAAAGAACATAGAAGACCTGACGGAAGAAGATTTGATGAAATAAGACCTATAAGTTGTGATGTAGATCTTTTGCCTAGAACCCATGGAAGTGGTTTATTTACAAGAGGTTTAACACAGGTTATGACGGTTACAACTTTAGGACCAATTGGCGATGCTCAAGTTATAGATGGTTTAGGAGTAGAGGAATCTAAACGATATATGCATCATTATAACTTCCCACCATATTCTACAGGAGAAGTTAAACCATTAAGAGGACCAAATAGAAGAGAGATAGGTCATGGAGCTCTTGCTGAGAAAGCCCTAGTGCCATTAATACCATCTGAAGAAGAATTTCCGTATACAATAAGACTTGTGTCAGAAGTTTTAAGTTCAAATGGTTCAACATCCCAAGCAAGTGTATGTGGAAGTACTTTAGCACTCATGGATGCAGGTGTACCAATAAAGAGACCAGCAGCCGGAATAGCTATGGGACTTATAACAAGTGAAGATCTTTCAAAAGAAGCTGTTATTACAGACATACAAGGCTTAGAAGACTTTTTTGGCGATATGGATTTTAAAGTTGCAGGTACTGAGAAAGGTATAACAGCAATTCAAGTTGATACAAAAATACATGGTTTATCTAAGTACTGTATAAAAACTGCAATAAATGATGCTAGAAAAGCTAGATTATTTATACTCGAAAAAATGGTTGCATGCATAAATGAACCTAGAAAAGAATTATCAACATATGCACCAAGAGCGTATACTATAAATATAGATACAGATAAAATAAGAACTCTTATAGGAACTGGCGGAAAAACAATCAATAAAATAATTGAGGAAACTGGTGTTAAAATAGACATTAGAGAAGATGGAACTGTATTTGTTCTATCTAGTGATGCAGATTCAGCTAACAGGGCGTTAAAGATGATTGATGATCTTACAAAAGATGTTAAAGTAGGAGAAGTTTATTTAGGAAAAGTAACCAAGATAACTAACTTCGGAGCTTTTGTTGAAGTGCTCCCAGGTAAGGAAGGTCTTGTCCATATATCAAAACTTGATATAAATAAAGTAAATAAAGTAGAAGATGTAGTTTCAGTTGGCGATGAGATACTAGTTAAAGTTACTGATATAGATAATCAAGGAAGAGTAAATTTATCAAGAAAAGATGTATTAAAACAACAAGAATCAAATAATTCTAAAGAAAAATAATCAACTAACAATAGAAGGGCTTAATTGCCTTTTTATTTTTATCATATTTAAATGAAGGTTATAAATTTATGTATAAAAACATACTATTTTAATAATACTTTTTTAAATATGGAGGGTTGATTATGAATGATAATGTTAAATACTATAGTGAAGTTGAAAAGTATGAAATTATTAATATAAATGACGGAGAAAAGTATGCTACTGTTTCTAATAATGATATAATTATTGATGATAGTGGAAAAATGATTTCCTTGATAATTGGGAATAATAATACAGGCTTTTCTTTGTTTAGTAAAAATGAATTTTTTGAAGTTGAGTGGCAATATATAAAGAAAATAGGTGCCAGAACCATAATTATGGACGTAGACAATTCTGTAATGAAAAAAAATCGTTTATAATTTGGAGGAATATTATGAAAATCATAGTACAAAAATTTGGGGGAACATCTGTATCTACGCCAGAAAGAAGATCTTTTGTTGTACAAAAGGTATCGTCGGCTATTAAGGAAGGCTATAGTCCTATTGTTGTTGTCTCAGCAATGGGAAGAGCAGGTGAACCTTATGCTACCGATACTCTTTTATCTCTTATTGACAATGATTTTAAGGAAACAAATAAACGGGCTTCAGATTTATTAATGTGCTGTGGTGAAATTATAAGCACTGTAATAATGAGTAATGAACTTAAAAGAGCAAAAATAGCGGCAATTCCTGTAACAGGTGGCCAGGCAGGTATTATAACAGATGATGAGTATAGTAATGCCTCTGTTAAAAAAGTAAATCCTGAAAATCTTTTAAAGCTTTTATGTCATAATGAGGTTCCTGTTGTAGCTGGATTTCAAGGGAAAAGCCAAAATGGTTTTTTTACAACTTTAGGGCGAGGTGGAAGTGATGTAACTGCCTCTCTAATTGGATGCGCAGTTAATGCAGAAAAGATAGAAATATATACAGATGTAGATGGAATCATGACTGCAGATCCTAGAATTGTACAAGATGCAGCTTTAATAGAAACTATAAGCTATAACGAGGTATTTGAGTTTGCAGAACAAGGTGCAAAAGTAATTCATCCAAGAGCTGTTGAAGTTGCAATGAATGGCAATATACCACTTATAATAAAAAACACTCTAAATGATTGCAAAGGCACTCTAATAAATAGAGAAGGAGATAGTTTAAATAAAAATCTTATAACTGGTATAACTTCTCTAAGTGGACGAGTTCAAGTAACAACAAAATTTAAGGATTCTAAAATAAAATCAACAGAATTTCTAAGTTTATTAGGAGAAAGAAATATAAATATAGATTTGATAAACGTGTTTCCTAAAGAAAATATATTTACTATAGATAAAAAAGATTTAAATAAACTTAAAGATACACTCATAAAAACTAAAGTGCAATATTATTTAGAAGATGATTGTAGTAAAATTGCTATTATTGGAAATAGAATTTGTGGTGTGCCTGGTGTTATGGCAAAAATTTTAAAAGCTATTACAAAAGAAGGCATAGAAGTACTTCAAACTGCTGATTCACACACAACAATATGGTGTCTTGTAAAGTCCAATGTTAGAAATAAAGCCATCAATGCGCTTCATAGAGAGTTTAATTTAAATAATAAGTAATAAGTAGTAAGTATACTTTATGTAAACCTGCACACAATAATTATAGTGCAGGAGGGATTTAAATGAATGATGAGCAAACTTCAAATAATAACAACAATACTAATGACAATGTTAATAATGATAACGTTACAAACACCGAAGCAGGAAGTGAATTAGAATTTATACAAATTATTGGTCAAATCGAAGGACATGGGATATTATCTTCTCAAACAAAAACAACAAAATATGAAGAAATTATTCCTCGACTTATGAATGTAGAGTATAACCCAGAAATAAAGGGTGTTCTTATAATACTAAATACAATTGGAGGAGATGTTGAGGCTGGTCTTGCTATAGCTGAAATGATAAGAAGTTTAAGCAAACCAACAGTATCTCTTGTTATCGGAGGAGGACATTCAATTGGAGTTCCTCTCGCCACCTCATCAAATTACTCCTTTATTTCACCAACAGCTACTATGATAATACATCCAATAAGAATGAATGGTCTTATTATAGGTGTACCTCAAACTTTTCAGTACTTTAATAAAATGCAGGAAAGAATATCTGAATTCATAGTTAGAACTTCCAAAATAAAAAAAGAAACCTTAACAGAGCTTATGCTAAAAACGGATGAACTTTTAAATGATATGGGAACAATTCTAATAGGAAAACAAGCAGTAAAGTATGGTTTGATTGACAGTGTTGGAGGAATAAAAGAAGCTTTAAGCAAACTTAAGGAACTTATAGAAGACAGTACACCATAGGTGAGTTATCCCTATGGTTACTATAAAAATTAATAATAACGTACATATTATATTAGAGGTGATATATTTGCCAAGGAATAAACAATATAAAAAAAATAAGCAAGATAAAATTTCTGAAACTACTTTAAACAGTGACATAGCAGGTATATCGATTTTTGCCTTTGGAGCATTTGCCGCAGTAAGTATGTTTTTTACCAGTTTTACAGGAATCATTGGTAATGGTATGAAGAAACTTTTATTTACACTTGTAGGCATAGGTGCATATATATTTCCTATATTATTGATGTTTATAGGTGTTTGTTATTTGATAAAAAAAGGAAAAATAACTTTTAGTAAAAGATTTTACGGAGTTAATATAATTATTATAAACACCCTTATGCTTATACAAATGCAGAAATTATCCTTGTACTATAATGGTAATATTTTAGACGGAATAAAGAAAATATATGAATCATCTGATACATTTCATGGAGGGGTAATTTCTTATATTCTTGATGTTCCAATATATAAACTCTTTGGTAAAGGATACTTTGTGTTATTTATAACTCTATACATTATATCTTTTCTTTTGGTTTCTGAAAAATCGGCAGGAGAAATTATAAGAGAAAATCTTAAAAAGAAACCTTTAAAGAAAACTAAGCCTTCTGTAGATGAAACTAAAACTATGGATTATGAAAATGATAATAAAGATAAGGATGAAACTTTAGCCAAAAAGATTAGTAGTAAGATAAAAATTGTTGATTTTATGAAAAATGAGGGAAATGTAGATAGTAATAAGGGACAAGCATTAGAGGAAATTGCGGTGTATGATTCTGCAGAAAAAAATGAGAATGAAAGTAAAGTAATAGGTGCTGAACTTGAAGATGCTATAGGACAAACCTCCTCCAATAATTCTGATATAACCTATGAGTTTCCTCCAATTAGTTTATTGAATGTGAACGAGACTTCTAAACTAAAGAAGAGCGACAAAAAGGAATTATTATCTAGTGCAGAAAAACTTACTGAAACCTTAAATAGTTTTGGTGTAGATGCAAAAGTTATACAAGTTTCAAAAGGTCCTTCTGTAACAAGATACGAGCTTCAACCTAGCGCTGGAGTTAAGGTTAGTAAAATAATTAACCTCTCAGATGATATAGCATTAAATTTAGCTGCTTCAGGAGTTAGAATTGAAGCTCCAATACCAGGAAAATCTGCTATAGGTATTGAAGTTCCAAATAAAGATTTAACTGCTGTTTTTTTAAGTGAAGTAATACAATCAGAAACTTTCTCAAACTCAAAGTCAAATTTAGCTTTTGCATTAGGTAAAGATATAGGTGGAAATTGTGTTGTTACTGATTTAACAAAAATGCCGCATCTTTTAATAGCTGGTGCAACTGGTTCAGGAAAAAGTGTATGTATAAATACTCTTATAATAAGCTTACTTTACAAATGTGCTCCAACAGATGTAAAGCTTCTTATGATAGATCCTAAGGTAGTTGAATTGAGTGTTTACAATGGTATTCCTCATCTTCTAATTCCAGTTGTAACTAATCCTAAAAAAGCAGCAGGTGCATTAAATTGGGCAGTAAATGAAATGACTAAAAGATATAAACTGTTTGCTGAAAACAATGTTAGAAATATAGAAGGATACAACGATTTATATACTAAAAATAAGGTTGAAAGTAAACTGCCATGGATTGTTATAATAATTGATGAGTTGGCAGATTTAATGATGGTTTGTCCAAATGATGTTGAAGACTATATAGGAAGACTAGCTCAAATGGCTAGAGCAGCTGGTATGCACCTTGTAATAGCTACTCAAAGACCATCTGTTGACGTAATAACAGGGGTTATAAAGGCTAACATTCCATCTAGAATTTCTTTTGCAGTATCTAGTCAAATAGATTCGCGTACTATTTTGGATACTTCAGGTGCAGAAAAGCTTTTAGGAAAAGGAGATATGCTTTTCAATCCAGTTGGAGAATCTAAGCCAATTAGAATACAGGGAGCCTTTATAAATGAGGAAGAGGTTGAAAGAGTTGTTGGTTTCATAAGGAATGAAAGTACTGAAACTCAATATAAAGAAGAGATAATAGAGCAAATTAATAGTAATGTTTCAAAATCTGAGGGCGATGAGGATGAACTTTTAGAAGAAGCATTAAAAATAATTATAGAAACAAAACAAGCATCAACATCACTTATACAGAGAAAACTTAGAATTGGGTACAATAGAGCTGCAAGAATAATGGATCAATTAGAGGAAAAAGGTTATATATCTGCAAAAGATGGAACCAAACCTAGAAATATTTTGGTAGACAAGGATGATTTATAAAATTTACATTAAATAATTTAAAAATCCTTGTTAAATTGTTTGTAAAGTAATAAAATATAATTTGTATTTAACGTGTCACTAGGAGGAAAAACTTTGGATAAATTAAAATTTGGTTTAGTTAGTTTAGGTTGTGATAAAAATAGAGTAGATAGTGAAATCATACTTGGTTCTATGAATAGAGATTATGAAATCGTAAATGATCCTAGAGAAGCTGATGTAATTCTTGTGAATACTTGTGGGTTTATAGAATCTGCCAAGCAGGAGTCAATAAATACAATACTTGAAATGAATAAATATAAAGAAAAGTATAATTGCAAAATGCTAATTGCAACTGGCTGCTTAACCCAAAGATATGGTAAAGAATTAAAAGAACTTGTACCTGAAATTGATGCTATACTAGGAGTAAATGATTATAAGAGTTTGGATGATGCTATAGAGGATTTTTTTAATTTAGGAAAAAAAGATATCTACTGTAATTATAGTGATCAATCTATAAATGAAGGAAAAAGAATTATAACTACAGGTGAATATTCATCTTATGTTAGAATCTCAGAAGGATGTAATAATTCTTGCTCTTATTGTATAATACCAAAAATTCGAGGAAAATATAGAAGTAGACAATTTGAAAATATTATTGATGAGGTAAGAGAATTATCGGAGAACGGAACAAAAGAAGTGATTCTTATAGCTCAAGATACTACTAGATATGGTGTAGACTTATATGGAAGAAAGAGGCTACATGAGCTATTAAAAGAAATGTCATTAATTCAAGGTATTGAATGGATAAGAATCATGTATTGCTATCCTGAAGAAATAACAGAGGAACTTATAGAAGAAATAGCCTCTAATGAAAAAGTGTGCAATTATATAGATATGCCTATTCAACATATAAGTGATAATATTTTGAAAAATATGTTTAGAAAAACAAGAAAATCGGAGATATTAGATAAAGTTGAAAAAATAAGAAAAAAAGTGCCTAATATAGCCATAAGAACATCTCTTATAGTTGGTTTCCCTGGAGAAACAGAAGGTGATTTTAATGAATTATGTGATTTTGTAAAAGATGCTAACATTAATAATCTTGGAGTTTTTAGATACTCAAGAGAAGAAGGAACAAAAGCGGCATTAATGCCAATGCAAATAGCTGATACGGTAAAAGAAAAAAGAGAAGAAGATATAATGCTTATTCAACAGCAGGTATCTAAAAATTTAAATGCTAAAAAGATTGGCAAAGTTTACAAAGTTATAGTTGAGGGGTTTAATGGTGATTATTGGTATGGTAGAAATTTCGAGATGGCTCCTGAGATAGATGGTAAAGTTTTTTTTAAGTCTCAATCGGAGATTAAAGTTGGAAGCTTCATTAATATAAAAATCACAGAGAACCTAGAATATGATTTAATAGGGGTTGTGTATAATGAATTTAGCAAATAAATTAACTTTAATGAGGATTTTTTTAGTTCCTGTTTTTCTAATATTCATTGTAGTACGTCAGATTCCATATGGAAGAAGTATAGCTACAGCTATTTTCATAATTGCTGCAATAACGGATAAACTGGACGGCTATATAGCAAGAAGTAGAAATCAGGTAACTAAATTTGGTAAGATAATGGATCCACTTGCAGATAAGCTTTTGGTATCTTCTGCACTGATAGCTTTAGTAGAATTTCATGTAATACCAGCATGGATTGCTATTGTAATAATAGCTAGAGAATTTGCAGTAACAGGACTTAGGAGTGTTGCAGCAGGTGAAGGAATTGTAATTGCTGCAAGTTGGTGGGGAAAAATCAAAACCTTTATTCAAATAGTGACAATAATATTTGCACTTTTATTCATAAATTTAAGGAAAAATTACGATTTTAGAAAATTTGTAGATCAATTTGCTTTACTTAGCAACCATTCTGCTCAGGTAGAGAAATTTTTAAGATATGGTACGGATATAACACTGGCTATAGCCTTTATTGTAACTCTTATTTCAGGAATAGATTACTTTTACAAGAATAGGCATGTATTTATAAATGATAAATAATGATTTATTTTGCATAAAATGGATATAATATATTAAAAAGGTTCCTTATTTAAGGGACTTTTATTATATTATATTGACAAATTAATAAATTACTATATAATTATATGTATAGAACAAATGTTCGAGAGAAAGGTTGGTGAACCCTTAAGGGATATATATGGATAATGAAAAATTAAAAGCCATTGATGCGGCTATGAGTCAGATAGAGAAACAATTTGGAAAAGGCGCTATAATGAAACTTGGTGAGCAAGACATCTTAAATATTGATGCAATTTCAACAGGATGTTTATCTTTAGATATAGCACTTGGAATAGGTGGAGTTCCACGTGGAAGAGTAGTTGAGATATATGGACCTGAATCATCAGGTAAAACTACAGTTGCACTTCATATATTAGCTGAAGCCCAAAAGAAGGGTGGAGCTGCTGCATTTATTGATGCCGAGCATGCTTTAGATCCTCAATATGCAAGAGCTTTAGGAGTAGATATAGATAACTTAGTTGTATCTCAACCAGATACTGGTGAGCAGGCACTTGAAATTGCTGAAGCACTTGTTAGGTCAGGTGCAATTGATGTAATTGTTGTAGATTCTGTAGCAGCACTTGTACCAAAAGCTGAAATTGAAGGTGAAATGGGAGATTCTCATGTAGGTCTTCAGGCAAGACTTATGTCACAAGCTCTTAGAAAATTAACAGGTTCTATAAACAAGTCTAAATGTATAGCTATATTTATAAACCAACTTAGAGAAAAAGTTGGAATAATGTTTGGAAATCCTGAAACTACTCCTGGAGGAAGAGCTCTTAAGTTTTATGCTTCTGTAAGAATGGATATAAGAAAAATAGACACTATAAAACAGGGCGAAGAAATGATTGGAAATAGAGTAAGAGTAAAGGTAGTTAAAAATAAAGTGGCTCCTCCATTTAAACAAGCAGAATTTGATATTATGTATAATGAAGGTATATCTCGTGAAGGAAATATAGTTGATGTAGGAGTTAAAGAAAATATCATCCAAAAAAGTGGTGCATGGTTCTCATATGGTGATATAAGACTTGGTCAGGGAAGAGAAAATGCTAAATTATTCTTTAAAGAAAATATAGATATTAGATCTGAAGTTGAAAATAAAATAAGAGAAAAGTACGATTTACCTATACAAAAAGTTAAAAATGAAAAGCCAAAGATTGAAAAAGGAACTGAAAATAATACAAAATAAAAGGAAGGTTGTAGTATTGCTACAACCTTCCTTAATAATTTCTTGTAAACTCTTTAATAATACTATATCTTGACATAACCAATAAATTAATATACAATTATCTCATATACAAATACTGGTTTAGCATATTCAAATGGTTGCCAATTGAATAATATGACACCTTTTCATAGCTTCATTAATTTTACTTTATAATTCAGCAATATAAGCAAAGGGGTGTTTTAGGCAATGAATAATACTAATAAATTAATAATTACTATAGTTTGTTTAGTTATTATAATAACTATAGTTGAAATGTATATCAGAAGAAAATATGCTTGGGCTAAAATTTCTAAGGCCGAAGAAGATGCAAAGAAAATAAAAGAAGACGCAAAAAGAGAAGCCGAGACACTAAAAAAAGAGGCTACTTTGGAAGCTAAAGAAGAAGCACATAGGCTAAGATCAGATCTGGATAAAGAAACCAGAGAAAGAAGAAATGAAATTCAAAGACTTGAAAGAAGGAATCTTCAAAGAGAAGAGACCTTAGACAAAAAAAATGATTTGCTTGAAAAGAGAGAAAACGGTCTTAATGAACGTGAAAACTCAATACAAGAAAGGCAGAACACTATAGAACAGCTCTATAAAGAAGAACGAGAAAAGCTAGAACAGCTTTCCGGTTTGACTTCTGAAGAGGCAAAAAATTTACTTTTAGAAGAAGTTAATAGAGAAATTAAACATGAAAAATCTATAATGATTAAAGAAGTAGAACAAAAAGCTAAAGAAGAAGCAGACAAAAAAGCAAGAGAAATTATTACGTATGCTATTCAAAGATGTGCAGCTGATCACGTTGCAGAATCAACAGTTTACGTTGTATCTCTTCCTAATGATGAAATGAAAGGTAGAATAATAGGTAGAGAGGGTAGAAATATACGTGCAATTGAAACCCTTACCGGTGTGGATTTGATTATAGATGATACTCCAGAAGCTGTTATTTTATCAGGATTTGATCCAGTAAGAAGAGAAGTTGCTAAAGTTGCTCTTGAGAAGCTGATACTTGATGGAAGAATTCATCCTGCTAGAATTGAAGAAATGGTTGAGAAGGCAAAAAAAGAGGTTGAAAATAATATTAAAGAAGAAGGCGAACAGGCTACTTTCGAGACAGGTGTTCACGGTTTACATAGTGAGTTAACTAGACTTCTTGGAAGATTGAAGTATAGAACCAGTTATGGGCAAAATGTTTTAAAACATTCCATAGAGGTATCTTATCTTGCTGGCTTTATGGCTGCAGAGCTTGGAATTGATCCAACTTTTGCTAAAAGAGCTGGTCTCCTTCACGATATTGGTAAAGCAGTAGATCATGAAGTTGAAGGACCTCACGCTTTAATAGGTGCAGAAGTTTCTAAAAAATATCATGAACTTCCTCTTATTGTAAATGCAATAGGAGCTCATCATGGTGATGTAGAGCCACAATCATTAGAAGCTATTTTAGTTCAGGCAGCAGATGCCATATCAGCAGCTAGACCTGGAGCAAGACGTGAAACATTAGAAGCATACATTAAGAGATTAGAGAAATTAGAAGAAATAGCTAATTCTTATGAAGGTGTAGAGAAGTCATATGCCATTCAGGCTGGAAGAGAAATCAGGATTATGGTTAAACCAGAAACAGTTGACGATGCGGGTTCAATAGAGATGGCAAGAGGTATTGTTAAGAAGATTGAAGAACAATTGGAATACCCTGGTCAAATCAAAGTAAATGTTATTAGGGAAACTCGCGCAGTTGAATATGCAAAATAAAACCAAAAATTAGATTCAAATGGAAAATCCTTTCAATATAAAAATTGAAGGGATTTTTGTTTTTAAAAAGTTTTTTTATCTTTTCCATTTTTTTAGGAGGAATTTTTTATTATATGTAGAATTATATACCTATACAAATAAAAAATATATAAATATAAAAAATTATACTATTTATTTACTAACTTAGGAGGGTTATTATGGAAGTATTAAAAGTTTCAGCAAAATCAAATCCAAATTCTGTAGCAGGAGCTTTAGCAGGGGTTTTAAGAGAAAGAGGTGCTGCCGAAATACAAGCTATAGGAGCAGGAGCAATTAATCAAGCAATTAAGGCAATAGCAATAGCAAGGGGATTTGTTGCACCAAGTGGAATTGATCTTGTATGTATTCCAGCTTTCACTGACATTGACATAGATGGGGAGGAAAGAACAGCGATTAAACTTATAGTTCAACCTAGATAATAATTTAGATTTTTTAAAGAGACTTTGAATTTTATAAAGTCTCTTTTATTTATGATAAAAATGTGTTAAATTATTCTTTGAAGATAATTTTTTGGAGGAATAATATGAAAAAAATTGACGTAAAAGCTATGATTGCACTTATGAGACCAAAACAATGGACAAAAAATGTTTTTGTTTTTGCAGCAATTATATTTTCTAGAAGGTTTACAAATACAAACTTACTTTTAAATAATCTAATTATTTTTCTTGTATTTTGTTTCACTTCTTCTAGTGTATACATTTTTAATGATATAATAGATGCAGATAAGGACAGACAACACCCAGACAAAAAGAATAGACCAATAGCTAGTGGAAAAGTTACAAAAACGCATGGAATAATTTTAGATATAGTAATTCTTTTATCACTTTCAATTATTACATATAGAATTGACATAAAAATACTTGCAGTAATTTTAATCTACGTTGTAATGAACATTTTCTACTCTTTTAAATTAAAAAATGTAGTAATAATAGATGTTATGATAATAACTGCTGGATTTGTTTTAAGGGTTGAAAGTGGAAGTATAATATCAAAAGTAGAATTATCTCCATGGCTCATCTTATGCACTATACTACTTTCTCTATTCTTAGCATTAAACAAAAGAAAAGGTGAAATAATAGCACTAAAAGAAAAAAGTACTACAACAAGAAAAATACTTAAGGAATATTCCATAGATTTAATCGACAAAATGCTTACTATAGTTACACCATCAATATTAATTGCATACTGTTTATACAGCTTTAGTTCCGTGCAGGGTAAGAGTATGATGATTACAATTCCTTTTGTATTATATGGTATATTTAGATACCAATATTTAATGGAAAAAGAAAATGCAGGTGCAAAGCCAGAAGATGTTTTTATTAAAGATAAACCTTTTTTAATAAACGTTATTTGTTGGTGCATAACAGCAATAGTAGTGCTTTATTTTAAAATATAAGTTTATAATTAAAAATATAAATGAGTTTGGAGGAAATAATAAATGAATTTTTCTAAGAAAGCCGGACAAATAGCAGCTTCCATAACATTAGAGATAACCGCAAAGGCTGATGAAATGAAAGCAAATGGAATAAATGTAATAGGATTTGGTGCTGGACAGCCAGATTTTAATACCCCAAAAAATATAAGAGATGCAGCTATATATGCTATAGAAAATGGGTATACTAAATATACACCTGTTTCAGGAATCAAGGAACTAAAAATGGCTATATGCGATAAATTTAAAAGAGATAATAATTTAAACTATTCTTTATCTAATATTATAGTTTCAACTGGAGCTAAACAATGCTTATCAGATACATTTTCAGCATTATTAAATCCAGGTGACGAGGTTATATTAAGTGCACCATATTGGGTAACCTATCCTGAACTAATAAAATTAAATGATGGTATTTCTGTAATTATAAATACTACAGAAGAAAATCACTTTAAACTATCAGTTGATGACTTAGAAAATGCGTATACAAGTAAAACTAAAGCTATACTTATAAATAGCCCTTCAAATCCAACAGGAACAGTATATACAGAAACTGAGCTTAAAGCTATAGCTGAGTTTGCAAAAGAAAAGGATTTATTCATTATCTCTGATGAAATATATGAAAAATTAATCTATGATGGTGAGAGACATGTAAGTATAGCTAGTTTAAGCCAGGATGCTTTTAATAGAACAGTTGTTATAAATGGTATGTCTAAGTCCTACGCTATGACAGGATGGAGATTAGGCTATGCTGCTTCAGGATCATCTGAATTTATAAAACTAATGTCCCATATACAAGCTCATACTACATCAAATGCAAATTCTATAACTCAATATGCAAGCGTAGAGGCGTTAAATGGACGCCAAGAAGAATTACATTCAATGGTAACTGAATTTGAAAAAAGAAGAACTTATATGTCTAAAAGAGTTAACAACATAACTGGAATACACTGCTTGTTGCCAAAGGGCGCTTTTTACGTGATGATGAATATAAGCAATCTTTTTGGGAAAGAAATAAATGGAGTAAAAATAAATAATTCTGTAGATTTTTCAAAAGAACTTCTTAGCGAAAATAAAGTTGCTGTGGTTCCTGGTACAGGTTTTGGGAATGACAACTATGTAAGATTATCCTATGCAACATCAATGGACAATATAGTTAAAGGACTTGATGAAATAGAGAACTTCATAGGAAAATTACGCTAAAAGAAGCTTATATGCTTTGATTTTTAAATAAATGGTATTTTTCTTGAACATGCTATTAATTTATGTTATACTGTAAAAAGCTTGTTATGAGCTTTTTATAGTAATATTAATTTTAGAGGTGATTTGTATGGTAACTAAAAGCGTTGTTGTTAAAAGTTCAACTGGTTTACATGCTAGACCAGCAACTTTACTTGTAAAAAAAGCATCAGGTTTCAAATCAGATGTAACTATGGAATTCAATGGTAAAAAAGCTAATGCAAAAAGTCTTATAGGTGTTTTATCATTAGGAGTTTCAAAAGATAGTAATATTAAGTTAATCGTTTCCGGTGATGATGAAGCTTTAGCAGCTGAGGAAATAGTTAAATTAATCGAATCTTTAGATGAGTAAAAAATCAACTAAAAAACAATGAAATTTAATTTTCATTGTTTTTTTTATTTATTCTAGCTCAAAATTATCATATAGAATCGATAAACACGAACAAAAATATTATATTTACCTAAAATATATGTTATAATATAAACGAATTTAATAAACCTAATATTTATGTACGGAGGTATAGTATGAGAAATACTTATGAAACACCACTTAATACAAGATATGCATCTAAAGAAATGAGTTATCTTTTTTCTGATGATATGAAATTTAGAACATGGAGAAAACTTTGGGTTGCTCTAGCAGAAAGTGAAATGGAATTAGGACTTAATATAACTAATGAGCAGATTAACGAATTAAAAGCTCATATTGATGATATAAACTACGACGTTGCACAAGAACGAGAAAAAATAGTAAGACATGATGTAATGAGTCATGTATATGCTTATGGCGTTCAATGTCCATCAGCAAAGGGTATAATACATTTAGGTGCTACATCCTGCTATGTTGGAGATAATGCTGATATTATCATAATGAAGGAAGCCCTTATACTTATAAGAAAAAAACTTCTTAATACAATACACCATTTAAGCAAATTTGCTTTAAACTATAAATCTCTTCCTACACTTGGATTCACTCACCTTCAACCTGCTCAGCTTACTACTGTGGGTAAAAGAGCAACCTTATGGATACAAGATTTAATGATAGATTTAGAAAATCTTGATTTTGTAATAGAAAATTTAAAATTAAGAGGTGTTAAAGGTACAACAGGAACTCAAGCAAGTTTTATGGACCTTTTTAATGGAGACCAGGAAAAAATTAAAACCCTTGAGAAAAAAGTAGTTGAAAAAATGAACTTTAAATCGGCATATGATGTAACGGGTCAAACTTATCCTAGAAAAATAGATTCTATAGTACTAAATACACTTTCAGAGATTGCTCAAAGTGCTTATAAGTTCAGTAATGACTTGAGAATACTTCAAAATATGAAAGAGATGGAGGAGCCTTTTGAAAAAAATCAAATTGGATCTTCAGCAATGGCTTATAAGAGAAATCCTATGAGATCTGAAAGAATAAGTGCTCTATCAAGATATATAATTGTAAATTCACTTAATCCTGCTATTACTGCGGCAACTCAATGGTTTGAAAGAACACTAGATGATTCTGCAAACAAAAGAATTTCTGTAGCAGAAGCTTTCCTTGCGCTAGATGGTGTTTTGAATCTTTATATAAATGTATCGTCCAATATGGTAGTATATGAAAATGTAATAACAGCTCATGTTAAGAGTGAACTTCCTTTTATGGCAACAGAAAATATTATGATGGAAGCTGTAAAAAAAGGTTGCGACAGGCAAGAACTTCATGAAAGAATAAGAAAACATTCAATGGAAACAGCTAAAAGAATTAAAGCTGATGGATTACCAAATGATTTAATAGAAAGAATAAAGAAAGATTCTTATTTTAAATTGACAGAAAAAGAAATTGATGAAATAATAGATCCAAATAAATTTGTAGGTAGAGCCCCATATCAAGTAGAAGAATATATAATCAATTGTGTAAAGCCTATTTTAGTTAAGAATAAAGATATTGTAGGTATAGAAGTTAGTATTGATGTTTAAAATATTTACACATCATTGGTAAAAGTATATAATAAATTAGGAGAAATATTTTCCCAAATTATTATATGCAAAGGGTGACTATATGTTTAAACAAAAAAAAATTATTTTTATTGCTATTATAGTTATTTTTATTTTTTCTGGTTGCTCAAGTTTGCAAGATAAATCCAAGAATCAAGTAAAATCCAAAAACTTAACTTCTTCAACTAAGAAAAAAGTTAAAAAAGCAAAGGAACCACCTAAACCCAAAGTTTTTAAGTTAGGTTCTAGCGGAAGCGATGTAAAAAGCATTCAAGACAAACTTAATAATTATGGCTATGCTATTACGGCCGATGGAAAATTTGGTCCTTCAACTGATTGGGCTGTAAGAGACTTTCAATATAAACATAATATAGCTATGGATGGAAGCGTTTCTGATCAAACAATGAATTTACTAAATCAAACGCCAACTGACGCAACTAGAGTAAATTCCGTTATTCAGCCAGATCCTAACCCAGATGTACAATCACTAAAAGCTGCAGCAGAAAATTTAGCTAATTCTAATGATACACCTACTTATACCAAGTTCTTTATAATTACATCGCTAAAAGAGCAGAGGGTATATGTGTTTAACGGTGATCCTCACAACTGGAAGTTAATAAATACCTTTCAGTGTACTTCAGGAGCATCTGATACGCCTACTATAACAGGTCGTTTCTATGTTCAAGGTAAAGGTTTAGCCTTTAAAACAAGTAACGATGTAATTTGTAAGTACTACACTCAAATTCAAGGAAATTATTTATTTCATAGTATACTCTTTGATAAAAATGGAAATGTAGTAGATGGAACTTTAGGTGCTTCACTTTCTCATGGCTGTATTCGACTAGCTGTGCAAAATGCAAAATATATATATGATACATTACCAATGGGAACAGGAATATGGATATACTAAAACAAATAAGATGCATATCTTTAAGTATGTATCTTATTTGTTTTTAATTTATTTTTCAATATTAATTGGGGTAATAAGATGGTATAATATATATAGTAAAAGTAGGTTAAAATAATAATTTGATCGATAATTGGAGTTGTGTATTATGTCTTTAAAAACTTCTTTTGATGAAAATATAAAACAAAAACATAAAATTGAAAAACCCAAAATGTATAAAGTAATACTACATAATGACGATTATACTACAATGGAGTTTGTAATTGAAATCCTCATCAATGTATTCAATAAAGTCCCTGCCAATGCAGTTAAGATAACTTTTGATGTACACAAAAATGGAATAGGAATAGCAGGAGTTTATCCATATGATATTGCGGCAACAAAAATAAATGAGGTTAAGAAATTAGCTTACAAGAATGGATATCCATTGAAATTGACTATGGGGGAGGTATAGAACTTGAAATTAGATGAGATTGTAAATGAAATTATTACAGCAGCATATAGTGAAGCAAAATTTGATATGCATAAATATTTTACACCTGAACATATTTTATATGCTTCGCTATTTTATAATGATGGAATAAATATAATAAAAAACACAGGCGGTTCTGTTGAGGGTTTAAAGAAGCAGCTAGAAAAATATTTTATGAAAAATGTTGAGAAACTAGAATCAGGAGATCCAACTCAAACTGTTGGTGTTGAAAATATAATAAATCAAGCAGCTAATCATGTTTTAACTAGCGGAAAGGACTACGTAACTATAGGTGATATATATGTAGCCATTTATGACGATAATGCATCCTTTGGAAGCTATTATTTAAAGCAACAGGGTATTACTAGGCTTAAGCTTTTGAATTATATTACACATGGAATATCAGCTGTAAACGATAGTGATGAGGATGATATAGAGCCTTTGCCAGAAAATGAATACTTATTTGATGATTATCACGAAGATGAAGTTTGTGCTATTGATAAATATACAGAGGATATTACTGAAAAGGCAAAAAATGGCCTTATAGATCCACTAATAGGAAGAGAAGATATACTAAAAAAGACACTTCAAGTTCTGTGTAGAAGGAGAAAAAATAATCCTATTCATGTAGGAGAACCTGGAGTTGGAAAAACAGCTATAACTGAAGGACTTGCAACTTTAATAGCTGAAGATAAGGTACCGACTGTTTTAAAGGGAAGTAAGATTTATACATTAAACATGGGAACAATGGTTGCTGGAACAAAATATAGGGGCGACTTTGAAGAAAGAATAAAAAATGTATTAAATGAAATTTCAAAATGTGAAAAACCAATAGTATATATTGATGAAATTCACACCATCATAGGTGCTGGTGCTGTATCTGGCGGAACAGTTGATGCAGCTAATATATTAAAGCCATACTTTACAGATGGAAAAATAAAATTTATAGGATCAACTACCTATGATGAATATAAGAAAATATTTGATAAAGATAGAGCATTGTCTAGAAGATTTCAAAAAATAGATGTAGGGGAACCAACAATTAATGAAACCTATGACATACTTATGGGGATAAAAACCAGATATGAACAGTTTCATAATGTACACTACACCAATGCTTCACTTAAAGCTGCAGCCGCTCTTTCAGCAAAATGCATAAATGATAGATTTTTACCCGACAAGGCAATAGATGTAATTGATGAGTGTGGTGCATTTGCTGAAATGAATAGGAAAGATACTGAGAAGGTTTATATAAATGTGAAAGATGTAGAAAATGTAATTTCATCTATATCAGGCATACCAGTAAAAGACTTATCCAAAACACAAATAGAAAAGCTTAAAAATCTAAAAAAGAATCTGAAAAGCAAAATATTTGGTCAAGACAAAGCTTTAGAGTCTATAGTCCAATCAATAAAAAGATCAAGTGCTGGTTTTAACGATGAGAATAAGCCAGTAGCAAGTTTTCTTTTTGTAGGTCCTACTGGTGTTGGTAAAACAGAAATATCAAAACAATTAGCAGAAGCTTTGAATATAAAGCTAATAAGATTTGATATGAGTGAATATCAGGAAAAACACACTGTAGCGAGATTAATAGGATCTCCTCCGGGTTATGTAGGATATGAAGAGGGAGGACTTTTAACAGATGCAGTTAGAAAAAACCCATATTGCATACTACTTCTTGATGAAATTGAAAAAGCTCACTCTGATATTTTAAATGTACTTCTTCAAGTTATGGATTATGCTACTCTAACAGATAACAGTGGAAAGAAAGCTGATTTTAGAAATATTATACTCATAATGACCTCTAATGCAGGAGCTTCAGAGGTAGGTAAAAATAAAGTTGGTTTTGGTAATAGAGTAGTTGGTGAGGATAATATCGATAAAGAGGTTTCTAAAATATTCTCTCCTGAATTTAGAAATAGACTTGATGATATAATAATATTCAATAAAATGGATGAGGATATGGCTATACGTGTTGCTAAAAGATCCCTGGATGAATTCCAGCAGAAGCTAAATAAAAAGCATATAAAAATTAAAGTTACTGATGAATGCTATAAATGGATTGCGTCTAAGGGATTAAACTCAAATTACGGTGCAAGAGAAATCCTAAGAGTGATACAAGAAAAAATTAAACCTTATTTTATAGATGAGGTTCTTTTCGGAAATCTCACTAAAGGAGGAGAAACATTAATAGACGTAAAAGATAATAACATAAAATTTGAAAGTATAGATAAGTAAGCAGATTTTCTAAGCGTTGACAATTAAAAAGAATTGTACTATAGTATAATTACTATTTAGTGATAAAATTTCATATTATTTCTTATCAAGAAGGTGGAGGGACTGGCCCTATGAAGCCTGACAACCGGCAAATGTACGGTGTTAATTCCTGCAAAACTTATTTGTTTTGAAAGATAAGAAAACAGCTTATTAATTAATGAGTATGTTAATAATCCGTTTTTCTTATTGGAAAATGGATTTTTTTTATATATTAAAATTTAAACTAGGACGGTGAAAAAAATGCCTATAAAAATACCTGATAATCTTCCAGCAGCAAAAACTTTAAATGAAGAAAATATATTTTTTATGGATGAGGATAGAGCCTATCATCAAGATATAAGACCTCTTAATATTGTTATAGTTAACCTTATGCCAACAAAGATAGTAACAGAAACTCAAATATTAAGGCTAATTGGAAATTCGCCTCTTCAGGTTAATCCGACCTTTATTCATACACAAACTCATAAATCACAAAATACTTCAAAGGAACATTTAATTAAATTTTACGAAACCTTTGAAGAGATTAAAAACAATAAATTTGATGGCATGATAGTAACAGGAGCTCCAGTGGAGACACTTTCCTTTGAGAATGTTGATTATTGGGAGGAACTATGCAGAATTTTTGATTGGTCAGTTACTAATGTAACCTCAACTATACATATATGTTGGGGGGCACAGGCCGGTTTATACCATCATTATGGGATACCTAAATACGAGCTTCACGAAAAACTATTTGGAGTATTTAAACATAACCTTACTGAAAGAAATATAAAATTGACACGAGGTTTTGACGATGAATTTTATGCTCCGCACTCGAGACATACTTATGTAAAAAGAGAAGATATTAAAAAGAATCCTAGCCTAAAGATTTTAGCTGAATCTGATGAAGCAGGAGCATATATAGTTGCATCAGAAAACGGCAAAAATATCTTTGTTATGGGACATGCAGAATATGATGGTGATACATTAAATCTAGAATATATTAGGGATAAAAATCAAGGTATGAATATAAAAATCCCTAAAAATTACTTTAAAGATAATGATCCAGAGAAGGGACCTATGGTTACTTGGAGAGGTCATGCTAATCTTTTATTCTCTAACTGGCTTAATTATTATGTATATCAGGAGACACCATTTGAACTATAGAATTATGAGAGTAAAGTATTATTAAAACATAGAAAGTGTGTTATTATGAAAATCGGTAGACTACTAGGGATTTTAAATATACTTGCTAATACTGATAGAGCCACAGTACAAGAATTATAAGAAAGATTTGAAGTTTCTAAGTGTACAATTCTTCGAGATCTGGATATGTTGAATGAGTCAGTGATTACAATTATTACATATTCAGGACTTATTCGGCCTCATAAACTTGTTTTTAAGCAGTTATATTATATTTATACGCTTATAAGCAAGAGTTCCGTTTATTTAAAATCAATATAATTGCTACCTATAAAATTATGGATGCAAATTTCAATTGTAAAGCTGTTAAAAAAATAGATTTTAGAAAAGATTTTGCTATTGGTTTGTTTTCATCACAAGATCAAAAATCATCGTTTAAAGTTATAGAACCACTTGAACTAAAAAAATTAATAAAAACTCGAATAAAAGGAATATATAACCTCTACAAAGATGACATATAGGTGTCATCTTTTTCGTTATTATACTGTAAGTTATTATCCCAAAAATTTTGATATGTTGTTACTGATTGGAGGCTATGCTTGGATGAAACAGAAAAATAATGTTATTTATCCTATTGTTGAGTATGCCATTCAACATAACATTCCGTTACCAACA